>JBQCJR010000832.1:0-4000 GCA_051952595.1 Kofleriaceae bacterium
CAGGTGCCGGCCCTCCTCCACGTTCACCTGGAAGAGATTGCGCAGGTCGTACAGCGACGGCGCGGTCAGCCCGAGGTGCCTCTGCTGCTCAACGGACGCCGGCTCGGTGTCGCCCTGGGTCACGATGATGCGCCGGAGCATGTTGCGCATCTCGCCCGGCACCTCCTGCCACGCCGGCTCGCCGAAGTGGTCGCCGAAGCCGACCTTGCGCTCGGCGTCGAGCGGCTCGAGGAAGATGCCCCAGCGGTAGTCGGGCATCTTGACGTAGTCGAAGTGCGCCCAGCCATCGGCCTGCACGGACACCGCGGTGCGCAGGAAGATGTCGCGCTCCTGCCAGCCGACCGGGCCCATCTGCTTCCACCAGTCGATGAACTGCGGCTGCCACGCCTCGAGCGCGCGCTGCAGGCGCTTGTCGCTCGACAGGTTGACGTTGTTCGGGATCTTTTCGTCGGTGAGCACGGCGGTCATGACGTCCCTCCTAGGTTCGCTTCCACTGGAACTGCGGCCGCTCGGGCTGGCCGTACAGGGTGAGCGCGCCGTGCTCGCCGGTCGAGTTGGCGCGGGTGAAGATCCAGTTCTGCCAGGCCGACAGGCGGCCGAAGATCTTGGTCTCGAGGGTCTCGGGACCGACGAACCGCAGCGACGCCTCCATCCCGGTGAGCGCATCGGGCGAGAGCGACGCGCGCTCCTCGATCGCGATCCGCAGCTCGTCGGGGAAGTCGATGTCGTCGGCGGCGATCGTCGCGAGGCCGAGCTGCTCGGCCTCCTCCGAGGCGATCGCGCCCTCGGCGCCACGCGCGAGCACCTTGCCGGTCCGCGCGGGCTCGCCGTAGAACCGCGCGTCGAGCCGCGACAGCCCGCTCGACGTGGTCATGAACCCGGCGTTGGCCACCGAGGTGTGCACGGCGATCTGCTCGTCGCCATCGATCAGCATGTAGAACCGGTCGGCGCCGAGCGCGAGCTCGAGCAGCACGCCGGCGAAGCAGCTATCGGCGGCGTCGGCCACGGCGTAGAAGCTGCGCGCGGTGTTGTCGAACCGCTTGAGCACGCGGCGCTGGAGCAGGCGCACCTCGCGCGCGAACCCGGAGCTCGACTTCGCGAGCGCCTCGTCGGCGGCGAGCACGTGCGCCGCGGTGCCGCGGGTGCGCACGGTGACCATGCCGATCTCGGGCAGATCGAAGCGCAGCCGGAGCAGCGCGTCGTCGAGCTCGCGGAACGCGCGCAGGCTCCACGGCTCGCCGCCCGCCGCGACGACCTGATCCGGTTCCTCGGCGGCGTCGGGGCCGGTGACCACCAGGCTCGCGGTGCGCGCGGCGGCATCGAACGCGAGCGACACGAACCGGTACTCGAACGAGCTCGTGGTGATCTTCGGATCGAGCGGCGACAGCTGGATCGCGGGGCCGCGGGTCACGGTCTGGCGCGCGGCGATCGCGGCGGCGCGGTCGGCGACCGCCTTGTCCCACGCGCTGCGCGACACGACGTGATCGACGAGGCCCCACTCCTTCGCGCGCTTGCCCTTGATGCCCTCGGCGGTGGTGCAGAACACGTCGGCGCGATCGCGGCGAACCTTGCGCTTGTCGACGAGCCGGGTGAGCCCGCCGGTCCCGGGGAGCACCGCGAGCAGCGGGGTCTCGGGGAACGACACGGCGGAGTTGCCGTCGTCGACCAGCATCACCTCGTCGCACGCGAGCGCGAGCTCGTACCCGCCGCCCGCGGTGGTGCCCTTGCACGCGCTCAGCGTGCCGAGCCCGCTGTTCGCCGCGGCGTCCTCGAGGTAGAGCCGGGTCTCGTTGGTGAACTTGCAGAAGTTCACCTTGAACGAGTGGGTCGACAGCCCGAGCATGTAGATGTTCGCGCCCGAGCAGAACACGCGATCGAGATCCGCGGTGATCACGAGCGCCTTGACCTCGGGGTGCTCGAAGCGCAGCCGCTGGATCGCGTCCGCGAGCTCGATGTCGACCGACAGGTCGTACGAGTTGAGCTTGAGCTCGTAGCCGGGGCGATGCGGGTGGTCGCCGTCGACCGCCATCACCAGCGTGGCGGTGTCGCCGGTCACCGTGAGCTTCCAGTGCTTGTAGCGACTGGGGTGGGTCTCGAAGCGCGTCGGATCCATGTGGATCGAGTACCAAGCAATTTAATGCCTGTCACCAGGCATCTTGATGCACTATACTTCACATCATGCCGAGCTACCTCGAGGCGGTCGGCGCCACGGTGCGCAGCCATCGCGAGCGCCGCGGCTGGTCGCGCCGCGAGCTGGCGGAGCACAGCGGGGTCTCCGAGCGGTTCCTCGCCCAGCTCGAGGCGGGCGAGGGCAACATCTCGCTGCGCCGGTTCGCCGAGGTCGCGCACAGCCTCGGCACCACGCCATCGGCGCTGCTCGCCGCGGCCGATGCGCCACCGGGGGTCCGCCCGATCGCGTTGCTCGGCGTGCGAGGCGCGGGCAAGTCGGCGGTGGGCGAGGCGCTCGCCAAGCAGCTGGGGGTCGCGTTCGTCGAGCTGGATCAGCAGATCGAGGAGGCGGCGGGGCTGCCGCTCGGCGAGGTGTTCGCGGTGCACGGCGAGGCGTACTACCGCCGGATCGAGCGCGAGGTGCTGACCCGGCTGCTCGCCGAGCCGTCGCCGATGGTGGTCGCGACCGGCGGCTCGATCGTGAACGATCCGACCAACTACGCGCTGCTGCGCGCGCGGTGCCAGACGGTCTGGCTGCGCGCGCGCGCCGAGGACCACTGGAACCGCGTGGTCGCGCAGGGCGATCAGCGCCCGATGGCGGACAGCCCACACGCGTTCGCCGAGCTGCGCGCGCTGCTGACCGCGCGAGAGAAGCTGTACGCGCGCGCGGATCACGCGATCGATACGACCGGCCAGCGCGTCGCCGAGGTCGCCTCGGCGATCGCCGAGCTGGTGCGCTGATCCGCCACGCCGCGCGCGATCGCGATACGATGAGGGCCAGTGCGCGCGCTGTGCTGTTTCCTCGCCGTGGTCCTCGCGACCGGCTGCAACCTGGTGTTCTCGATCGAAAGCGCACCGGCCGACGCGAGCCATGTAGACGGCGCGGAGCACGATGCCCCGCCCGGCCACGGCCCGGTCTACATCGCGCCGGGTGACTACGACGGCGACGGGATGGAGAACGACGTCGACCCGTGTCCACACATCATCGGGAACGGCGGCGGCGACGATGATGGGGACGGCGTCGGCAACGCGTGTGATCCGAACGCGAACGCCGGCCAGCCGGATTGCATCGCGCTGTTCGACTTCTTCGACGACCAGCGCCCCCTCGAGCGCGACCGCTGGAGCGGCCCGGGCTGGGAGAACGGCACCTGCTATCTCGGCGAGGCCGCGCTGTGCTCGCCGCCGAGCACGACCAACTCGTTGCTCCGCTACAGGGGGCGGATCGATGCGGCGCACGTCGAGGTCAAGCTCGCGGTGACCGGCGGCAACGAGCTCGACCTGAACGCGGTGGAGATCGTGACGGGCCTGGACGACGTCCCCGTCGAGCAGGTCTCCGGTCAGGCGTGCGGCGTGCTCTCGGATTCCCCCGGCCAGGCGTTCCTGGTGGTGCGCGACTACAACGACGGGATGACGAACGGTGCGAGCGCGCGCGGGACCCAGATCTTCCACTACGTCCAGAGTCTGTTCACGCTGAGCTGGACGCCCTCCTCGGTGTGCGCGGTGACGATCACCGACGGAACGCTCCGGGACTTGCTCTCGGTGCAGGTGCCGCCGCGGCACGGCGGTCCGTTCATTGGCATGCGGCTCCAGAGCACCTCGATCGCGCTCCGCCACATCATCGGTTACAGCGCGATCTGTCCGCCGGCGCTGCGATAGCGGCGGGAGCGCGTCACCGCGATCATGCGGTGGCCGATTGCACGGGCCACGGCACGCAGGTTCGCGCGTACGATGGGGCCATGTTCGCCCTGGACGAGCAAACGCAGCTGGTGGCCGGGGTGATCCGGCAATGGTGTCAATCGGCGCTCGCGCCGCGGATCCCGGCGCTCGAAGC
>JBQCJR010000833.1:0-14851 GCA_051952595.1 Kofleriaceae bacterium
GGATCGTCCTGCGCGGCCGCGTTGGTGCGCGTGCCGGTGTCCTCGAGCGAGGCGAGATCGACCGAAGCACCGCTGTCCTCGACCGGAATCTGCTGGAGGATCAACCAGAACCCGAGGTGCGCGGCGAGCGAGCCGGCGAAGTAGACGAGCACGCGGCTCTCGAGCGCCGCGAACAGCGCGGCCGCCTGGCGGCGCGGCTGCGGGACGGCCGAGACCAGGAACGTGGTCTTGCCGGCGCGGACGCGGATCTTCGCGTTGGCCGGGATCGGCGAGATCGTGGTGCGGCCCTGCGAAGCCAGCTCCGCGAGCGACGTCGACTGGCCGCCGACGATCATCTCGCCTTCCATGTTCGGCGAGAAGTTGAACGCGAAGTCATCGCCGTGAGGCGCGACCAGCGGGAAGTCCGGGGCCGGCGCGTTCTCGGTCGCGAACTCGACGCCCGGCGCGGTGCCGATCCGGTAGTACGGGCTGCGCTTCTCGGAGCGCATCCGCGCGAGGCCGGCGGTCATCGACGCGATCGCCAGCGCGAACCCGCCGAACGCGATCCAGTCGTAGCCCTGCGACAGCATCCGCGGACGGAACGCGTACGACGGGCGCTTGTACTTCTGGGTCCACTCGTCGAGGCCGCCCTTGTTGTAGGCGGCGTTGCCGACCGAGGTGAAGAACGAGAAGCCCGCCGCGATCGCCGCGGCGATACCGATCGCGAACAGCGTGTAGGTCGCCGGAGTGACCTTGCCGGAGCGCGGATCGAGGCAGTGCTTCACGTTGATGACCGAGTCGCCGAGCATCGCGGCGACTTCGACGGCGCGCGTGCCGCCGACCTCGTCGACCGACTCGGCCATCGCGGCCTGGAACCCGGCCGGCGGGGCCATCGGGGTGCCGAAGAGCGGCGCGCCACCCGGAACACCGGGCGGCGGGCGGACCGCCGGAACCTGCGGCGCGGGCGCCGGCGTGGCGATCGCGAAGGACTGCGGCGCGGGCGGCGCGGGCGGCGCCACGCGAGCGGCCGGCGCCGGGGGCGGCGCGGCGGGCGCACCGACCGGCGGGCGCGGCGTCGACGCGATCACGTCGGCCGGCGGAACCGCGGCGGTGTTGACCTTGGTCGGCTCGTCTTCCTCGCCGACTCCGATCGCGAGCTCGATGCGGGTCTCGCCGACCACGATCGTGTCTCCCGACTGGAGCTTGGCCTTGTTGACCTTCTGGCCGTTGACGAAGGTGCCCTTCGTCGAGCCGAGGTCGATGATGCTCACGTCACCGGGGCCGTTGACCTCGATGATCGCGTGCATGCGACTCACCGTCTCGTCATCCAGCTTCAGGTGCGCGGAGGGCACCTTGCCGAGCTTGATGACCGAGAGGCTCAGCCGCTCCTCGCGGATCAGCTGGTCGCCTTTGAAGATGCGGAATGTGAGGGGTGCCTTTGCGCCAGCCATGAAAGATCTCCGGGTGGAGAATGGTGAACTCTGGCCGGGGAAGGCAACCAGAGCGCCGCGAGAGAGCGGCGCCGCGTTGCCTACAGGTCCTCGGCCGACTTGATGATCTCGGGGATGAAGTCCTTGCGGATGCGAATCAGAGAGGACTGCTTGGCGAAGTCGCGAGCGTCGACGGTCGAACCCTCCGGCTTGACCAGGTCGCCCTCGATCGTGTCGCCAGAGAAGTCATAGACCTTGACCTTGCCGGCCCCCGCGGCTTCCTTCGCGCCGCCCTTGGCAGGCTGCGCGACCGCGGTGCCACCGACGAACAGAACGAGAACGAGTGCGCTGAACAGTTTCCGCATGGTCGACCCTTTGAGCTGGGCCGCGTTGCAGAGTTCCGTTCGCACGGAGCCTCGGACAACGGGGCTGGTTCCTGGTTCCAAGATTCTTTCCAAAAACTTCGAGATTCAACGGACACGAAAACGCGGCTCGTGTTGCAGGACACGAGCCGCGTCATTTCAGCAACTTACTGCTTCGCCGGCGGGGCCGGGGCCGCCGGGGCGGCGGGAGCCGGCGGCGCCTTCGGCTGGTTGGCCATGTTCTGGAGGAACTGCTCGGTCTGCTTGACCGTCTTGTCGATCAGCGTGACCTGCTCCTTGGCCTCGGCCTTGTCCTTCTCGTCGCCCTGCTTGCCCAGGAAGTCCTGGAAGTACTGCTTCGCGGTCTTGTAGGTCGCGATCGACTGCTGGGTCTCCTGCTTGGTGGCGCGGAAGTCCTTGTACAGCACGCCCAGGTTGTAATAGGCGTCGCCGCGCTTGCTGTCGATCTGCTGGGCCTTCTTGAACTGCGCCTCGGCGCCGTCGAAGTCCTTGAGCCCGCGCAGCGCGTTCCCGAGGCCGATCACCGCGTCGTAGTTCTTGGGCGCGAGCGAGATCACCTGGGTGAACTGCTCCTTCGCGGTGTCGTACTTGCGGAACCCGAGGGTGGTGAGCCCCACGTTCATGCGCGCCTCGATGAAGCCCGGCTTGAGCTCGACCGCCGCCATGAAGTGCTGGAGCGCCTCGGACAGCGCGTTGCGGTACATGTAGTACAGACCGTACGCGTTCTGGAGGTCGGCGAACTTCTCGTTGCGCTTCTTGGCCTCGTCGAGCAGCAGCTTGGCGAGGTCGAGGCGGTTCTTGTTCTTCTGGAACCCCTCCATGTAGACCAGGCCGTACACCGTGTAGGCCTGCACGTTGTCCGAGTCGACGCCGAGCGCGCTCGACAGCTGGAACTTCGCGTCCTCCTCGAGCTTCTTCCACTCGGGGGAGTGCGACACCAGCTTGCGCATCTGCTCGAGCTCGAGCGTCGCGAGGCCGATCCGGGCGCCGACGAGCTTGCCGTTCGCCTTGATCGCGCTCTCCCAGTACTGCTTCGCGCCATCGAGCTTGCCGGCGCGGAAGTAGATTTCGCCGAGGTTCGACAGCGACTGGCCGTGCGGCTTGATCTTGACCGCGGCCTGGTACGCCCGCTCGGCGTCACCGTCGAGGTTGCAGCGCTGGTACGAGAGGCCGGCCATGTACTGCGCCTCGACCATCTGGGCGTGGGCGCGGACGACCGAGGCGAAGCGATCGGCCGCCTGGCGGCAGGCCGACTCGCTCCACGAGCCCTTGTCGTTCTGCAGGAAGAACGCGTGCGCGCCCTCGTAGTCCTTGCGCTCGTCCTGCGAGATCTCGCGCTGCTGCTCCTGGCCGCCGGTGCCGCCGGAGGCCGAGACGCTGGGGGGAGGTGGCGGGACGTCCTTGCCCTTGCCGAGGCCCGAGCTGGCCTTCGCGCCACCGCATGCAACGAGGGCGGTCAGGGCCGCGCTCGAGAGAAGCTGAATCGTACGCATTGGGTATCTCCTGTGCGTGAGTGCCGGGGAAGCGGAGGGGAACTCGAGCCTGGTTACTCGAGCTTGATCGGCGCCTCGACCGTGACGATCGGCGCGACCTGCTCCGGCTTGCCGCGGAGCTCGGATGCCGTCGGGTACTCCTCCGGCTTGATCTGGCCGAGCTCGCGCTCGCACAGCTTCGACCAGTCGCTGAACCAGCCCAGCTTGGTCGACTGATCGAGGCACACGCCGTAACCCTCGAGCGCGCGGTTATCGAGCGGCTCGGCGATCTCGGTCATCTTGTCGCAGAACGCCTCGACCTTCTCGTCGGCGAACTCGCCGGTGCGCACGTCCTGCGGGATCTCCGCGGTGAACAGCGCGTCCGACAGGTTCTGCGAGATCTGGGCGACGCGAGCGGCCGCGGAGATCGACGTCGCCGCGTCCTTCACGTTGTTGAGGATGTTCGTGTACTTCGCCGTCGCCGAGCCACCGATCTTGTTCTTCTCGGAGACCCAGTCGTTGAACCGCTTGAGGCTCTTCTCCTTGATCGCCTTCTTGGCCGGATCCGGATCGAAGTTCAGGTTCGCCGGGAACCGGAGCGAGAGGTACGACTCGAAGTCCTTGTCGGCCTCGGCGAACTTGGCCTGCGCGTAGTAGTAGCGCGCGCCGCCCTCGTCACCGCCGGTCTTGCCGCCGGTCTTCTCGAACTCCTTGGCCGCCGCCGCGAACGCCGCGAGCGAATCCTTGAGCTTGCGCTCGTCGCGCGGGACGACGGTCAGCTTGATCTTCGACTCCGGGCCGCACTGCGTCGGCTGCTCGGTGCCCTTGCGGCGCTTCTGCTTCTTGGTGCTGATCGCGCGCTCGCGGGTGATCTTCACGCACGAGCCATCGACGAGCTTGACCGGGCAGCTCTGCGCCCACAGCGTCTGGCCGATCTTGGCGTAGGCGATGACCTTGCGGTCCGCCCCGCCCTTGTCGCCGTACTGGCGGAGGTAGTCGCGGAGGTGCTTGATCACCGCGTCGCCGTCGCCCTGCTTCTCGTAGACCGTGGTCAGCGAGAACATCGCGTTGGCCGCCTCGGCCGGCTTCTTCGGGCCGAACGTCTTGATGAAGAACCGGGTGTTGTCGATCGCCTTCTGGTCGTCGCCGATGCCCTTGCGATAGAACACCGCGTCGCTCATCGCGTCGTACGCGTCCTTCTCGCCGGCGTACTTCTTCGCGTACTCCTCGAGCTTCTCGGCCGCCTTGTCGTAGAACGCGACGTCGCCGTACGCCTTGCCGATCCGGCCGGTGGCGCGCGCCATCAGCTTCGAGCCCGCGTAGTAGCGCTGCATCGTCTGGTACGTCAGGATCGCGGCGCCGATCGACTTGCCCTCCTGGTAGCAGACCAGCGCGTTGTAGAGGACCTCGTCGTTCTCCTTCGCTTCCGGGTTGCGGTTGTAGATGTCGAAGTAGGCCTGGCCGCACGCCACGTACTTCGAGAAGTCCTTGGTTTCCTTGGCTTCCTTCTCGAGCCGCTCCGCCTTCTTGCGCATCGACTGCGCCTTGATCCGGCCGAGCGCCTCGGCGAGCTCTTCCTTGCCCTCGAGGAACTTCTTGTCCTGCTCGAGCTTGTCGGCGAGCGCGAGCATGTCGTCGTACTTCTGCGCCCGGTTGTACGTATCGAGCAGCAGGTTCGCGGCGAAGCCGGCGGCCTCGTGCTGGCGGTGCTTGTCCAGGATGTCCAGGAACAGCGGGATCGCCTTATCGAAGTGGTTATAGCGCCGATAGGTGTTGGCCTTCGTGAACTTCATCGCCACGAGGTCCTCGTCCTTCGGGTCCTTGATGTACGTGATGTAGATATCGAAGGCCGAGATCATCTTCTCCTCGCGCGGAGGGATCACCTTCGGCTCCGGGACCTTCTCGTACTCCTTGTCGTCGATCTCACCGACCTGCTGCTTGATCCGCGGGTCGACGTTGAGCGCGTTCTTCCACCCGAGCACCGCGGCGTACGCGGCCTCCTTGGTCATCTTCGCGTCGAGCTTGCCGCCCTTCACCACGTCGGTGAACGCGACCGCCGCGTTCTCCCACATCTCGGTCTGCAGCCGCGGGTTCTTCTCCGTCTCGGCGCGCGACCAGATCAGCTCGGCGTAGAAGTACTGGGTCTGCGGGTAGTCCTCCGCGTCGGGGAACACGTCGAGGTAGACCTTGTAGAGCTTCTCGGCGTACGCGAGCGTCTCCGGGTTCTTGGTCTTCGACGACTCGGAGTGGTACGCGCGGGCGAGCTCGCCGGACATCGCGGCGGCGTTGTCGTGGCACTCCTGCGCCTCGGCGGCCGGCAGCACCTTCTTCGGCTTGAGCGCGCCGTACAGGCGGACGAGGTTCTCGATCTCGCGGATCTTGTCGGCGTTGCTCGCGCCGGGCATCGAGAGCATCGCGTGCGAGATGTTGTACTGCCACAAGCAGACGTTCTTGTTCGTCGGCTGGGTCTTCATCAGCTCCTGGTAGACGTAGATCGCCTTGTCGCTCTTGCCCTGCTCCAGGTAGAGGTCGGCCAGGATCTGCAGCATGTCGAACGCGTACTTGTTATCGACGCGCTGGAACGCCGGGTACGCCTTGTCGGCCTTGCCGATCTCGGCGTAGGCGCGGACGAAATCCTTCTTCGAAGCGCGGTTCAGGATCTCCTGCTTCTTGTCGTTCTTGGTCGCCTGCGCGACCTGGAAGAACGTCTCGAGCGCGTCCTGGAACCGCTGCAGGTTGAGATGGATCCAGCCCATCTTGTACATCGCGTACCAGTACGCCGACGACTTCGGGAACTTGAGGACCATCTTGTAGCGGCTCTCGGCGTTCGCGAGCTCGCCCTTCTCGAAGAAGTAGTCGGCGAACGCGAGGTGCGCCTCGGGCACGTACTTCGAGCTGGGGTAGTTCTTGAGCAGCTTGTCGTAGACCTTGCGGGCCTCGTCCATGTACTTGCCGCCCTGCAGCGTGTACCCGTAGTAGAACAGCGCCATGTCCATCTTCGGGAAGTTGCGGAACGCCTCGTTGTCCGTGAGGGACTTGTAGGTCCGCACCGCCTTGAGCAGGTAGTCCTTGGCCTTCTGCGCGGCGCTCGCGGCCTCCTGCTTGGCCTTCGGGTTCTTGTTCGCGTCGGCCTGGATCTGGAGCTCGACGCTCTTGAGGCGCCAGAACCGCTGCTGCTTGGCGTACAGCTCGCCGAGGCGGAAGTAGTAGTCGCTCTTCTCGTCGACGTCGCGGTCAGGCGTGTCCTGGATGAGCTGGGTGAGGATCTGCTCCTGCTCTCCACGGATGTTGCCGACGAGACCCTCGATCGACATCACCTGATCCGCGCTCAGGTCCGGCTTCTGCTCCTTCGGATCCTGGGCCTTTGGCGTGAGCGGCTTGACGCGATCCGAGAGCTTGACGTTGATCTTGACGTCCTGCGTGCGCGTGTATTTCGCCTTGGGGGCCTGGGCGGACGCGGACGAGGTCGCGAGGGCGACTCCGAGCAGCGCGAGCTTGATTCTGGTCATTCTCGTTTCCCTTCTCCGGGGAGGACTCGATTCGAACACTAGCCAACCGCGACAGGCAGGTCGTCACGGGTTTGTCATTGCCGAAAAAACCGCGAGCCCTGGGCGGCGGCCTGGGCTCACTTTCACCTGCTAACTCCCGATCACTTCTTGGGGCAGCGCGACCGGATCTTGAACCGGTAGTAACCCAGCTCGTCCTTCCAGTACTCGCCGTTGAACTTCCACTGGAAGTGCTCGTCGTCGACGATGATCGGCTCCTCGCGGGTGCCACCGGCGACGCGGCCGACCTTGAGCGCCTCGGCCGTCATCTTCTCGGCCTTGGAGTTCAGGATCTCGTAGCGGATCTTGCTGCCGTCGCGCGACAGCGCGCCGAGCTCGCGCGAGAGCCGATCGACGCGATCGCGAGCGACCTTGCCGGCGTCCGCCGAAGCGACCGACTGCTGGACCGTGAGCTCCTGGAGCACCTCGGCGGCGACCTGCGTGGTCTGCCAGGCCTTGTCGCTCTTCTGCAGCTTGGCGAGCTCGTTGTTGAGCTCGTCGACCCACGCGAACGTCTTGAGCAGCGTCTTGTCGTTGAGCACGCTCATCACCAGGCGCTGGGTGAGCGGATCGAGGCCGGCCTTCCCGGCCTTCACCTTCTTCACGTACTCGTAGAAGTCGGCGTTGTCGTCGTACTTGGCGACGATCTCCTCGAGGTTCTTGCGCAGCGGACCGTACTTGTCGTTGTAGTCCTGGATCGCCTCTTCGGCCTGATCGTAGAGGCAGTAGTTGAAGTAGATGACGCTCTTGAGGAGCAGCGACTCCGGGAAGAACTGGTTCTCGAAGTACGGCGCGTTGAGCGTGTGGATGTTGCCGAGCGCCTTCGAGTTGAGCGTCTTCATGTAGTACGCCCACGACGCCTCGAACAGCGAGTTCGCCCAGTCGGCCGAGTTCTGGTCGAGCTTCTCGAAGTACTTGATCGACGTGTCGAACTGCTGCGTCGAGTAGAACACGCGCGCCATCTGGAGCTGCGCGAGCTCGTTGTAGTTCGCGATGTCGTCGGCCTTGTACTGCTTCGGCTGCTCGGCGCCGATGATCAGGATCTCCTTGAAGGCATCGACGGCCGGGCGACCCTCGTACTTGCGGACGTACGTGACGCCCTCGAAGAACTTGGCCCTGATGAAGAACTCGCTCTGCCGCGAGACCTTCTGGAACAGCCCGATCGACTTCTCGAAGTCGCCGTCCTGGCCGCGGCGGTAGTAGTGGCGGCCGAGCAGGAAGTAGAGCTCGTCGCGCACCGAGGCGAGCGACGGATCCTCGAGCGCGGCGGCGTCATACGTGCCGATCTTCTCGAGGATGCCCGAGGTCTCGGGCAGCACGCGCGAGAGCGCCGCGAGCCACTTGAGCGCCGCGCCGTGATAGGTGTGCGCGTCGCCGGCCTGGACGATCTTGTCGAAGTACGCGAGCGAGGCCGCATAGAAGCCCCACGCCGGCTTCGCGTTCTTGCCCATGTTGAACAGCGTCTTGCCCATGAAGAACTCGGCGCGCTGCTTGTTCTTCGCGTCGTCGCCGCTCTCGCCGTCGAGCACCTTCTTCAGCTCGATCGAGGCGGAGAAGAAGTCTTCCTTGTCGTAGAGCTTGATCGCTCGCTCGAGCGTCTTCGACGGCGGAGACGACGAGACGTTGTCGGGATCCATCTCGAGGTCGCCCTTGCCACCCTTGGGCTGCGCGAGCGCGGAGGACCCGAGCATGGTGAGCGTGGCGAGCGCGGCCAGCGACGTTTGAGTGAACGATCGAGTGAGCAACCGCATCAAGTTCCTCCGAAGTCAGAGCGGGGCCAGCCCGCCCTCCGGTTAAGCGCTCGAATCATCGACGCGCGCAGTGAGAAATGTCAAGGCAGCGAGTCTTCAAGCCTGAGGCACACCCTGATGGCACGCCGGCGGCGAGGCTAGACACGCGCATGCGCACGCGGTTGCACGAATCGCGCGGTGCGCCCGCCGTTCTCGACGAGCGAAGCGATCTCCGAGAGGGATCCATGCGAGGTGGCCTACCAACTCGATGGTGGCCCACTGCCAGAATCGAAGTCGCCGAGAGAGTTTGAATCCAGGCGTTCGCTTGACTTGGCATTCAGTGTTCATGAATATCGGCCCTGCGATGATTCGAACCCCTCACGTCGTGCTGTTCATGGCCCTCGTCGCGTGCAGCGGGGAACCCGTCGGTCGCATCTGCGATCTCGGCACCCAGTCGCCCCAGGAGACCGAAGTCGTCGTCGCGTCGCCGTCGCTGGACTGCGTGACGCGCACCTGCCTTCGCGTCCCGAAGGGGCGCGAGCTGCCGCCCGGCTCGGCGTTCCCCACCGGCAACAGCGGTCTGTGCACCGCCGAGTGCAGCAGCGACGACGACTGCGAGCGCGTCCCCGAGTCGCCGTGCATCACCGGCTTCACGTGCGGCGTCGCGGTGACGGTCGGCCCGTTCTGCTGCCGCAAGTTCTGCATCTGCAAGGACTACGTGGTCGTCCCGGACTCGGGCGAGCTGAGCGTCCCGGCGGCCTGCGACGCGAACAACGCGAACAACGCCTGCTGCAACCTCGAGGGTCGCTCCGGCAACCCTTCGTACCCGCTCTGCAAGTGAGCGCGTCGCGGCGCGTGGGCGTCGCGAGATCGTGGGTGTAGGAAGGGAGTGGAGGAACGGCGCCTCGCTCAGAGGCGCCAGGCGTCCTGGATCAGCTCGAGCTGGTCACCGGTGATCGCCACGACGTCGAACCGCGCCTGTTCGAATGCCGGACAGCGCGCGGCCAGGTAGTGCGCCGCCACGCGCGAGACCTGGCGCTGCTTGCGCCGGTCGATCATCTCGGCGGCCTCGCCGTGCTCGCCGTCCGCGCGGCTGCGGACCTCGACGAACACGAGCACGTCGCCATCGCGGGCGACCAGGTCGAGCTCGCCCGAGGCGCAGCGGTAGTTGCGCTCGACGATGCGATAGCCGCGGTCGAGCAACAGGCGCGCGGCAGCCTCTTCGGCGCGCGCGCCTAGCGCGATCGTGTTCGGAGCGGGGGCATCCATCGCGACCTCCAGATCACCACCTGGCTGCCCTCCCCGTTCCTCCCGAGGGCAGCTCCTGCTCGTAGCTCGAAGAACTAGCTCGAAGTAGCTGGACCGAGCGTCGCTCGGCTCCGTCTGCTGCGCGTACCGGCGTCCGCGTCGCGGCCGGAGCTACGTCCTCGCTTGTGGCAAGCAGCAACTCGGCCGAGCTTCGCTCGGTCCGTGCGCTGCGTGTCCGACCGCTTCGCGGTCGGAGCTACTTCTTCTTTTCCTTCTTCTTCTTCTTGCCGGCGTCGGCCACAGCGGCCTCGCCGCCCTCGCCGGCCGGAGCCGCGGCCGCCTGAGCGACCTCGGCCGTGTTGCTACCCTCGCGCTCCTTGATGCGGGCAGCCTTGCCCGACAGGTCGCGCAGGTAGTACAGCCGCGACTGGTGGACGCGACCGCGCTGGATCACTTCCACCTTGTCGATGTTCGGCGAGTTGTCCGGGAAGATTCGCTCGACGCCGACACCGTACGAGATCTTGCGAACGGTGAAGGTCGACGCCGTGCCCTTCGAGACGCGGCGGATGCACACGCCCTCGAAGGCCTGGAGGCGGGTCTTCTCACCCTCGCGAATCTTCGCCCACACCTTGATCGAGTCGCCGGGGCGGAACTCGGGGAGCGGGGCCTGGCGGCGTTGAGATTGATTGATCGATTCTAGGATCCGCTGCGCGCTCATGTGAACTGCCCCCCGGGTAAAGCCGGTTGGACGCAGGGTTCTGCCAGAGATCAGCGGGGGTCGTCAAGTCGGCCGCTCGAAGGTATTTCGGCGGGTCTGCCAAACAGACGATCGAGGAGGATCGCTCCCGCGCTCCGGACCGAGAGGTGATTCCAGTCCGACGCGCCCTCGATCGGCGTAAGTAGGCGAGAAACAGATGGAATCAAATGATCGGCCAGGCCCCAGCCGGTCCCGAGCAGGATCAGCAGCGGCGCCGGGTCGAAGCTGGCCTCTGCGAGGAGGTCGTTCGGGGTGCGCCGCAGAGCCTCCGGAAAAGACTCGGGACGCGCCGACGTGGCGACCACCAGGGGGGATCTGCCGTACTCCTGATCGAGCTCGGAGATCACCTGCTCGACCGACGCGGCGGTGCGCACCCGGGCGAGCGCGCCTGCTCGACTGCCGGTCGCGGGCGGCTTGCGCGACGGGTTCTCCTCGAGCCACAGCCCGGCGATGTGCGCCGCCTTCTCGCGCTGCGAGGTCACCGGCGTGACGATGTGATAGGCCGCGAGGCCGTAGGTCATCGTCGAGCGCGCGAGGTCGTGGATGTCGAAGTTGGTGAGCGAGGTGGTGACGATCTTGCCGGTGCGATCGAACACCGGGTGGTGCACGAGCGCGAGGTGGGTGCGCGCGGCGAGCGCGGGCGGCGCGAGCTTGCGATCCGCGGCGCGCGGGGCGTAGCGCGCCCACAGATCCGGCCGGCGGCGCGCGGTGCGCTCCATCGCCTGCTGCTTGCGCCACGCGGCGATCGCGGCGTGGTTGCCCGAGGTCAGGATCGCCGGCACCTCGCGCTCGCCGTGCCGGAGCGGCCGCGTGTACTGCGGGTACTCGAGCAGCCCGGCGGAGTGCGATTCGTCCTCGGCGGAGCTGGCATCGCCGAGCACGCCGGGGACCAGCCGCGCGACCGCGTCGATCACCACCAGCGCGCCCAGCTCGCCGCCGGAGAGCACGTAGTCGCCGATCGAGATCTGCTCGTCGATCGCCTCCTCGATCACGCGCTCGTCGACGCCCTCGTAGCGCCCACACACCAGCACGAGGTGCTCGAGCGCGGCGAGCTGCTTGACCCGGGCCTGGGTCAGCGGCGCGCCGGTCGGGGTCAACAAGATCCGGTGGCCCGGCCCGGCGCGGTCGATCGCGGCGAGCAGCGGCTCGGGCTTCATCACCATGCCGGGGCCGCCGCCGTACGGCGTGTCATCGACGGTGCGGTGGCGATCCGAGGTGAAGTCGCGCGGGTTGATCGCGGCGACGGAGATCGTGCCGGCCTCGCGCGCGCGGCCCACCACGCCGGCGGTCAGCGCGGGCTCGATCAGCTCGGGCAGGATCGTGACGACCGAGAACTTCACCGCTTGCCCTCGGGCAACCCCACGGGTGGGTCGACCGTGACGATCCCGGCCTCGAGGTCGATCTGCTTCACGAACTCGTCGACCAGCGGCAGCATCCGCTCGATCTCGCCGTCGTGGATCACGAGGCGATCCTGGAGCGGCGCGATCTCGATCGCGGCGATCTCGCCCCACGGCGTGCCATCGACGAGCACGACCTTGCAGCCGACCATGTCGTGCAGGATCACGTCGTCCTCGTCGAGCTCGAGCGCTTCGCGCGAGACCTCGACCGGCTTGCCGCGCAGCGCCTCGGCGTCATTGCGAGTCTCGACCCCGGCGAGCTGGACGAGCCAGCCGCGCTGGGTGTCGCGCGCGCCGAGGATCCGGCGCTCGACGCCATCGATCCAGATCGACTCGACCGAGCCCAGGGTCTCGGAGTCCGGATCGTGGGTGACGATCACGACCTCGCCGCGGATGCCGTGCGCACGCGCGATCCCGCCGATCTCGATCCGGGTCGGGATCTCGCGCACGCTCATCGTGTTACCGCACGCTCGGTCGAGTTATTCGAGGATCTCGACGAGGGTGCGCTTGCGCGAACGCGGCGCGACGACCTGGACGATCGTGCGCAGCGCGCGGGCGGTCTTGCCGCCGCGGCCGATGACCTTGCCCAGGTCCGCCTCGGCGACCTCGAGCTCGTAGACATTGGCGGACCGCTCCTCGACGAGCTCGACCCGGACTTCGTCCGGGCGATCCACGAGGTTGACGGCCATGAAGCGGATGAGCTCCGCCAGATCCGGGCTCTCGACGACCGAGCCCCGGTCCGTACGATCTTGGGGATCGCTCGGCATCTAGGTCACGCCGACTTCGGAGCGGAGCGAGCGGTGCGGCGGACGATCGAAGCGAGCGTCCCGGACGGCTTCGCGCCGACCTTGATCCACTTCTCGTAGCGCTCGCTGTCGAGCTTCAACACCTTGGTGATCGGATGGTAGGTGCCGAGGAGCTCGATGAACTTACCGTCCCGGGCCTTCCGCTTGTCGGCGGCCACGATGCGGTAGAACGGAGACTTCTTCTTGCCCTGGCGGGAGAAACGAATCGCGACAGACATGTAGATCCTTGGAGTACGGGCTCGAGAGCGCGGCAATCTACCCAGGCATATACCCCCTGTCAACCATGGTATAGGAGCCGCCATGTCTCCGATGTTCCGGAGGGTTCCTCGGAGCTGTGTGGGCCTCGGAGCGCTCCTGATCGCGCTCGCGGGCCCCGCTTGTTCCTCGAAATCAGAGATGAAAGGCGGCGGCGGGCCGGGATCGAGCGGCGAGCTGGGCCGCCCCGCCAAGCCGACGTTTACCCTGTTTGCGCTGGCCGAGGTCCGGGGGCAGATCGGCCCCTGCGGCTGCACCAGCGACCCGCTGGGGGATCTGTCGCGGACGGCCAAGGTGATCGAGGAGGCGCGCGCCGCCGGGCCGACCCTCGTGGTCGACGCGGGGTCCCTGCTCTACTCGAAGTCGCCGATCCCGCCGCACCTGGACGCGCAGGAGCAGCTGAAGGCCGACCTGCTCGCCAAGACCTATCGCGACGAGCTGCAGGTCAGCGCGGTCGGGCTCGGCCCGGCCGACCTCGCGAAGGGGCCCGGCGAGGTGCGGATCCCGCGCCACGTGGTGAACCTGGCGCCGGATGCGAAGGGCGATGCGAAGATCCCGCAGGTCCAGCCCGCGGTGCTGACCGCCGGCGGCGCCAAGGTCGGCGTGTTCGGCGTGATCGCCCCCGAGGCGCTGCCCGGGGTGGCGCTGGTCGATCCGGTCGCGCCCGGTAAGGCGGCGGTCGCCGAGCTGAGGAAGCAAGGCGCGGCGGTGATCGTCGGCCTGGTCCAGGCGCCGTCGAAGAAGGACGCCGCGAAGCTGGTCCGCGAGATCGGCGGGATCGACCTCGCGGTGGCCGGGCTCGGACTCGAGGCACCGGAGCCGGAGCGCATCGACATCGAGCCCCAGAAGGTCGGCGACGGCTGGTTGATCGTGCCGGCCAACCGGGGCCAGGTGGTGTCGCGGATCGACGTCACGGTGCGCGGCGACGGCGGCCCGCTGGTCGACGCGGTGGGCCCGGCGACCGCCGAGATCCAGCTCGGCGCGCTCGACAAGCAGATCGCCGCGCTCGAAGCGGATCTCGCCCGGTTCGCCAGCGACAAGGACGCCGATCCGGCGTTCGTTCGCCAGAAGCGCGACGAGGTCGCCGAGCTGACCGCCAAGCGCGACCGGCTCCGCAAGCAGCCGCTGGTGATCCCGGCGAAGGGCAACTACTTCACGCTCGCGCAGCTGCGCATCAACAAGACCCTCGCCTGCTCCACCGAGGTGCAGGACGAGGTCACCGCGTTCTACCGCGCGGCTGGCGAGGCCAACGTCAAGGCGGCCACCGGCAGGCCGGTGTTCCCGACGCTCAAGGGCCAGGCGGCGTACGTCGGGAGCGCGGCGTGCGACGACTGCCACTCCGACGCGGTGGAGTTCTGGTCGAAGACCCGCCACGCCGGCGCGTGGAAGACCCTGGTCGATCGCGGCCAGCAGTTCGACCTCGACTGCATCGGCTGCCACGTGACCGGCTGGGAGCAGCCGGGCGGCTCGGACCTGACGCACAACGAGGCGCTGCGCGACGTGCAGTGCGAGACCTGCCACGGCCCGGGCTCGCTCCACGTCTTCAAGGGCGGCGAGGAGAAGCCCTCGACGATGATCCGCGCGCCGCGCGCCGACCTGTGCGCCACCCAGTGCCACACCAAGGAGCACAGCGACACGTTCGAGTACGTGGCGTACCTGCGCGACGTGGTGGGACCGGGCCACGGCCAGGCGCTGCGCGACAAGCTCGGCAACGGGCCGACCGGCGGCCAGCTGCGCAAGGCGGCCATCGACAAGGCGGGTCGGCTCGGCCCCGGATGCATCCGGTGATGCGGGCCGCGCGCCCGGTGGCGCGGCGCTGGCTGGTCGCGCTGGTCTGCCTGCTCGCGCT
>JBQCJR010000834.1:0-17404 GCA_051952595.1 Kofleriaceae bacterium
TGTGTTGCGAGCGCTTCGAGGATGCGCTGGCGAGCTCTCACGCGCAGCTCCCCTGCGGCCTTGCGCGTGAATGTGATGGCGGCGAGGCGCTCGAGCGCGATCGGCTCTCGTCCGTCCGTGGGTGCGACGAGCTCGACCAGACGCTCCACGACGAGACTGGTCTTGCCGGTTCCCGCCGATGCCTCGACGATGACATTGCGCTCGCGCTCGCAGACCGCGCGTGCCCGCTCGTCTTGCTCGCGCGTCTTCATGACTTCAGGTCCCGGAATGCCCCGAGCGTCCCGAGCGCGCCAGCAAGGCGTCTCGAGGTAGCCTCGACTCCGTCGCCACACACTGCCTCGAACGGGCACCGCCCGCAGTCTTCGCGATCTGGGGTCTGAACGTACGCCTGTTCCCGAATCAGCGAGGTCGCGACGTCGAACCAACGCTGGCTGACCGTCCGCAGCATGACCCGATCCTCGCGAAACGCGCGCTCTCTCACCACGGCCAGCGGATCGACGTAGAGGTACGCAGCGGCGACATCGCCAGGAATCGACCACTCCGCTGCCAGTCCGCGGACGACCGCGACGTACACGGCTAGCTGGAGGTCGAGCTCGATCTCCGGGTCGCTGTGATCGCGCTCGCGCGGGCGCGCGCGACCAGTCTTCAGATCACGCACCAGGGTGAGCCCGTTCTCGAGATCGATCCGGTCGATACAACCCGACACGAACAGCGGCCCCGCCGCGGTCGGAATCGACACCGGATGGGCCTCTCCGAATCGCTGCTCGACGGCAACAAACGCCCGAGGCCTGCCATGATCCCAGTCCTCCTCGATGAAGGTCCGAACGTCGCGTCGTAGGCGACGCCGCTCATGCTCGACCGCGCCGCGACCGAACAAGGGGTACGGCTCGATGAACGCATCGAAGGTCGCACAGGCGACCGCATCGGCGAGCTCGATCCAGTGCGACAAGTCGCGCTCTCGCGCACCAAACTCGCGGCCGTGCTCGCGCGAGAACGCCTCGGCGACTGCGTGAACCAGCGTCCCATAGAAGGCTGGATCCAAGCGATCCACGCGACCCGCTCCTGGCGGTTGCGACCGCGGCCGAAACCCGAGCATGCGCTCGAGCAAGAACCGCTGAGGACACGTGAGCAGCATTCGCAGTGTCGATGCCGACACCGGCCGTTCCGCGGAGACCCCGTGGGGTCTCACTGACAGCGGCGCAGGCCCCAGCACGCCATCCATGTTCGACGACCGAGCAAGGATCTCGACGGGATCCGTCACGATGGTTCGAACCCACGCGCTCGGGATCTCGCGACTCGCGCTCCCCTCGCCAACGAAGGCAACGGATCGCAGCCAGCACGATGCAGAGAGTGGCGACGCGAGCATCCTCGCGGTGGCATCGGCGCGAGCCACCTGAAACGCGTCGCGCTCCAGCTCCAACCGCGTGGGCACGACGCTCGCTGGTGCTCCGGTGGTCGCGTTCGGGCGCCCCAGCGCGGCGGCAACCTCGATGAAGACAGCCGCCGGCTCGCGCTCGCTCCCATCGACGGCCGTACGAGGCGCCGACAATACGAGACGGCGGGTCGCTCCCCTCACGACACGAGCGAACGCGTGCAATCGCCCGGTCGCATAGTCATCATCTGTCGGCATGGCATACCGAGGCAGCCGCTGGCGCAGCTCCGAGGGCAGCACTGCGTCCTCGCGCAGCGTGCCGGGAAACGCTCCCTCGGTGAGGCCGATGATCCGGATCGCCGAGAAGCGCAGCCCCGCAGCCCCGGAGATCGTGCCGACGTAGATCGAGGGGCCGCCGTAGCGCCCCTCTTGCAGCCGCAGCGAGCAAAGCGTCGACGCAACGAGATCGATCGCATCGACACCGACCACATCCATCGCAACGGGATCTGCCGCGATCTCGGAGATCGCATCCCCCAGCTGCTCCACGAGGCCCACCATCTCCGCAGATCCGATCACGTGAGTCATCACGAGCTCGCGGAGCGCTCGCCACAACGAGGTCAAGGGCGCTCCGGAGAGCACCTCCGCCGCGATCGCTACCAGCGCCTCGATCGACGGCGCGAGCGCCCTCACGACGTCGTCGAGATCTGCTCGATGGAGGCGTTCGGACCAGCACAGCGCATCGCTCGGCCGGGCGGCACTTCCGCCGAGCGTGCCGAGCGCGCTCACGACCGCACGCGCCCTCCCTGGAGTGACATGCGCGTCGCTGCCCGAAAGTCGTAGACGGGGAATGAGCGCGAGCATGGCTTCGGCCGGCAAGTAGCCCTGGAGCGCCCGCACCACCGCCAGCAGGCGAGCACCTGATGCCCCCGACACAGCTGGGCGTCCACCAGCGACGTAGACCGGTTCGATGTCCGCCGGCCACTCGAGCTCCCCGATCCGGTCCGCCACGATGGACGCGAGGGGATCGGCCGTCGGAACGAGGACCGCGATCTCGTGCAGCGGCGTCCCACGCTCGAAGACCTCCTCTGCGACCCAGCGAGCGGTGGCTTCGAGCTCCTCGTCCGCACCTGCGTACAGCTCCAGGGATACCGTGCCGTCCGGGCCACGACTGCGGGCGCGCTCGGTCGACGCGAGCCGGTCGGGCGCTTCGAACAGGAAGTCGGCGACGAGATCGAGCTCGGTCGCCGATCGCTCCGAGAGCGGCGGAGCGGCGATCACGCGAGCCGCGCCTTCTCCGCATAAGGCACGCACGCGATCGAGCGCCTTGGGCCGCGCCGGCCTGCCCGGATGGACGCCGGCCACCCGACGAGGGAGCGCGTGCAGGAGCTGCGCATGGACTGCCGCGATCGAGATGTCGATCTCGGCCAGGGTGGGCGCCTCGAACGGCCAGACACCGGGGGCCTCGACGAGCAACGCGCGGGCCTCGAACAGGATCCTGGAGAGCGTCCACGAGCGCCCAGCATCGCCATCGATGGCGCGCCAGAGGGCCGCGAGATCGGATGCGCGGGCATCGCCGAGGCGCCCGAGATCCGCCGGTCGTAGCCCGGCGGCTTCGAGTTGCTCGATCGACGATGCGAAGGCCTCCTCCCAGCCGCGCGTGCGGAGATCCTCGACGCGAAACGTCGTCAGCGCCAGCGGACCACGAAGCACCTTGCGGATCCGCAGTGGCCGGAGCCGCTCTTCGCCCACCTCGTAGGAGACGCCAGCGGCATCGAGGACGGCGCGCGCGGCCGCAGCCGCGGTGAGGAATCGAGCTCCGATGAGGACCGTCGGATCCACAGTCAGGAGCGCGACGCGTAGCGCGTGGGCATGGGCCTCGCTCGGGACGAGCACCACCCGCCTCGGAAGCGGCCCGCGCGCCTCGAGCGACGCCACCGCCGTTGCCCAACGCTCGAGCGACGGAATCGAGAGGGTCGGCACCTCGTGGCAGCTGTCCTGCTCGTCGGCCATTCGTGGTCGTGCTCCTCAGAATGGAGTCTCGACCGCCGCAGCGCGACTCCTCGACTACCCCGCACATACCCGATGCGCGCAAACCTCCTCCCAAGCAGTGGTGCGATCCATTGTCACCCCCTGACAAACAGTGGCCGCTCCACACTGGATCTTCGAGATCCGGAGCGTATGGTGGAACTGCTCGCGCACGTTTCATCGACGTGAACGAACTGCGCGCGAGGTCGTTGTGGAGGGCGAACTGGATGAGTGACGCGAACAGCGGACGAAGAGAGGCGCAGCGACGGCTCGCCCGTGCCCTCGATGTGCCCGAGGCGTTCCCCTGGCAACACGCCCTGCTGGACCGGATGCTCGACGGCGAGCTACCGAGTGCGCTGGATGTGCCAACGGGCCTGGGCAAGACGGCGGTCATCGCGATCTGGTTGATCGCGCGCGCGGCGGGCGCTCCCGTACCGCGCCGGCTGGTGTACGTCGTCGATCGACGCGCGGTGGTCGATCAGGCGACCAGCGTTGCAGAAGCCTTGCGCGCGTTCGTGGACAGCGAGCCCGACCTGAAGACAGCGCTCGGGCTGGAGCGTCAACAGCCACTCCCGATCTCCACGCTACGTGGGCAGTTCCTCGACAACCGCACGTGGTTGGCCGATCCGAGCTCGCCAGCGATCGTGCTGGGCACGGTCGACATGGTGGGCTCGCGCCTGCTGTTCGAGGGCTACGGCGTGTCGCGGCGAATGCGCCCCTACCACGCCGGGATGCTCGGCGCAGACTCGCTGGTCGTCCTCGACGAGGCGCACCTGGTGCCACCGTTCGAGCGGCTGCTCCGAACGATCTCGCGCGGCGCCGAGATCGGGCTGGGGGCGGCGAGCTCGGCGCCGGCCGACCTGGTCCCTCGATTCCATCTCTTGCCGCTGTCGGCGACGGGACGTGCCGATGCGCGGGCGCTCGCGCTCGGAGCCGACGACCGCGCCCATCTGATCGTCGCGCGTCGCCTGGCGGCCGTGAAGCGGCTCGAGCTGCGAGGAGCCGTCGCGGAGAATGATGTCGCCGAGCGCCTCGCCGAGGAAGCCTGGGGACTGACTGCCTCGGGCACCAAGCCGATGCGCTGTATCGTGTTCTGCAATCGTCGCGACCACGCCCAGGCGGTGCGGGATCAGCTGGTGCGCTACGCCGGGACCTCGCACGAGATCGAGACCGAGCTGTTCGTCGGTGCACGTCGGGTCTGGGAGCGCGAGGAAGCCGCCCGCTGGTTGAGCTCGCGAGGGTTCCTGGCTGGCACCTCTGCAACACCCGACAAGCCCACCTTTGTCATCGCGACGTCCGCGGGAGAAGTGGGCGTCGATCTCGACGCAGACCACATGATCTCGGACCTGGTGGCCTGGGAGCGCATGGTCCAGCGGCTCGGCCGGGTGAATCGGCGCGGCGACAGCGCGGCGCGCGTCGTGGTCATTCCAGCCACACCGGCCAAGGACGAAGATGGACAGATCGCGGCTCGCCAGGCGGCGGTGACCGAGCTGTTGCACGCGCTCCCTCGGTCAGATGGCGGCTCCTGCGATGCGAGCCCCGGCGCGCTGACGGCGTTGAAGACGCGCGCCGCGACAGACGAGCACCTTCGAGATCTCCTCGTCCTCGGCTCGACACCGGACCCGCTGCACCCGCCGCTGACGCGCCCACTCGTCGAGGCGTGGTCGATGACCTCGCTCGAAGACCACACCGGACGCCCGGAGGTCCAGCCGTGGCTCCGCGGCTGGGAGCCAGAAGAACCACAGACCACGATCCTGTGGCGCGAGCTCCTTCCGATCACGCGACAGGGCGAGCTCCTGCCGCCTGCGGACCGCGAGGTATTTTTCTCCGCCGCGGGCCCGCAGCTGGCAGAGCAACTCCAGACCGAGACGTGGCGCGCGATGGAGTGGCTGACCACGCGGCTCCGTGCGGAGAGCCCATCTTGGCGCGCAGACGATGTGATCGGCGTGATCCTTGGAAAGGATCACAGAACTGTCTCTGCGCAGGATCTCGCCGATAAGCACCGACGCGACGCGGTCGAACGGAGGCTCGCGGGCGCGACCCTCATGATCGACACGCGCGTGGGAGGGCTCGAGCACGGGCTGCTTGACCTCGAGCACTCCGCGGCGAGCGACGTGACCACGCTGCGCCGACCGACCGGCGAGCCCGCGCTTCCGCTCCGCGTACAACGCACGACCCTCGCCGAGACCACCGAGCAGGGCTGGCGAACCGAGGCTCGGATCGCGATCGATCACTCCGACTCCGACGAGGAGATCGAGTGGATCGTGATCCAGAGCCTGGCCACCGAGCCGGCGGAGTCCGAGGAAGGGCGCGCAGTTGGCCCCCGGCGCGAGCAGAAGCTCGAGGAGCACCACGACTGGACGGAACAGGCGGCTCGCGCCATCGCGGACCGGCTCCGGCTCGTCGCACCCTATCGCGACGTGCTCGCGCTCGCGGCGCGCCTCCACGACGAGGGCAAGCGCGCCGCGCGCTGGCAACAGGCGTTCCACGCCCCCGCAGGCGACGTGTACGGCAAGACGCGCGCGCGACCGAACATCCATCTCCTCGCCGGTTACCGGCACGAGCTCGGGTCGGTGCTTCGCGCCGAGCGCGACGAGCGGGTCCTGGCGCTCGACGAGGATCTCCGAGATCTCTGTTTGCACTTGATCGCCGCGCACCATGGCCACGCGCGCCCGTTGCTCCGCACCGACGGCGCAGAGGAGCCTCCGAGCAAGCTCGCGAGCACCGCACAAGCGATCGCGCTCCGGTTCACACGCATGGAGAAGCACTGGGGGCCGTGGGGCCTCGCGTGGTGGGAGGCATTGCTGCGCGCGGCAGATCAGCAGGCGTCGCGCCGGAACGACGAGGAGGGCTCCCGTGGCTGAAGCATCCATCCCGGTCGACCTGTTCAACCCGGGACAGGTGTTCGCGTGTCTGGGCTTCGCGGAGGCGGCCGAGGTGCTGCTCGGCAACGTCGAGGGGGCGTTTGACTGGAGCGACAAGGGAGCCACGCGATTCCGGCTACGCGCCCGCGGGGAGTCCTCGCCGATCGTGAGCGTGCTGGAGTTCCTGGCGAATGCCGAGGTGTATGGGGAGGTTCCGGATGGGAGCGACAACTTCGACGCGTGGAAGGGTGCATGGGGAGCAGTGCGCTCGCGGCCGCGCGGTGAGGGCTATCCGTTCCCGGAGCCCTCGAGTCCGCAAACCGTGGTGTGTGTGCTCCAGCGCGGGCCGCATGCGATCCTGATCGACCACTGGGGCGACCAGACGATCCGCGACAACGTGAAGTTCTGGGCAGGCTCTGGTGGATACCCCGGAGTTGCACTGGCGCGCGATGCGCTTGCGCTCGTGCGCGATTGCGCGCTCGCTGCCGCGGCGGACCCGTTCGCGCTCGCCGCACCGCAGAGCAGCAGCTTCCGCCTCGACTGGCGCCGCGACTACATTCCGATCGACGCGGGCTTCTCGCTCAACGCGCACGGTGGCCGGATCGAGGCCGTTGGATTCCCACTGGTCGAGCTCCTGGGCGCCATCGGACTCACCCACGCGCGTCCGAGCCGGCACGCCAAGCTCGACTACACCTATGGTGTAGTCGGGCGAGAGCGACCATCCGAGCTCTGGCTCTCACTACCAATCTTGCGCGCAGCGTTGGGAGCCCCGCGGCTTCCATTTCCACAGCGACGCTTTCGAATGTTCCTAGGCTGGCCCGGCAAGGAAGGCCAGGCCCGCGCGATCACCACTGTCACCGAGGAGACCATGGCATGACCAAGTTGAGCGAGAAGACGATCGAGAGCTGGACCGATCCCAAGGGTCCCGTGGCGCTGGTGCTCAAGGAGTACCTGGTGCCGGTCGAGGGGGACGGTGGCGTCTTCTTTCCTCCGACGTACGCGAGCGAGAAGCAGCCGTACAACATCGACGAGCTTGGCGACGGAACCAAGGTCGTCACGGTGGACAGCGTGGGCTCGCAGGCCAATCGCATGGAGCCGCTCTTCGGCGAAGGACCGAGCGGCGCCCCCGAGCTGCGCAAGCTCGTGCCGCAGATCACCATCGAGATCGGCGAGGGCAAGCGCGTTTCGGTGCTCGAGGCCGGCCACCGCCTCGGTGATGCCATCGTGCGCTCGTCGTCGCTCAAGGAGGATGCGCGAAAGGCGTTCGAGTCCTTTCTCGCGACCGGCGATGTCACGGCCATCGCCAAGCTCGGCCCGACATCACTCGTATTTGGCGTGTGGGATTCGCGCGATACACAAGCCAAGCTCCCGCGACTCGTACAGTCGGTGATCCGCGCGTGGGACGTCGACGTACTACATCGCTCCGCCCAGTACGGCCCGCCGATCGACTATTCCGCACTGGAGATCTTCTCTGACGAGGAGAAACAGAAATCCGAGAACAATCCAAAGAGCCCGCTCGCCCAGCGCGGCTTCGTCCCGGTGCCTTCGACCGGCGCCCACGGCGGCGTCGTCGCGCGGGGCCCGATCGTCCGGGACATCACGATCAACCTCGTCGCGCTCCGGCGGCTTCACGCCGCATCCAACGCCGAGGCGCTGCGCCGCTACATTCTCGGCCTGTGCTTGGTCGCCGCGACCGAGCCACTGGATGGCTTCCTGAGACAGGGCTGCCTCCTGGTGCCGAAGCCGGAGCAGCCAAGCGGCTGGGCGGAGGTCTCGCGAACGGGCTCGCGGACCACGGTGCCACTCACGAACGAGGTCGCTCGTGCGCTCGCCACGACCTGGGCGGCCGCGTTCGGTGTGGGCCCGGACAAGACGGTCCAGTTCGACCGCGCGCTCGCCAAGAGCGACCTCGGTGACAAGGAAGGCGGACAGAAGCCAAAGGCGAAGAAGGCCGCGCGATGACGCAGCACCTGGTGCTGACGATCCGGCTCCACGACCCGCGCTATCACGGCACCGCGGACTGGCCGCCGGCTCCGGCGCGCGTGTTCCAGGCGCTGGTCGCAGGTGCCGCGCGTGGTGAGGCGCTGCCTCCGCGAGCGACTCCCGCGCTCGAGTGGCT
This sequence comes from Kofleriaceae bacterium, assembly GCA_051952595.1. GTDB lineage: Bacteria > Myxococcota_A > Polyangia > Haliangiales > Haliangiaceae > JABFXX01. Next base: position 8,381 of record JBQCJR010000834.1, read on the forward strand.
GGAGCGCTTGCCCCCGCCCGTGATCGCTGCGCCACGCATGCGCCCGGGTAGCCGCGTCGAGCTGTTCGTCCCGAACAACGACGTCGATTCGGTGGGCGGAGATCCGGCGCGCATCGGAGAGGTCCGCACGCAGAAGGTCGTGCAGCCGCTGCTGCTCGATGAAGATACGCCGCTCGTCTACGCGTGGCCACTCCCCGCCGAGCCAGGGCACGCCACGTCGGTGATCGAGCTCGCGACCGACCTCTATCAGCTCGGTCGCGGCGTGGACATGGCCTGGGCCGTGGGCGAGCTGCTCGAAGACGAGCAACTCGCCACGCGGCTCGCGTCGCACCGCGGCACCGTCCATCGTCCCGATGCCGGCGATGGGGGGGCAGCGCTTGCCTGTCCCACACCGGGCTCCCTCGACAGCCTGGCGCTCCGACACCACGCGAACCTGGAGCGGATCCGCACCGAGGGCGCGGGGAAGGCCGCGCGCACCCTGTTCTCGCAGCCGCCCAAGCCGCGGTTCGCGTCGATCCCATACGAGAGCGGGCGACACGAGGCGATCTACGCGCTCCGAGACCGCGACGACGACGCGAGGTCCGCGCCGTGGCCACTCGCGCGGGTGGTGGAGCTCGTCGAGCAACTTCGCGACCTCGCCGCCGCGCGGCTCGGAGAAGCACTCCCGGACCAGGTCCCGGTGATCCGGCGCGCCCTGATCGGCCGCAAGCCAGATGGGCGAGACGCGGCGCCGATCGCGCAGCGCGTGCGCATCGTCCCGTTGCCCTCGATCGGACACGAACACGTCGATCCGGCGGTGCGGCGCGTGCTGGTCGAGGTTCCCGGCAATTGCCCGCTCCATCCCGCCGACGTGCAGTGGGCGTTCTCCGGCCTGTCTCTCGGTCGGCTCCAGCTGACGCCGACCAACGAACGGGACATGCTCGGCCGCTACGACGCCCCGGGGCGACGCTGGCACTCCATCACGGCCGTCGCACTGCCTACCGAGGCACAGCGCAGGCGGGTCGAGCCGTCGCGGCGCCGGGCGGAGGCCAAGGGTGCGAGCGAGCGCGCCGGCGAACAAGGGCGCGCTGCCGATGCCGTGCGCACGGCATTGCGTCATGCCGGGGTGCTCTCGTCGATCGCGGACGTGAAGGTGCGACGCGAGCCGTTCGAGCCCCGAGGGGCGCGCGCCGAGGCGTTTGCCACCGCGAGATTCGCCAAGGAGCGGCTCTGGCACGTCGAGCTCGAGCTTCGCGAGCCGGTCGAGGGGCCGTTGCTGCTCGGCGATGGTCGATTCCTCGGCCTGGGCCTGATGGTGCCATCGCCCGAGCGCCGGGATATCTTCGGCTTCGCGATCGATGCCGAGGACGCCGCGGCGCTCGATGGTGATGCGCTCGTCCGAGCGATGCGGCGCGCCGTGATGTCGCGCGTCCAGGCGGTGCTCGGGCCGAGGCCGCTCGGGCGGTTCTTCAGCGGACACGAGGAGGATGGCGAGCCGGCGCGATCGGATCGCTCGAATCACCTCGCGATCCAGTGGGACCCCGCGCAGCGTCGCTTGTTGATCCTCGCGCCACACGTCCTCGACCGCCGCGCGCCGGGCGCCGACGAGCGCCGACATCTCACCGCGCTCGCCACCGCGCTGGAAGGCTTCGTCGACCTGCGGGCCGGTCGCGCTGGCCGCTACCGGCTCGCGCGCGCCTCGACGCTCGAGACCGACGAGTACGCGGCCCGCTCCAGGACATGGGTCTCGGTGCGGCCGTACACGGTCACGCGCCACGCAAAGGCGGCCTCGGCGGCGGACGCCCTGATCGAGAACGCGATCCTCGAATGCGCGAGCCGCGGCCTGCCCCGCCCGACCGTGACGGTGCTCGCCGCGCGCGGCATTCCGGGCCGCGGGCTCGAGGGCGAGCTGCAGCTCGACTTCGCCGTCGCTGTGGAAGGGCCCGTCGTGCTCGGCCGTACGCGCTATCTCGGTGGAGGCCTGTTCGCGCCGAGCGCGCGTGGACCGAGCTGACGCGAAGAAGCAGCTCGCCACTATCCAGTTGCCGGTCGACAGTGCTAGGTTCCTCCGGGGTGGGGAACAAGACAATCGAGAGGCTCGAGGACGCGCTGGCGTCCGCATTTCCGCCGATCACCATCGATCGAGCGATGCTCGACGAGCCAACCGCGAACTGGAGCGTCTACGACGACACTGCCGATCTCGTGGGCTTCGAGGGGAAGACGTGGCCCGAGCTGCCGGCAGACTTGCTCAAGCGTCATCCGACGCTGCCGATCTACGCGGGTGATGCGTTGTTCTGCACCACGCTGCCGGCCTTCTTGCGATATCTGCTCCACGAGCGCGAGAGCTTCAACGACCTGCCCTTCCAGCTCGCGGGTCAGCTCACGCGGCGGACAGACGTGGATAACAAGAAGCTCGATCGACGACTATCGCATTTGACGACTGCACAGCGCGCCGCAGTAGGCGAGTTGCTCGCCTACCTCGCCACGAGGGCACCGATCGACGAGATCATGGGGCGCGCGCTCGCAACCTGGAACACATAGGAGAAGATTCAGATGGTGGCGTGTAGGGATCGCAGCAGGACTGCGCATCGCAAGCTATTGATCGTGGTGGCGATGGTCGGATTTGGCGTCGCCGCGCAGGCGGCCGAATACAACTTCTACGATCAGGCCGACAAGAAGGGATGTGCCTCGCTCATCACCGAGCGAGGCCAGAGCGACTGCGCGGGGGTACAGCGGCGCAAGGACGAGCTATGCAGTGTCCCGGTCGAGTGCGATCCAGATAGACAAGAGAAGACGATCGCGAAGTACAAAGAGGCGAAGGAGCGCCTCGACAGCGGCAGAGTGAACGACTCCGACAAAGACAAGCTGAAGGACACGGTTCGCGATCTCAAGGACGAGCTCGACCGGCGCAAGGATGCGGCGCGCAGGGGCAACTCCGACGCGCAGGCATGCGTCCGTGCGCGCGAGGACGTGCAGAAGTGGTTCACGGACACCGGCATTCCGTTGACCGAGCGGACGCGCGACGACGCGCTACGCCTGCGCAGAGATCTGCTGGACAAGCTCGCGGATACGCAGCGGAAGCAGACCGACGCCAAGGCCAAGCGCGACGCGAAGCCAGGCGACTCCAGCGCGCAGAGTGACTACGACCGCGCCACCGAGGAGATGCGCAACGCCGAGAAGGCGCTCGAGCAGTTCAACAGCAAGTACGGCAAGGACATCGAGCGCTATGCGTCCAAGCTGATCGACCACTACAAGGCGGAGAAGGAATCGCACGAGCGGCCGCTGAGCGAAGCCCGGAACCGAGCGGAGAACTGTAGGAAGATCGACAACATGAGCTACTGAACCTGGCCCCGCCTCCGGCGCGCCGCCGGCCGAGCCGTGCTATGCACCTCGCCGTGCTGAGCGACCGGGTGAAGTTTCCCGAGGGCCTGCCGATCACCGCCGAGGTTGCGAAGATCGCGCAGGCGATCGAGGCGCACCCCGTCGTGATCGTCGCCGGTGAGACCGGCTCTGGAAAGACGACGCAGCTTCCGAAGATCTGCCTCGCCATGGGTCGCGGCGCGCAGGCGCAGATCGGCTGTACCCAGCCGCGGAGGATCGCGGCCACCAGCGTGGCCGCGCGGGTGGCGAGCGAGCTCGAGAGCGAGGTCGGCGAGCTCGTCGGCTACAAGATCCGCTTCGGGGACCGGGTCAAGCGCACCTCGGCGATCAAGTTCATGACCGACGGCATCCTGCTCGCCGAGATCCAGAGCGACGCGATGCTGCGCGGCTACGACACGATCATCGTCGACGAGGCGCACGAGCGCAGCCTCAACATCGACTTCCTGCTCGGCTACCTCAAGCGCCTGCTGCCGCGCCGCCCCGACCTGCGGGTCATCGTCAGCTCCGCGACGCTCGAGACGGAGCGGTTTGCGGCGTTCTTCGGCGGCGCGCCGATCATCGAGGTCTCGGGCCGGACGTTTCCGGTCGACGTCCTGTACCGGCCGCGCCGCGACGACGAGACGGAGCTCGCGGACGTGATCGCGAACGCGGTCAACGAGATCACCGAGCTCGATCCGCGCAATGACGTGCTGGTGTTCTTGCCCGGCGAGCGCGAGATCCGCGAGGCGGTGGCCGAGCTCGAGCAACGTGCGCTCCCACACACCGTGCTGCTGCCGCTGTACGCGCGGCTGTCCGCGGCCGAGCAGCAGCGCGTGTTCCAGTCGCTGCCGCAGCGGCGCGTGGTGCTCGCGACCAACGTCGCGGAGACCTCGCTGACCATCCCCGGGATCGTGTACGTGGTCGACGCGGGCGTGGCGCGCGTCAACCGCTACAACGTGCGGACGGGCGTCACCCAGCTGCTCGTCGAGCCGATCTCGAAGGCGAGCGCCGACCAGCGCAAGGGCCGGTGCGGTCGGACCGAGAGCGGCGTGTGCTTCCGGCTCTACGAGGAGCAAGACTTCGCGTCGCGCCCCGCGCACACGGATCCGGAGATCAAGCGCGTCGGGCTCGCCGGCGTGATCCTGCGCATGAAGGCGCTGCGCCTGGGCGACATCGAGAGCTTTCCCTTCCTCGATGCGCCGCAGAAGCGTGCGATCGACGAGGGCTACCGCGTGCTCGAGGAGCTCGGCGCGCTCGAGGGCGAGCGGCTGACGCGGATCGGCGAGCAGCTCGCCCGCCTGCCGCTCGATCCGCGGCTGGGCCGGATGATCCTCGGCGGGCGCGACGAGGGCGCGTTGCGCGAGGTCGTGGTGATCGCCGCGGCGCTCGGCCTGCAGGACCCGCGCGAGCGCCCGCTCGCGGCCCAGCAGAAGGCCGACGAGGCGCACAAGAAGTTCAAGGACGAGGGCAGCGACTTCGCGGGCTACCTCAAGCTGTGGGCCTTCTGGCAGGAGGCGCGGGGCTCGCGCAACAAGATGTACAAGCTCTGCCGCGAGAACTTCCTCTCGTACAACCGCATGCGCGAATGGGAGGACATCCACGCGCAGCTCGTGCAGGTGATGCGCGAGTGGGACTTCGCGCCCAACGATCGTCCGGCTTCGAGCGAGCAGCTCCACCAGGCGCTGTTGCCGGCGCTGCTCAGCAAGATCGGGATGTGGCACGTCGAGAGCCGGAGCTACATCGGCGCGCGCCAGATCAGGTTCTCGATCCATCCCTCGTCGGGGCTCGCCCGAAAGCCGCCGACCTGGGTAGTGGCCGCGGAGCTCGTCGAGACCACGCAGCTGTTCGCACGCACGGTGGCCAAGATCGACCCGATCTGGCTCGAGCGGTCCGGTGGCGCGCTGTGCAAGCGCAGCCACGGCGACCCGCACTGGGAGCAACGCGCCGCGCAGGTGATGGCGAAGGAGCAGGTCACGATCTACGGCTTGCCGATCGTGAAGAACCGCCGCGTCGCCTACGCCACCCACGATCCGGTCGTGAGCCGCGAGCTGTTCATCACCCACGCGCTGGTCCGCCACGAGTACGCGACCAAGGGCGCGTTCATGGAGCACAACCGCGCGCTCCTCGACGAGGTGCAGCAACTGCGCGACAAGGCGCGCCGGAGCGACATGGCGGCGGACGAGTACGCGCTGTACGACTTCTTCGACGCGCGGATCCCGGCGGACGTCCACAGCGGCAAGACGTTCGAGGCGTGGCGCCGCGACGCCGAGCTGCGCGACCCTTCGATCCTGTGCCTGTCGCGCGCCGACATCCTGCTCGACGAGGCGCACGATCTGTCGCCCGAGCGCTATCCGGACGCGCTCGGCCCGTCGCTGCCGCTCGCCTACCGGTTCGAGCCAGGCGCGGACGATGATGGCATCACGGTGTCGGTCCCGCTCGCGATGCTGCCGCAGCTCGATCCCGCTGCGCTCGCGTGGACCATCCCGGGGTGGCACGAGGAGAAGCTGCGCGCGCTGCTCGACTCGCTGCCGAAGGCGACGCGCAAGGCCCTCGCACCACTCGACGAGCTGGCGCGCGCGCTCGCGACGGAGCTGCGTCCGTTCGAAGGGCCGATGCTCGCGGCCGTCGAGCGCGCGATCCACGCGCGCACCGGCGAGCGGATCGCGCGCGAGGCCTGGGATCTGCGCGCGGTGCCCGCGCACCTGTCGCTCGCGTTCCGGATCGTCGACGAGCACGACAAGACGATCGCCGAGGGCCGCGACCTCGCAGGGCTTCAGCGCAGCCTCGGTCGCCGCGCCGGCGAGCTGTGGGCCCGTGCGCCCCGCGCGCAGCACGAGCGCACCGGCCTGAAGAGCTGGGACTTCGAAGCGCTCCCGGCTTCGGTGACGCTCGACATCGGCGGGCGCAAGGTGCTCGCGTACCCTGCGCTCGTCGAGGCGGAGACCGCGGTCGACGTGCGCTTGTTCGAGTCGGCCGCGGCCGCGGCGGCGGCATCGCAGGGCGGGCTCCGCCGGTTGTTCCTCCTCCAGGCGAAGACCACGCTGGGCAAGCTCGAGGCGCAGCTCCCCTCATCGCTCGCGTCCGCGAAGCGCGCGATCGTGCTGCGGGCCGTCGACGAGGCGTTTCGAACGACGCAGCTGCCGCCGAGCAAGGCGGCGTTCGCCGAGCGGCTCGCCGCCGGGCAGGCGCGACTGCCCGACGAGCTCGGCCAGCTCGTGCGGATCGCGATCGAGCTGTACGGCGAGCTCGACGGCGTGCGGGCGGTGATGAAGCCCCTCGCCGGGCGGCCGGGGCCCACGCGCGCCGCGCTCGACGACATCGCGAGTCAGCTGCAGCACCTCGTGCCCGCCGACCTGATGCACGCGACCTCCGCGGCGCGGCTCCTCCACATCACGCGCTACCTGAAGGCGATCGGCGTGCGGCTCCAGCGCCTCTCGCACGACCCACAGAAGGATCAACAGAAGGCCGCACAGGTCACGCCGTTCTGGCAGCGCCTGCTCCGCCTGCCCGACAACGCCGAGCGCGCAGAGCTCCGATGGCTCGTCGAGGAGCTCCGCGTGCAGACCTTCGCTCCCGAGCTCAAGACCGCCGTGCCGATCTCCGTGCAGCGCCTCGAGGAGGCGTGGTCGCGGCTCGCGCGCTAGAAGCGACAGCGCAGCGCGTCCGGCGGCGGCTGCGGCTCCCTCTCGCGTAGCGCGAGGCGGATCGAGCGCTCGAGCACCGAGTAGTCCCCTTCGGGCCGTTCGAGCTGCATCGGCTCGAGCAGCGAGGCCTCGGTGTTGCTGATCACGCGCGGCGCGCCGGCACGCTTGAAGCCGCGGCTGTGGAATAGGAACGGATGGCCGAGCACGACGTCCCCTGCGGCGCCGGTCAGCTCGCGGAAGTTCCCGAGCGGCTCGACGAGGACGCGCTCGAACAGCTCGGTGTGCGTCAGGCCTTCGGGGTGCTCGGCGAGCACGCGCGCGGTGCGGCGGTGAGAGCCACACGCGACCACCGTGCCGCCGTGACCCGGCAGGACGTCGGTGAACAGGCCGAGGACCAGCAAGCCCTGCCGCGGGCAGTCGACCGTATGGCGGAACCAGTTGCCGTCGACGTGCCAGCTCCAGTCGGGCCATGGGGTGGGCTCGTTGGCGCCATACCGGAAGTTGACCGGCCAGAAGCCCCAGCGGCGCGCGCCCGCCCAGCGCCCGCGCCCGACCAGCTCCTCGATCGCCTGCGCGAGGCGATCCGTGAAGCAGGCGAGCACCTCGGGCACATCCAGGTGCTCCTCGATGTCGTACGCGTCGGGCCACGTGGACGGACCGTTCTCGCGGATGCCGCGCTTCTCCTCCATCCGTCGCCACACGACGGCGCACGCGGCGCGCGCCTGCGCGGCGGTGAACGCGCCGGGCACCACGCAGAACCCGTGCGTGATGAACTGCTCGAGGTCGCTCTCGCGGAGAACGCTCATCGCGCGGCCGCCGTGATACGACAAGAATCGTGATCACGTCCCTCGAGCTCCTGGATGCGGGCGAGTGTCAACGGGTGGAGGAGCAGCTCAAGGAGCTCCGGGAGCACTGGATCCCGCGGGGCCCCGGAGAGCCGGCGTTCTTCACGCTGGGCGCCGCGAGCTATCTCGACGAGCCGACCGACTACCGCGCTCGCGCGGCGCGACTCAACCCCGTGCTCCACGATCACTTCGCGTGGCTGTACAAGCGCGTGACCGATTTCCTCGCCCGCCGCCTGGGGGCGCCCGTGACGTTCGCCGATGGGCTCGCCGCGCCGGGCTTCCACGTCTGGCTCAGCCGCTCGATCTTCGTGACGCCCGTGGCCTCCGTGCACTTCGATCTCCAGTACCTGCGCGTGTGGCCCGAGACCGCCTCGGGCGTGGACTACGATCATCCGCTGTCGTTCACGCTGCCGATCCGGCTGCCCCGCCGCGGCGGCGGACTCAACGTCTGGGACGTCGACTACACCCGCTTTCGCCGGTTCGTGGACCGCATCGAGGGCCGCGTCACGCCGGCCGATCTCGCGGTCCTGCTCCCACGCATGCGCCACCCCTACACGCGGGGCGCGATCGCGATGCACTCGGGTCACCTCATGCACCAGATCGGCGAGATCGACGAGGTCTCGCCCGACGACGAGCGCATCACGCTGCAGGGACATGGGCTGTGCCAGCACGGAGAGTGGAAGCTCTACTGGTGAGCCGCCGCGAGATAGGCGGCCAGCGCCGCGGCGATCGGCTGGCCGGTGTGATGCTCGTAGTACGTGAAGCACGGCGACGAGTTGACCTCGAAGCAGTACCAGCGGCCGTCGGGCGTGCGGCGCAGGTCGATGCCGGCGACCGGTAGATCGAGCGCGCAGGCAAGGGCGCGCGCACGCTCGGCCACCTCGAAGGGGAGCAGGACGGCGCGAAGCTCGCAGCTGTGGCCACCCGCGGATGCATAGCGGTAGTCGTCGGCGTCGGAGATGACCTCGACCCCGAACACCTCGTCGCCGACGACGTGCACGCGGTGATCGCGCCCGGGCACCCAGGCCTGGAACTGCGTGGGACAGGACGAGACATCGGCGAGACGCTCGCGGTGCTCGGTGCGCAGCCGCGACACCTGGCTGCGCACGCCGCTGACCGACTTGTAGATGACGTCGCCGTGCCGATCCCAGAACGCGGCGGCGGCGTCCGGATCCGTGGTGATCAGGGTCTCGGGG
>JBQCJR010000835.1:0-2062 GCA_051952595.1 Kofleriaceae bacterium
CGCCGCCCGGATCGCCCTCGTCGACCAGCCCGTTGCAGTTGTTGTCCTTGAGGTCGCACAGCTCCGGCATCGGCGGCTTGCTGCACGTGACCTCGCCGTGGACGCACTGCTTGACCCCGCCGGCGCACTCGCCCTGCTGGTTGTCGCACGGCTCGCCGATCGGCGCCGGCAGCGGCCCCTCGTCGACGTGGCCATCGCAGTCGTTGTCGACGTCGTCGCACACCTCCTCGCCGGTGATCGTGCACGGCCCGCCGTCGCCGCCATCGATGCCACCGTCGCCTTCGTCGGCGTCGGGCGCGTCCCCGACCACGCCGCCGTCGCCGCCGGTGGCGCAGTTGAGGCAGTAGTCATTGACGTTGCACGACAGCCCGAGCGCCGCGCCGGCGATCACGAGCGAGATCAGCCCGAGCCGGATCACGACCGCACCCCCCGCCGGCGCCGCAGCACCGCGAGCAGCGCGAGCCCGACCAGGCCGGACAGCCCGCCGGCCTCGCCGCCCGCCGCGCAGCCACCTCCACCACCGGTGGTGACCCGGACCTCGACGTCGGCGTCCGGCCCGCTCGGCCGATCGCAGGTGCCGAGGTGGCAGCTCTCACCCGGGTTCGGGCAGACGGTGCCGATGCACCCGCTGTCCTGGCACTGGCCGCCCTGGTTCGGGTTGCACTCCTGGCCCTGCGGGCACTGCACCGGGAGGCACGGATCGTTGACGCAGGTCCCGGTCGCGTCGTTGCACACCTTCGGGAACGGGCACGGCGCGCCGCACGGATCGGTCTCGCACATGCCGAGCCGGCAGCGCTGGCCATTCGGGCACTCGACGTCGGCGCAGCTGTGGACGCAGTTTCCGCCGACGCAGTACTGGCCCTCGCCGCAGGTCACGCCCTGGCACGGGTTCGAGACGCACTGGCCGGCGATGCAGTCCTCGCCCGGCCCGCAGCGCTCCGGGAACGTCGTGCAGTCGTCGGGGCGGCACTCGCCGCTCGGCCCGTGGCAGATCAGCGGCGACGGGCACTGCTGGACCGCCGGATCACACGCCGAGATGCACTGGGGCATGTTCGGCTGCGCCGGATCCGGCCGGCACACCTGCTTGTCGCCGCCGACGTCCGGGCAGGTCACGCCGAAGCACACGTCGGTGATGCAGAACTCGTCCTTGCAGATCTTGCCGAGCGGGCACGGGAACTCGCCCGGGCCGCAGCGGAACGCGCACTGGCAGCTCACGCACTCGGCGCCCGCCGGGCACAACGAGCCCTCGTCGACCTGGTTGTTGCAGTTGTCGTCGAGGCAGTTGCAGCTCTCCTGGGCGATCGGCCCGCCGCTGCACACCACCGCGCCGTTCACGCACTGCTCCATGCCGTTGCACACCGGCGGCGATCCGGTGCACGGCCCGCCGACGAAGTCCTCGTCGACCACGCCGTCGCAGTCGTCGTCGTTGCCGTCGCAGCTGTCGTCGCTGGGGGCCGGCATCGCGTTGCACTGCAGCGCGCCGTTGACGCACACCAGGCTGCCCACGCCGCAGTTCGACGAGCAATCGGCCGGCCGGCACTGCCCCGCGTTGGGCGCCGCGGTCGGGTTGTCGCAGGTCGGCGTGATCGGCGGGCACTGCGCGTTGGTCGTACACGCGACCGGCGGCGCCTCGTCGATCAGGTTATCACAGTCGTCGTCGAGCCCGTTGCACACCTCGGTCAGCGGCTGCTGCTCGCCGAGGCACGCGCCGAACTGGTTCGGCGGGCCGACGTTCGCCGGGCAGGTCTTGATCCCGGGCCGGCAGATGTTCTCGGGGATCGGGTTGTTCGAGGGGTCGCCGGGGTTGTTGCGCGGATCGTCGACCGGGTAGTTCTCCGGCGGCAACGGCGGCATCGTCGAGCACGCCTCGGAGAACCCGTCGCGGATGCCGTCGCAGTTGTCGTCGAGCCCGTTGCACACCTCGGGCAGCGGCTGCTGCGCGGTGCAGCCCACCCAGCCACCGGCGCTGCAGGTCTCCACGCCGCGGCAGGTCCCGGTGCCACACGGCCGCGAGATCCCCTCGTCGATCGTGCCGTCGCAGTCGTTGTCGAGGTTGTCGCAC
>JBQCJR010000836.1:0-28279 GCA_051952595.1 Kofleriaceae bacterium
ACTTGGGCTACCTGGGGGTCCGGCGGCCCCTCGTACTGCGCGACCTCGCGGCGGGGGGCGCGCGCCTCGGGGTTGGGGTGCGCGTGGGGGCGCGCGAGCATGTACCACCCGGTGCGCGTGGTGCAGCGGCCGTCGAACCGGCGCAGGCTGTGCCACAGATCCTCGGCGAACAGCGCGAACGCGTCGCCGGCGTCGGTCTCGTCGGGCAGGGTCGCCCCATCCGTGGGCCGCCCCACCCGTCTTTCACCCGCCCTCCCCGTCAAGGCCGCCGACGCGCACCCGAAATCGAAACCCCGGTACGGGGAAACCGTTGGAAGGACTGGAGCTGGGATCGGCCCGGGGCTTGCTGGGGCGGGAGGTTGTCGTGGCCGTGGATCTCAGGACGATCGATTCGCTCGAACGGGCGCTCACGTTCCATCGCGAGCGGCACACCGTGCTGGCGGGGAACGTCGCGAACCTGGATACGCCGGGCTTCCGGCCGGCGGACCTGACGCGCGCGGTGGCGGGAGCGCCGGGGCAGCTCGCGACCACGGCGGCGGGACACATCGCGGCGGCGCCGGCCGCGGACTGGACGACCTCGTTCGACGATGGCGGCGCGCTGCAGGGCGCGGATGGCAACGCCGTCCAGCTCGAGCGCGAGATGGCCAAGATCGACGCGAACCGCGCGCGCTACGCGACCTCGGCCGAGCTGGTCTCGCGCCGCATGGCGCTGCTTCGCTACGCCGCTGGAGACGGCACCTGATGTCGACCATGGACTTCTTCACCGCAATGGAAGTATCGGCGTCGGGGCTCGCCGCGCAGCGCACGCGGATGAACGTCGCCTCGTCGAACCTCGCCAACGCGCAGACCACCCAGGCCGCCGGCGGCGGCCCGTACCGGCGGCGCGATGTCGTGCTGTCGGCGGTCGACGTCCCGGGCACGCAGGGCACGCCGTTCGCCCAGGCGGTGCGCGGCGTCGCGGTCTCCCAGATCTCGCAGGACGCCGCGCCGCCGCGGCTGGAGTACGACCCGGGCCATCCGCAGGCCAACGCGCAGGGCTACGTCGCGTATCCGAACGTCAACCCCGTCGAGGAGATGGTCGACATGATCACCGCGTCGCGCGCGTACGAGGCCGGGATCACGACGATGTCGACCGCCGTGCACATGGCGGAGCGCGCGCTGGGGATCGGCAAGTGAGCACCCCGCCGGTCCAGCTCGGGCTCCCGCCCGGGATCGCGGAGATCCGCGGCATCGAGCGCGCCTCGAGCACCGAGCGCGCCGCGCGCACCGACCGCACCGACCTCGGCGACGCGTTCGGCCAGGCGCTCGCCGAGGCGCGCGTCCGCGAGACCACCGCCACCGAGGCCGCGCAGCGGTTCGCCGACGGCGATCCGAGCATCGGCATCCACGAGGTCATGATCGCCGCCGAGAAGGCTTCGATCTCGGTCCGCTACGCCACGACGCTCAAGAACAAGGCGGTCGAGGCGTACCGCGAGCTGATGAACACCCAGGTGTAAGCCATGGCCGATCCGAACCCGTCCACCGGCCCGCGCGCCGTCGCGTCGCAGCTCACCGAGCTGTGGCGGCGGCAACCCAGGCGGCGCAAGGCGCTCGCCGTCGCGGTCGCGATCGCCGTGATCGGCGCGGTCGCGATCGCGAGCTTCGCGCGGCGCAGCGAGTCGTGGGCGCAGATCGCCGAGGGCAGCTCGCCCGACGACGCGCAGGAGCTGCTGTCGACGCTGCAGGCGCGTGGGGTCGCGTCGCGGCTGCGCGGCGGCACGGTCGAGGTCGAGGCGCGCCGGCTCGACGAGGCGCGCGCGATCGCGGCCGCCGCCGGGCTGCCGCGCACCGGCAAGGGCTTCGAGCTGTTCGATGGCTCGAGCCTCGGCCAGTCGAGCTTCGCCGAGCAGGTCAACTATCGCCGCGCGCTCCAGGGCGAGCTCGCGCGCAGCATCACCGCGCTCGCGCAGGTCCAGGGCGCGCGCGTGTTGCTCGCGCTCGGCAAGAAGTCGGTGTTCAAGGATCAGCAGGAGCCGCCGTCGGCGTCGGTCGCGCTCCACCTGCACGCCGGGCAGACCCTGTCGGCCGAGCAGGTGCGCGGCGTGCGCCAGCTGGTGGCCGCGAGCGTCGAGGGCTTTAAGCCGTACGGGGTGGTGGTCGTCTATAACCACGGAAACCTGCTCGACGGCGCCCATCCCGCGCAGAAGGATCGGCGCGCCGAGATCGAGAACACGTCGAGCGCGCGGGTGCGCGCGATGCTCGAGCGCGTGGTCGGCGCCGGCAAGGTCTCGGTGGTCACCACCGCGGTCGTCGACGACAGCAAGGTCAGCGAGACCCAGGAGCTGTTCGATCACGCCAACCCCGCGCTGCGCAGCGAGTCGCGCACCGTCGAGGGCGGCGACGCGGCCCAGGGCATCGGTGGGATCGCCGGGACCCGCGCGAACCTGCCCGGCGCGCCCGCGGCCGCGCCCACCGCCGCCGGCTCGGCGAGCGATGCCCGCCGGCTCCAGGAGACCAAGAACTACGAGCTCAGCCGCACGGTGCGCCAGACCACCCGGCCCGACGCGCAGCTCCAGCGGCTACACGTCGCGATCGTCGTCGACTACAAGACCGGCGCCGATGGCAAGCCGGCCGCGCGCACCACGCAGGAGCTCGCCGAGCTGACCGCGCTCGCCCGCCAGGCCGCCGGGATCGACGACGCGCGCGGCGACAAGCTCGAGCTGCGCTCGATCCAGTTCGCGAGCGACGCCGAGGCGACCGCCGCAGCCGCCGCCGGCGCGCCTCCCGCCTTCGCCGAGCTGCCGCTGATCCCGCTGGCGATCGGCGGCGGCGTGGTGCTGCTGGTCGCGCTGCTCGCGATCGCCGCGCTGGTGCGGCGCAGCCGGCGCCGGCGCCGCGCGATGCCGAGCACGCTCGCGCTGCCCGCGCCGCTCGCCGAGCTCGAGCGCGTGCTCGAGGCGCGCCCGACGGCGCAGGCGCTGGACGTCGCCGAGCGCGCCGCGATCGAGGCCCCGCCCGAGCTGCCCGGCTTGCCCGCCGGTCGGCCGGTGCGCGAGCGCGTGCTCGATGCGGTGCGCGGCGACGTCGATCGCGCCGCCGAGGTGTTGACGGCCTGGTTGGCCGAGCCGGCGCCCAAGCAGGTCGCCAAGGGAGCGAAGTCGTGAATCCATCTCCAGCGCTCAGTGGGCCACACAAGGCGGCGATCGCCCTGCTCTCGCTCGACGAGGAGGTCGCGGCGCTCGTGCTCGCGCGGATGGCCGAGCCCGACGTGCGCCGGCTGGTCGACGCGGTCGACGCGCTCGACGACGTCGGCAGCGACGTGATCTCCGCCGTGCTCGAGGACCTCGAGCGCGGGCTGACCGATCCGCTCTCGGTGGTCCGCACCGGCGGCGCGAAGTACGTGCGCAAGCTCGCGGATCGCGCGTTCGGCACCGAGCGCGCCCACAAGCTGCTCAGCCCGCCGCCCGCCACTCCGGAGCCGGTCCAGCTGCTGCGCACCGCGCGCGTCAACGCGCTCGCCCAGCTGCTCGCCGAGGAGCATCCGCAGATCGCCGCCGTGGTGCTGACCCAGCTGCCGCCCGAGCTCGCCGCGAAGGTGCTCGAGCTGATGACGCCCGAGCAGGCCGCGGATCTGACGTCGCGGATCTCGACGCTGGACGAGGTGCCCGAGCACGCCGTGACCGAGGCGTCGGAGAGCCTGGTCCGCGCGCTCGAGGCCGTCGGGGGCCTCGCGAGCTCCGACGCGCGCGCCGAGTTCGACGGGCTCGCGTTCAGCGCGGCGATCGTGAACCAGATGTCGAGCGAGGAGGGCGATCGCTTGCTCGAGCGGATCTCCGAGCGCGACGAGCAAGCGGCGTCGCGGATCCGCGAGGCGATGTTCACGTTCGAGGACCTGCAGCGGATCGCGACCCGCGAGATGGGCAACCTGCTGCGCGCGGTGCAGAGCGGCGTGCTGGTCACCGCGATGCAGGCCGCGCCCGCCGAGCTGCGCGATCACTTCCTGTCGTCTCTGTCGCAGCGCGCCGCCGCGACGCTGCGCGACGACCTCGCGAGCGCGACGCCCAAGCGGCTGTCCGAGGTGGAGGCCGCGCAGCGCGAGATCGTCGAGGCCGCGATGAAGCTCGCCGACGAGGGCAAGCTCACGCTGCCCGCGCGAGGTGGCGAGTGAGCGATCGCCAGCTCCGGCCGTTCCTCACCACGGTCGCGCGACCGACCGCACCGCTGACGTCTGCGCTGCCGCGGCGCGAGGTGCCGGTGGGGATTTCGCCGTGGAGCCCACGGCCACCCGAGCCACCACCGCCCGCCGCGCCGGTGGCGCCGCAGATCGATGTCGAGACCGTGCTCGCCGAGGCGCGTGCGCGCGGGCGGGCCCAGGGGCTGCGAGAGGTCGAGCGGGAGCGCGCGCGGATCGCGGCGCTCGTCGGCGAGCTGGAGCGCGCGCGGGCGGAGATCGCCGAGCTCGCGGCGGCGCGGATAGCCGAGGGGGCGACCGCGGTGGTCGCGGCGTGGACCGGCGCGGAGGATCGGCATGCGCTGTTCGCGCCGATCGTGCGCGGGTGGATCGCGCGCTGCCGCGGCGAGGCGACGGTGCAGGTGCACCCTGCGGAGATCGAGGCGATGCGCGCGGTGATCGGCGGAGAGGCGCAGATCGCGGTGGTCGGCGAGCCGACGCTCGCGTGTGGCGAGGTGCGGATCCGCGGGGGCGCACTCGAGCTGTCGCACGCGTGGGAGCCGCGGTTGCGCGAGTTGCGCGAGCTGATCGCCGCGGCGGTCGAAGTGGCGCAGCGAGGGGCGAACGACGACGCGCGGGCGGCAAAGCCCCCGATCTCCGAAGGCGGCGGCGATGGTGCGGCGGTACCAGGCGCACCGGCCGCTCCACCGGCGAATCGCCCCGCACGCGCAGACCGCGCCGATGGCCGCGCCGATGACCGCGCCGACAACCGCGCCGACAACCGCGCCGACAACCGCGCCGACAACCGCGCCGACAACCGCGCCGATAACCGCGCCGACAACCGCGCCGACAACCGCGCCGACAACCGCGCCGACAACCGCGCCGACAACCGCGCCGATGACCGCGCCGACGACCGCGCCGATGACCTCGCCGACAACCGCGCCGATGGCCGCGCCGACGACCTCGCCGATGACGTCGCCGATGAACGCGCGGAGGTTGCGCCATGACCACCCTCGCCGCCTCGCTGCGCGCCGCCCTCGACGCGCGGATCCAGAGCTGGCTCGCCCCGCAACCGCTCGGCACGGTGACCGAGATCGCCGGCACGATCGTGCAGATCGCGATGACCGGCGTCGCGCTCGGCGATGTGGTCGAGATCGAAGGCGCCGCGGGCGACGTGATGTGCGAGGTGGTGGGATTCCGCGGCGCGACGCTGCTCGCGATCCCGCTCCAGCCGGCGCGCCGGATCGCCCCGGGGGCCACGGTGCGGCTGCGCGGCGCGATGGCGTCGCTGCCCGCCGGCGACGCGCTGATCGGACGCCTGGTCGACCCGTTCGGCAATCCGCTCGATGGGCTGCCCGCGCCGCGCTGCACCACGCGCGTGCCGCTCGACACCCCGGCCCTACCCGTCGAGGAGCGCGCCGAGGTCGATGCACGGTTCGACACCGGTGTGCGCGTGATCGACGCTCTCCTGACCTGCGGCCGCGGCCAGCGGATCGGCATCTTCGCGGGCGCCGGGTGTGGCAAGAGCGTGCTGGTCGAGCAGATCGCCAGCCAGGCCGATGCCGACGTGATCGTCGTCGGGCTGGTCGGCGAGCGCGGGCGCGAGGTCCGCGAGCTGATGACGAGCCCGCGGCGCGATCGCATGGTGATCGTCGCGGCGACCGCCGACCGCTCGCCGCTCGAGCGGATCCGCGGCGCGCTGGCGGCGACCGCGATCGCCGAGCACTTCCGCGACCGCGGCAAGAACGTGCTGCTCGTGCTCGATTCGTTGACCCGGTTCGCGATGGCGCTGCGCGAGCTCGGCCTCGCGCTCGGCGAGCCGCCGGCCACCAAGGGTTATCCGCCGAGCGTGTTCGCCCGGCTGCCCCAGCTGCTCGAGCGCTGCGCGCCGCGCACCGGCGGCGGCGCGATCACCGCGTTCTACACCGTGCTCGTCGAGGGCGACGACCTGTCCGATCCGGTCGCCGACTCGGCGCGCTCGCTGCTCGACGCACACATCGTGCTGTCGCGCGAGCTCGCCGGCCGCGGCCACTTCCCCGCCGTCGACGTGCTCGCGAGCGCCTCGCGCGTCGCCCGCCGCGTCGCCTCGCCCGGCGTGCTCCAGCTCGCCACGCGGACGCGCGACCAGCTCTCGCGGCGGCGCCAGGCCCAGGAGCTCCAGGCGCTCGGCGCGTACGCCGCCGGCGCGAACGCGGCGCTCGACCAGGCGCTCGCCGTCGGCGATCGCGTGGACGGCTGGGCGCGCCAGGCCCCTCACGAACCCTCCACCTTCGACGCCACGATGCGCGGCCTCGCCGCCGCGCTCGGCGAGGAGCGAGCCCCATGACGATCCGTCCTCGCGCCGTGCGCGCCCTCCGCGATGCCCGCGTCCGGCTGCGCGACGTCGCCGCGGCGTCGCACGCCATGACCACCGCCGCCTGCGAGCGCTCGCGCGCCGAGCTCGCCGAGGAGCACGAGCGCCTCGACGACTTCTACGACGAGGCCACCGACGTGCTCGAGGCCGCGCGCTCGGTCCACGACCTCGACATGGTCGGCGAGATCACCGGTGTGCACCGACTCGCGGTCGCCGACGCCCGCGCGCGCGTGGACCGCGCCGACGCCGCGCGCGAGACCACCGCCGACCAGCTCCGCGCGCGCGCCCGCCAGCTGCGCCAGGCCGAGCGCCTCGTCGAGCGCGTCGATTGCGAGCTCGGCAAGCGCGAAGCGCGCCGCGAGCAGCGCGCGAACGACGATCTGTCCGCGAGGCGGCGATGATCGCCGGGATCGGTGCGCGCATCGGCGGGGAAATCTCGGCGCGCGAGCCGGCGGGAAGCGGCGCGTCGTTCGCGCACGAACCAGCCGCGAGCGGCGCGTCGTTCGCGCGCGAGCTATCCGCCGCGACGCACGAGCGCCGGATGCAAGGGCCCGCCGAGAGCACGCCGCGCGATCGCAGCACGAGCCGCGCGCGCGACGAGCGACGCGACGACGACCACACACGCTCGCTCGAGCGACGCGACGACGCACGCTCGCTCCGGCGCCGCGACGACGGCCACGCGCGCTCGCTCGGGCGCCGCGACGACGACCATGCACGCTCGCTCCAGCGCCGCGACGACGACCACGCACGCTCGCTCCAGCGAGCGAACGACCGACGCCTCGACCAGGACCGCGCGCGGGCGGTCGAGCGAGCGGACGATCCGCGCGCCCCGCGCCCCGAAGACGAGCGCGCGCATTCCTCGGAGACTGCGGACGTCGAGTCCCGGCGGCACCGCGATCTCGACGACGACGATGAACCATCGAAGACTTCCAAGCACGCGGACGCTCGCGGCCATCGCACTGCCGCCACGGACCGCGCGCTCGCCGTAGAGAACACCGACCGCTCGGCCACGAACCGCGCGCTCGCCGCAGAAAAGGCCGACGCCCGCGGCGACCGCTCCGTCACGGACCGCGCGCTCGAGCTGACTCGCGGCGTCGCAGCGAGCGCAACGAGCTCCACGATCTACGCATCCGCCCTCGACGCGCGAGGCCAGACCTCGGTCCAGAGCGCGGAGATCTCCGCCAAGCTCGACGACAGCGACCCGGCAGATAACCAGGCGCTCTCCTACGCGACGTCGACCACCACGTCGCACCCTCCCTCCTGGAGGCCCGGCGCCTCCGGATCGCCCGATGCCCCCACAGCCCCGCAGCTCTCGCGCGTGCACGTCGCGCTCGGCGCTGCCGCGCCCACGGCTCCCGCCGCGCCCGTGGCACCGAGCTCCGAGCCATCCCCGACCGCGCCGCTGACGCCGCTCGAGCAGGCCGTGCACGATCTGCTCTCTCAACTGCCCTCCCCCGCCACCGACGACGACGATGATCGCGCCGGCGCACCGCTCGACCTCCTGCCCACCGCCGCGCCGTTCGCCCCGTGGGCCACCGTCGAAGATGCCAGCGCGACGCCGACCGCCGCCGCGCCTATCCGCGACCCCGACGCCGCGCCCGATCTGCCGACCACCGCCGCGCCGAGCCATCTGCGCATGGTCGTCGGCGAAGGCGACGATCAGATCGTCGTCCAGGTCGCGGTGCGCGGCGCCGACGTCCAGGTCTCGCTGCGCGGCGGCGACGACGCGACGACCAGCGCGCTCGCGCGGAACGCCGGGGCGCTCGACCACGCGATGCGCGCGCGGGGGCTCGACCTCGCGCGCTTCTCCGCCGAGCGCGATCCCACGGATCGCCGGCGCGAACCGGACCGCGATCCATCCCCACGCGAGTGCGCGCCGGACGCCCCGGCGTTCGCGCTCGAGGAGACCCCATGACCATCGATGCGATCACCACCATGCCTCCGACGACCTCGCCGACCACGGCGGGCAGCGGCCTGCGGGGCACCAAGGACGAGTTCCTGCGCCTGTTCATGGCGCAGCTCCAGCACCAGGACCCGTTCGCACCCACGAGCGGCGCCGACATGGTCGCGCAGCTCGCCACGCTCTCGGGCGTCGAGCAAGCGAAGCAGACCAACGACCATCTCGCCGAGCTCGCCGCGTCACAGGCGTCGGCCGCGAGCGCCGGGCTGTCGAGCCTGGTCGGCCGGCAATGCAACGCGGTCGCCGGCGGGTTCGAGCTCGACGCCGAGGGTGGAGTACCTCCACTCGAGATCTCGTCGAGCGGCCCGATGAAGGGCGCATCGATCGTGATCGCCGACGCCTCCGGCAAGGAGCTGCGCCGGATCGCGATCCCGGACGGCGCGACGTCGACCACCGTGGCGTGGGACGGCAAGGATGCCTCCGGCAACCCGGTGAAGCCGGGCGCGTACCAGCTCACCGTCGACCGCGGCAAGACCGCGACCGAGATCTCCTCGCAATGGCAAGGCCGCGTCGATGCGGTCGAGCTGACCACGAGCGGGCCACGGCTGCGCATGGGTGGCCTGCTGCTCACCCCCGCCGACATCCGCACGATCGGCGCCACCACCACCACCACCTCCTCCTCCTCCAACCGCACCGGAGCTTCGTCATGAGCATCACCAACAGCCTCTACATCGGGATCAGCGGCCTTCGGGCGCACGGCGACGCGATCAGCGTCGTCGGTGACAACATCGCGAACACGTCGACGATCGGGTTCAAGCGCGCGCGCGCGAGCTTCTCCGACCTGCTCGGCGGCGAGCTCGGCGCGCAGCGGCTCGGCGGCGGCGTGCGGCTCGGCGGCACGCAGACGATGTACGACCAGGGCGCGATCACGCAGACCGGCGGCTCGCTCGACGTCGCGGTCAGCGGCGGCGGCATGTTCGTGGTCAAGGGTAACCACGCCGGCCAGGACGGCACGTTCTACACGCGCGACGGGCGGTTCAAGCTCGACGAGCGCGGCTTCGTCGTCAACCAGAACGGCATGCGGCTGCAGGGCTATCCGATCCACAGCAGCGGCGTGCGCGGGACCAGCCTCGGCGACCTGCCGCTCGGCGCGCGCCAGAGCCCGCCGCTCGCGACGGTGACGGCGAACCTGACCCTGAACCTCGACGCGAACGCGCCCGCCGGCACCTGGGATCCGGCGAACCCGGCCGCGTCGTCGCAGTACGCGACCTCGACGACGGTCTACGACTCGGTCGGCGCCGCGCACAAGGTGCAGCTCTACTTCGTGTCGCAGGGCAACGGCGCGTGGGAGTGGCACGCGATGGCCGATGGCGCCGAGCTCGCGGGCGGCACGCCCGGCACGCCGCAGGAGATCGCCAGCGGTGCGCTGACGTTCACCAGCGACGGCAAGCTCGACACCGAAGCGATGGGCGCGTCGAGCGCGAGCTTCGTCAACGCGACGCCCGGTCAAGCGATCGCGTTCGACTTCGGCGACGAGCTCGCCGGCGGCGGCACCGGGCTCGCCGGCACGACCCAGTTCAGCGGCGCTTCCACGGTGACCGCGGTGGACATCGACGGCCACGGGTTCGGCAGCCTGACCGATCTGGTGATCTCGCCCGACGGCACGATCCAGGGCGTGTTCGACAACGGCGACCGGATCGATCTCGCGCGGCTCGCGCTCGCCGACTTCGCGAGCGAGGAAGGGCTATCGCGGGCCGGCGACGGCTTGTTCGCCGAGACCTCCGCGTCGGGCGCCGCGCTGGTCGACGTGCCCGGCACCGGATCGCGCGGCTCGACGGTCGCCGGCGCGCTCGAGGCCTCGAACGTGGATCTCGGCACCGAGCTCGTCACGCTGATCGCGTACCAGCGCGCGTTCCAGGCCAACGCGAAGACGGTGACGACGGCCGACGAGATGATGGCCGACGTCAACAGCTTGAAGCGGTGAGTCGCCGCGCGGCTCCCGGTGCGCTCACCGCCCGGCGAGCACGCCGCCGAGCGTCGTCGCGAGGTCGCGCATGCTGCCGGTCTTGTGCAGCAGGTGCTCGATGCCGCAGCTGCGCGCCTGCTCCCAGTCCTCGGGGCGCAGGTAGCCGGAGATCATGATGATCGGCAGCTCGGGGCGCAGCTTGCGCACCTCGCGCGCGAGCGCGAACCCGGTCATGCCGGGCATCGACAGATCCGTGACCAGCACGTGGAAGTCGTGCGGCGCGGCCTCGAACGCGGCGAGCGCCTGCTCGGCCCGCGTGAACCCGACGATGTCGTAGCCATGGCGGCGCAGCGCGCGACCGGCGGCGCGCACGATCGCGTCCTCGTCGTCGACGTACATCACGCGCTGGGTCGAGCGCGCGACCGGCGCCGCGGGGATCACCGCCGGGGCCACTGGTTCGGTCGCCGGGAAGTACAGCTGGAACGTCGTGCGGCCGGGCTCGCTGGCCACGGTGAGCGCGCCGTCGTGGCCACGCACGATGCCGTGGACGACCGACAGACCGAGCCCGGTGCCCTCGCCGACCGCCTTGGTCGTGAAGAACGGCTCGAAGATCCGGCCGAGCGCCGCCGCGGGGATCCCGCAGCCAGTGTCGACCACCGAGAGTCGCGCGTAGCGGCCCTCGCGCAGCGCGGGCGTGGCGGCCGCGAGCTCGGCGGTGACGAGCACCGGCTCGATCGCCACCTCGATGCTGCCGCCGCTCGCGCCGATCGCGTGCACCGCGTTGTTGACCAGGTTGATCAGCACCTGGTGGATCTGGGTCGGATCGGCGAGCACCGGCGGCGCCGCGGCGGCGTACCGGGTGCGCAGCTCGATCGAGCGCGTCACGCTGGAGCGGACCAACGCGAGCGCCTCGTCGACGAGCGCCGGCAGCTCGACGACCTTCTTCGACGGCTCCTCGGCGCGGCTGAACATCAGGATCCGCTGCACGAGGTCGCTGGCGCGCCGCGCGCCCTGCACGATCTCGGCGAGGCTCGGCTGCGCGGCGTGGTCCGCCGGCAGGTCCTCGATCGCGAGCTGGGTGTTGGCGCGGATCGCGAGCAGGATGTTGTTGAAGTCGTGTGCGATCCCGCCGGCGAGCGTGCCGAGCGACTCCATCTTCTGCGCCTGCTCCGCGCGCTTGCGCGTCGTGATGTCGCGGAAGTTGGTGATGATGCCGCCGACCGCCGGATCGGCGAGCCGGTTGGTGCACACGCCCTCGAGCCACAGCCAGCGGCCATCCTTGTGCTTGCGCCGCCACACCAGCGGCACCGGCTCGTCGGCGCGCTCGAGCAGGCGGTGGAGCGCCGCGCGCTGGAGCGGCAGGTCGTCGGGGTGCGTGCCTTCGAACGCGCTGCGGCCGACGGCGCACTCGCTGGTGATGCCGTTGATCGCGGCGCCCGAGGAGCTCAGGTAGCGGATCGCGTTGTCGGCGTCGGTCACCGCGATGCCGTCGGCGCTGTTCTCGATCAGCGCGCGGAACCGCTGCTCGCTGTGCTGCACGTCCTGGAACAGCCGCGCGTTGTCGACCGCGATCGCGGCCTGCGCCGCGATGCCTTTGATGATGCGCTCGGTGCGCTCGGTGAACACGCCGGCCTGCGGATGGCCGAAGAACAACCCGCCGAGCACCGCGCCGCTGCGCGAGATCACCGGCACCGCGAGATAGCTGCGCACCGGCAGGTGGCCCGGCGGCATCCCGCGGTGCGGCGCGCTGTGGCCGTAGCGCGGATCCTGCGTGATGTCGTCGGAGCGGACGATCGCCGCGCCCGCGAACGTCGGCCCGAACACCGCGGTCGAGCGTGGCATCGGGAACTGCGCGAACGCCTCGCGCGGCGCGCCCGACAGCGCGTACAGCATGAGGTGCTGACCCGCGGCATCGGTGGCGTTGTAGAAGAACGCGCCGAACGCCGCGCCCGCGAGCTCGACGCCGGCATCGGTGACGGTCTGGACCAGGCGGTCGAGATCGTGCTCCGAGCCGAGCGCCGCGCCGGTCTCGTTGAGGATCTCGAGGAGGCGATGCTCGTCGGTCGAGTCGGCGGATGGATCCGTCGGTGGTCGTGCGAGTCGAAGCTGCTCGCGAAGCGCTCGATTTTCAGCCTCGAGCTCGGCCAACCGCTGCCGGATCTCCTCCACCATCACGTCGCCCAGAGTGACACGATCGCGCGGCGAGCTGTCCAGTGCCCGCCGCGCTCCCGCATCTCCCTCTTCTCCCGGATCACGGCGTGTGGTTCGACCGCGTGGCGCGAACGTGTAGGGCGCTACACGGGCGTCCTGCGCGGGCGATTCCAGCAACGAGCCATGAAGAAGATCCTGGTCATCGATGACTCCCCCACGGTTCGCCAACAAGTTGGCCTCGCGCTGTCGCAGGCCGGGTTCCAGGTCGTCGAGGCGGTCGACGGGATCGACGCGCTCGGCAAGGTCGACCCGTCGATCGCGATGGCGATCTGCGACGTCAACATGCCGCGCATGAACGGGCTCGAGATGCTCGAGAAGCTGCGCGCGGACGTGCGGTGGACGGCGCTCCCGGTGGTGATGTTGACCACCGAGGGCCAGCCGGCGCTGATCGATCGCGCGAAGAAGGCCGGTGCCAAGGGTTGGATCATCAAGCCGTTCAAGGCCGAGCTGCTGGTCGCCGCGGTCCAGCGGCTCACCGCGTGAGCGCCATGGCATCGCCTTCGATCCTCGGGCGGATCCGACAGCTGCGCGAGCACGTGCTCGGCAAGGTGCGACAGATCAACCAGCGCACCGAGACCGACGTGCTGGCGACCGGCCGGCACCTGCAACGGGTGGTCGAGGTGGCGCACCGCCACATCGAGAGCCTGCGCGCGATCCTCGCAGGGCCGGTCGGCGACGAGAACAGCGACCTCGCGCGCGCGATCCGGAACCAGAGCGATCACGTGCGCCAGCACACGGCGGTGGTCGGCGGCGCGGTCGCACAGCACGCCGCCGAGGTGACGTTCGTCGCCGAGCAGGTGCGGTCGATCACCACCGCGGCGCGCGAGATCGATCGGCTGAACGCGGCCGCGCGCGTGCTGTCGATCAACGCGCGGATCGAGGCGACCCGATCGGGTGGCGCGACGGTGTTCCGGACGATCGCGAACGAGATGCAGCACCTGTCGAGATCGATCGAGGGGACGAACAAGCGGATCCGCGAGCTCGCGACCGCGATGGAGGGCGCGCTGCCGCGGCTGGTCGAGCAGAGCGAGTCGCTCGCCCAGATCGTGGAGGGCTATGCGGTCGAGGCCCGGGAGCGGATCGAGCACATCGACGCGCGCGTGGTCGAGCTACGCGGCGCGGTGCGAGGCGCCGTGCAGCAGAGCGACGGCGCGCTGAACCAGATCGTGTCCGAGTCGCACGCCGCGCTCTCGACGCTGCAGTTCCAGGACGTGTGCGCCCAGAGCCTGTTGCAGATCGACAAGTGGGTCGCCACCCTCGCGCGCGAGACCGTCGCCGCCCTGGGCGAACAGGCCGACGTCGCGCCCGAGGCGCACACCACCGTCGGCGGCGATGACATCGACGTCGCCCCCACCTCCGCCGGCGAAGTCCTGCTGTTCGCCTGATCCGCGCGCGCCCTCTGCCGCGCAACTTGCGCCACCTATCTGCGCGAGCTCCCGCCACGCGCCTCGCCGCTTCCGCCCCGCTTCCGAAACCCCGGAACGCCGAACCTGGCGATTTTCCGGCAGCCCGGAGACGACGGTGGTCCGTCCCCAGTCGGACGCGCGCGATGGCAGCCTGACGTCGGCCCCGCTACCGTGCTTGCTCCACGGTTCGCGCTCCATTCGAAACCCCGCGCTCCATTCGAAACCCCGGAGCGGTGGAGTCCTTGAATACACGACGCGCGGCGCGAGACCGGTCCACACCCCCGAAGACCCGTCCATCGAAACCCCGGAGAGGGGGCGCGCGGAGAGGGGGCGCGCGGAGAGGGGGACCGGAGCGAGGCGGCGAGAGGCATCAGCTGGATGCGGTGGAGCTGGCGCCAAAGCCGCCGACAGTGGTGCAGCAAGGTCTCGCAGTTCCGCGAGGTTGCGCGGGCCTGACGGTTGCAATCCCGGCCGTGCGTGAACGACATGCTGCTCGACCCCGCCGAGATGGAGGCCATCCAGGCCGCCATTCGCGAGACCAAGCCGCGCCGTTCCTCCGCCGCGCCGGACGTCGAGCCGACCCGGCTGACGCTGCTCTCGGACGACCGCGTGGCCGAGGCCGCGCGGCCGATCCTCATCAACCTCGCGACCCGCGCGATCAACGCGTCCGCCCGTAACCTCAAGGCGCACATCCCGGGCAGCTGGCAGATCGACGTGATCGGCGCCGAGATCATCGACGGCTCGAGCGCGAAGGAAGAGCTGCGCGGCGGGTGGGTCGCGGCGATCCACGGCGCGGACAGCGCCGAGCTGGTGGTCGCCGCGCACGGCGGCATGATCGACGTCGCCGCCGCTCGCCGGTTCGGCGCCACCACGCCGTCGTTCGACGCGAATCGCCACCCGTCGGCCGTCGCGCTGCGGCTGTTCCATCCGACCGGCCGCGCGCTGCTCGAGAACTGGGCGGCGGCGTGGCGCGAGGTGTTCTCCACCGAGATCGCCCCGTCGAGCGACCTCGCGATCGTCTCGCGCCTGATCGAGGCCCGCACGGCGGTCCGCGTCGCGATGACGGTCTCCGGCGAGGTCAGCGGCCGCGTCCACGTCTACGCCCGCCCCGAGGTGCTCGTCCAGCCACCGGCGGCGCTCGCGTCGTTCAAGGCGAGCGCGCGGCGGATCGCGGCGGCCCTCGCGAACGTCCCCGTCGAGATCGTCGTCGAGCTCGGCACGCTGCGGCTGCGGCTGAAGGAGCTGCGCCGCCTCGAGCCGAACGCCACGTTCACCCTCGACGGCTTCGTCGACTCGCGCGTCCCGGTCTACTGCGAGGGCGTGCTCAAGGCATGGGCGCGCCCGGTCGTCTCGCGCGGCGTGCTGGCCGTCCAGATCGAAACGGTTGTCCACGACCAAGGAACCAAGTCATGAGCGAATTTCTCGACGACAACGCGATCGACCCGCAGGCGCTCGAGGCCTTGCTCCACGACGTGCCGCTCGAGGTCACCGTCGAGCTCGGCCGCGTGCGCATGAACATCTCGGAGCTCGCCGCGCGACTCGGCCCTGGCTCGATCATCACCCTCGATACGCCGACGGGTGCTCCGCTCGACGTGCGCGTCAACGGTCGCGCGATCGCCCGCGCCGAGGCGATCGCCGTCGGAGAAAAGTGTGGGATCCGGATCGTCGAGCTCATCGGAAAGGACGCCTGAGATGCGCACGATCGAGATCGCGCGGTGGTTCGTGCTGGCGTCGCTACTTGCGTCGTCGAGCGCGCTCGCGCAGCCCACCGGGGCCACCGCTCCGGCGGAGAGCACGGTGGCGCCGACGACGGGGACTCCGGCGGCGCGGCCCATCGCGCCGGCGTTCGAGGTGATCGATCGCGGCGATGCCGTCGAGGTGATCGCGCGCAACGTCAAGGCTGCGCGCACCGGTATCACGCCGATCCGCTCCCGCCTCGAGGTCCCGGTGCTCGGACATCCTCGCGCGCCCGCGGACGCCCCCAAGGACCCCACGGTCAAGCAGATCGAGCTCGCCGGCGCGGAGCAACGCGTGCTTTCGGTGAAGCTCGACTTCGACCGCGCCGAGGTCAAGACGCTCTCGCGCTATGCACAGGCGCTCCAGGTCGGCGACGACCTGCACCTGCTGGTTCCGCGCAAGGTTCCGGATGGAGCCGCGCCCGTCGTGCTGCCGGAGCCGACGCTGCCGCCCGAGATCGCCGCAAAGATCGCGGCGACGATCGATGTGAAGATCGATGCGACGAAGCCGCCTCCGGGAGCGGCGGCCTCCGCGTCGACCCTTCCGAGCTCTGCAGCCAGCACCACGTCGCCTGCTCCCGCAGCCCCGCCGACGTCGACCAGCTCCAGCGTGCCAGACGTCGCCGCACCGTCGATCGCCGCGCCCACCCGGCAGGAACCGCCGTCGAAGTCGCTCGCGCGGCCCGCTGCTCCGGACCCATGGTCGAAGATCACCATGTACGCGGCCGCCGGGCTCGCGCTGGCCGGGTGCGCCGCGTGGCTCGTGCGGCGACGCAAGGGGCTCCAAGCCCCTGGATCGACGATCGATGTCATCGCGCAGCGGTCGCTCGGCGGCAAGGCGCGCATCGTCTGGCTCTCGGCCGGCGCGCGAGAGATGATCGTCGCCGTCACGCCGCAGCAGGTCCGCATGCTCGGCCAGTGGCGAAAGCACGACGCGCCGACGGCGCTGCCCGAGGCGCTGGCGCTGGACCAGGTGCGCGACCGGCTCGCCGAGCGCACGAGTTCGAGCGCGAGCCCTGGCGGCGCGCCCGCGGCGCCACCTGCGGGCTCGAGTAGCGCGGTCGCCGGCATCATGCGCCTGCGCGCGCAGACCGTGCAGCCGCCCGAGCCCACCGAGGAGGAGCTCGCGGCCGCGGACACCGAGGCAGATGCGACGTGGGCGAAAGAGCTGCTCGCGGCCACGACGCGCGCGCGCCGCGGCGCCTTCGGCTCGGGTTCCGAGGGCAACCGTCGATGATGGCCACGCTGTCGGCCGCGGCGATCGATCCGATCGCCACCGCGGTCCAGGCCGCGCAGACGGCACAGCCGAGCTCCGGTGCCGGGCCGCTCGGCGCGGTCGGCATGGTCGTCGTGCTGACGATCGCGACGCTGCTCCCGGCGATCGTCCTGTCCTGCACCTGCTTCGTCCGGTTCGTGGTCGTGCTCGGTTTCGTGCGCACCGGACTCGGCACGCCGGCGGCGCCGCCCAACCAGGTGCTCGTCGGGCTCGCGCTGTTCATGGCCGTGTTCACGTCGTTCCCCGTCGCGATGGAGATGTACGAGCGCGGCGGCAAGCCGTACCTCGCCGGGCAGCTCGACGAGTCGCGCGCGCTCGAGGCCGCCTCGCCACCGCTGCGCGAGTTCCTGCTCCGGCGCACCGCGGAGGCGGACCTCGAGCTGTTCTACGAGGTCTCGAGCGCGCCGCGGCCGACCACGGTCGATGATGTGCCGCTCCGGATCGCGATCCCGGCGTTCATCGTCTCGGAGCTGCGCACCGCGTTCAAGATCGGGCTCACCATCCTGCTGCCGTTCCTGGTGATCGATCTGGTCGCCGCGACGATCCTCACCGCGCTCGGCATGGTCATGGTGCCGCCGGCGGTGATCGCGCTGCCGATCAAGCTGCTCGTGTTCGTGATGATCGATGGCTGGCACCTCGTGGTGCAGTCGCTGATGAGAGGTGCCGCGTGACCACGGATTCGATCCTCGACCTGTGGCGCAGCGCGCTCTCGGTCACGATCGCGGTCTGCGCGCCGTTCCTGGTCGCGACGCTGGTGGTCGGGCTCGTGGTCGCTGTCGTACAGACCGCGACGCAGCTGCAGGAGAACGTGCTGACCTTCGTGCCCAAGCTCGGCGCGGCCGTGCTCGTGCTCGCGCTCGCGGGGCACTGGGCGCTGGACAAGCTGAACCAGTTCACCAGCTCGGCGTTCACCGCGCAGGCGGAACCCCGGCGCGCCGGGGCGCTCCCGGCCCCGCTCGTCGCTCCCGCAGCGCGACCATGACCATGACCGTGACCGAGCCCGAGATCGGCGCCGTCGTGGTCGCCATCGCGCGCACCGGTGGACTCGCGCTGACCGCGCCCGTGATCGGCGACGCCGGGGTTTCGCTTCGCGCCCGTCTGGTGTTCGTTCTGGCGATCGGCATGGCCGTCGGGGCCAACCGCGACGGCGTGGCCTTTGCAGATTTGCCACCGCTCGTCGCACTCGAGCTCGCTCTCGGTCTACTGACCGGCCTCTCCGCGCGCTTCATCCTGGCCCGCGTTGCGACCGCCGGCCAGCTCATGGGCCTGTCCCTCGGCCTCGGCTTCGCCTCGCAGTACGACGTCCACGCCGGGGAATCGGCGGGCACGATCCGCACGCTGCTCTCGACCCTCGCCGGCCTGGCCTTCCTCGCGGCCGGCGGCCTCGAGTCCATCGTGCGCAGTGTCGCCGCTCCAGCGCACGTCGCTCAGCTCGCCACCCTCGGCCCCACCCTGATGCGCGAGGGCACCGCGGCGATGGCCCAGGGCCTCGCCCTCGCCGCGCCCATCCTGCTCGCCTCGTTGATCGGCAACATCGGCCTCGCGGTCATGAACCGCGCTGCCCCCGCCATCAACATCTTCTCGATGGCCTTCGCCGCCGTCCTCCTGCTCGGCGGCATCGTCCTGCTCTCCACCGCCGGCGACCTCGTGATGGGCATCAACGACGACGCGCGAGACGCCGCCTCCGCCCTGCAACCGACCGGCGTTTCGATGTCGGACGCGGCGGTGCAGCTGTGACCAACGCGAGCTGAGTCGGCTACTGGCAGCTCGCGAGCGCGCAGGCGACTGCAAATTACGTGGCGCCGACTACGTTGCGATTGGCAGCGCGCGCACCTGGCCACCCGCGCACAGCGCGCGCGAACTCAGCATCTGA
Organism: Kofleriaceae bacterium; assembly: GCA_051952595.1. Lineage (GTDB taxonomy): Bacteria > Myxococcota_A > Polyangia > Haliangiales > Haliangiaceae > JABFXX01. The sequence goes on from JBQCJR010000836.1 coordinate 18,872, forward strand.
AGCAGCGGAACGGCGTCAGGCCACGGCGGCGATCGGTACGTGGGCGTAGCATCGCAACCAGTACGTCCCTGGAGGGAACGCGACGGGCAGGCCTTCGAGCCAGCTTCTTCGAGCGCGTCGATACTCGACCAAGAACTCGCGGTTTCGCTGCAGCGCTTCGAGCCGCGCCCAGAAGCTCTTGGCGGCGACGCGCGGGCGCAGGGCGCGCCGCTCGACGTGACTGGTTGGACGCTTGTACGGCGATTGCCTGCGAACTTCGCGGCGGCCGACCACGGTGTAGCCGCCGCGCTGACGCTCCGCGGCCTTGTCCGCCTCGAAGCCGAGAATTCGAGCCTCGAGCTCGGCGACCAGGGCGTCGCGGCTGCCCAGCTCCGGCGGCACGACGAGCTCGAGCGTGACCTGCTCGGGCAGACTGCCACCCGCGCGGAAGAAGAAGCGAGGGCGCGTGGCAACGAGCGGGCGGTTCGCGCGTAGCTCGCGCCAACCATTCACGCCGGGCCACTGATGCGCCTTCTCGACGAGATGATCCTTGACCGGGTTGGTCGCTACATAGAGGAGCTTCGCGAGCACGTCCTCGGCACCGACGAGCCGAACGACGCACGGCTGCTCCGTTGCCCAGAAGTTCTCCCATCGCGCGCGGTGCACGTTGAGACAGCGGGCGAGCAACTTGTGGAAGTGCTCGATGAACAACGGATAGTTGCCTTCGCGGTCGAAGATCACCGTGTGATGGTGATTGGACATCGCGACCGGGAGAATGACGTCGATCTTGGCGCGCCGAGCGGCGAGGCCCAGGCAGTAGATGAAGGCGTTCGAGGTCTCCTCGTCTGGACGCAGCAGGTACATGCGCTGCGTACAACGTCGAGTGATCATGTAGAAGCAGCCCGGCAGCACGTCGCGCGGAAGTGACATCACGCGCTTTTCGGCCGCACCCCACCGCCGGTTGCGCGCGAAAGCGCGCGCGAAACGAAACCCCGTAGGGTCCAAAGCGCCGATCAGTGCTGGACGTTCGTCGCCGCGTCGACTGGGGCGGAATTTCCGAAGGCGCCGAGGACCTGGCGGCTCGCGGGCAGCTCTGAATTCAGGAAGTTATGAAACCCCGGTAGGGTTTCGGAGGCGATGTTGCGGGCGAGCTGGTCGAAGAAGTGGTCGGGGAGGTCGAAGCGCGCGAGATGGGCGAGGCGCGAGGTGATGGCCTCGGAGTCGGTCGCGCTGGAGAGCAGGGATTGGAGGACCTTTTGCCGCGCGAGGACGAAGTCGGCGCGATAGGTCTCGGGATCGCGGCGCATCTGATCCAGGATGGTGTGCAGCGACCGCGATGCCTCGGTCGCGCGCGTGGCGTCGACGTCGCCGGAGAGGATCCACAGGCCGCCGGCGCGCCGCGGGTAGAACGACGCGGAGAAGCCGTAGGTCAGCGCCTGGCTCTCGCGCAGGCGCGACAGCTGGAGGGCGAGCACCTGCTCGAGCACGAGCCGCTTGCCGTGGTCGCGATCGATGCCGGCGCCGCCGACGAAGTACAGGCCGAGGTCGACCGTCGGCGAGGGCTTGGCGGTCACGCCGCGCACGACGCGAGCAGCGGGCGCCGGAGGATCGACCAGCGGCTCGCGCCCGCGCCGGTCCGCCGCGACGTTGCCGCCGGAGACGTGCTCGGCGTGGTAGCGGATGTGCTTCTTGACCAGCGCCGGGTCGAACTTGCCCGCGATCACCAGCGTGGCGTTGCGCGGCACCACGTAGCGGCGCGCCCAGTCCTGCACGGTGTCGTGTGTGATCGGCGCCAGGGTGCCCTCGGTCATCGTGCCACGCGCGTACGGATGCTCGGCGCCGTACAGCGCGCGCATCAGATCGCGATAGAACCCGGCGCGCTCGCGAGCGCGCTGCTGCACCAGCCGGCCCTTGAGATACGCCTTGTCCTCGTCGCTGAAGCCGTAGCCAGGAGCGCGCAGCTCGGCGGCGAGCCCGCCGATCAGATCGTCGACGCGCGTCGAGAGCTCGCGGCGCTCGAACACCAGGTGATCGGTCAGCGCGTCGCTCGCGCCGACCAGCCCGGAGAGGCCGTCCAGGCCGCGCGGCTCGTCGACCGACCCCGCGTGCACGATCAGCCGGCCGTACACCATCGGCGCGCTGCCATCTGGCCACAACACGACCGAGAGCCCGTTGCCGAGCGTGTAGCGCTCCACGTCGATCCCGAGCGCGGACGCGGGCATCGGCAGCGGCCGGTCCGCGAGCGCGCCGTCGACCGGGACGCGGTGGGCCTCGGCATGCCCGCGGTACAGGCTCGCCCCGGAGACGCTCGCGGTGCCGCTCGGCTCGATCACGAGGTGGCGCGCGACCTCGGGCGACAGCCACTTCTCCGCGAGCGCTTGCACCTCGCGCGGCTGCGCCTGGTGGAGCTCGGTGATCTGCGCGATCAGCACGCCGCCCAGCGCACCTCCGAACCGCAGGTGGCTCGCGAGCATGGCGTTGCGCCCCTCGAGCGACTCCCACGTCGCGAGCAGCGACTCGACGCGCGACTCCCACTGGCGTCGCCAGCGCGGGGTCTCTCGATCGTCTCCCGGCGCGTAGACCACCCGGAACGCGTGCTCCATCGCCTTCTGGGCCGCGGAGATCGCCTCGTCGGCATCACTCACCCGCCGGAGGTTGACGCCGAGCACGAGCATCGGCGCGTAGCCGCCGCCGAGGACGCCCGTCGAGGCCGTGTTGCCCCAGCCGTACACGAACGCGAACTGCTCGAGCCGCGAGGCCGCGTACCGCCACGCCATCTGGAGCAGCCGGTACTCCCGCGACTCGATCGGCGGCAGCGGCCAGGTGACCAGCAGCATGGGCTCGTCGACGTCGGCGCGCAGCCGCAGGATGCCCGGGCGCGGCGCGACCGGCGGCGGCACCGCCGAGCTGGCGGCCGTGCGCCGCGGCGCTCGTCCGAGGTGGCGCGCCGCGACCTCCTGGAGCGTGGGCGCATCGATCGCGCCGCTCGCCGCGACGATCACCTTGCCGCGCCGGTACGGCCCGACGAGGAACCCACACACATCCTCGAGCTGCAGCTTGGAGACCGACGCGATCGTGTCGACCGCGCGGTACGGATGGCGCTCCGGGTACAGCGACTCGTGGACCAGCCGGCGCAGCTCCGCGCCCGAGCCGCCATCGCGGGTGCGCAGCTCGTTGATCACGATCTCGCGCGAGCGCGCGACCTCCTCGCGCGTGATCCCCGCGCACCCGACGGTCAGCCGATCGATCTCGAGCCCGAACAGCGCGTCGAGCGCCTCGGGCGCGGCGACCACCTGGTACGTCGTCGAGTCCGTCGTGGTCTGGGCGTTGAAGTCGAGCGCGACCTTCCCGGTCGCCGCAGCGATCGAGGTCTTCGCCCCGTCGCGCGCGACCTCGACCTCGGTCAGCAGGTGCTCGACGAGGTGCGCGAGCCCTTCCTTGCCCGGTGGATCGTCGGCCGAGCCCACCGGGTACGTGACGTCGAGACGGATCACCTTTGCGCCGGGCTCCGGCGCCACCGCGAACGTGTAGCCGCGATCCGATTCGAACACTGCACCGGAGCTCCGCACGTCGAGCCGGCGATCGGGCTCGGGCGGCCTGAGTACCGCGCCACACGCCCCGAGCAGGGCGAGCGCGGCGAGCCTGGAACCAGTGCGTGACAGCGTGCGGGTGGCCATGAAGCGCGCGAGCAGACCAGAGCAGGGATCAACCTGCAAGCACGACCCTCACATCGACGCGATCAGCTGGTCGGCCCACCGGATCGCCTCGTACCAGGCGAGGAACACCGCCTGGGCGGGCAGCCCGGTCGCGTGCACGCGCTTGAAGTCGCCGCGGTCCTGACCACGCGCGGCCTCGACGATCTTGCCGGCGCCGGTCGACGTGCCGCCCTCGAGCGCCTCGTGGATCAGCGTGGTGACCGGCAGCTGCTCGAGGATCTCGGCGAGCGGGCGATCGAGCAGCGCGTCGAGCAGCGAGAGCAGGCCGGCGGTGAACAGCTGGTCGGACGGGATCCCCGAGCCGCGGGCGAGTGCCTCGCACATCCGCGCACGCACCAGCGCCTGGCGCGCGAGCTCGAACGGCTTGTCCTCGAACCCCGCGGCGAGCACGACGAGCACCAGCGCGGCGAGCTGGTCGGTGCCGAGCCGGCCGATCGCCTGGCCGATCGTGCCGATCGGGCTCGCCCCCTTGCGCGCGACCGAGCTGGCGACCCGGAGCAGCCGCACCGAGAGCGCGACGTCGGCGGTGATCAGCGCCTCGACCCCGCGCAGGTCGAGCTTCGGATCGTAGATCTTCGCGAGCAGCTGGAGCAGCGCGGCGCGGTTGTGGGGCAAGCGGCGCTGCCGCGCGATCACCGGCAGCTCGAGGAAGTGGCCCTGGAACTGCTCGAACCCGAGCTCGCGCACGAACGCGAGCTCGTCGTGGGTCGAGACCTTCTCGGCGAGCAGCGCCGCGCCGGACGAGGCGCGCAGCTCGCCGTACGCCTCGGCGATCGAGGCGCGCGAGCGGCCGAGCACGTCCACCTTGATCACGTCGGCGAGCGCGAGCAGCGGCCGGGTCTCGGCGGTGAGCACGAAGTCATCGAGCGCGATCCGGAACCCACGCGCGCGCAGCTCGCCGAGCGCCGCAATCAGCTCGGGCGTCACCGGCACGTCCTCGAGCACCTCGAGGTAGGTGCGCTCGGGCGGCATCGGGATCGGCAGCCGGCCGAGCAGGAAGTCGGCCGGTAGGTTGACGAACACCGGGTGCTCGCCGGCGAGCTGATCGAGCCCGAGCTCGGCCAGCGCGTTGACCATGGTCGCGGCGCTGGCCTCGTTCACGTCGTCGAACCGGGCGCGGTTCTCGTCGCTGTTGCGATACAGCAGCTCGTACCCGACCACCTCGAGCTGTCGATCGAAGATCGCCTGCCGGCCTACGTAGGCGATGAGCGCCACGAGGGCTCGATTCGGCCAACCCCGATCGAGGTCAAGCGCTGCCGGCGCGTCGCTACCCGAGCGCGCCCCGTCAACGCCGCCGACACGAACGCCCCCGCGCGATGGTTGTCGTGTGGTTTCCGCGGGTTCCCCGCGGCACGTCGGCTGCACGAAGCCCGCCGGAGACGATCGTGAGCGATCCCCAGCGCACTCATCCGGCGACGCCCAAGCGGGTCCGCGAGTTCCGCAAGCGCGGCGAGGTCGCGCTGTCGCGCGATGTGGTCTCGACGGCCACCCTCGCCGGCGGCGCGATCGCGCTGATCGCGTGCGTCGGGATGGCGAGCGGCGCGCTGCTCGAGCTGACCCGCGACGCGGCGCTCGCCACCGACGGCCGCGACGCGAGCTGGCTGCCGGGCGCGGCGTCGCGCGCGTTCGCATCGGCGACGGGCCCGACGATGATCGGCGCGGGGGCCGCGGCGCTGATCGCGATGCTCGCCCAGCTCGGCTGGCCGCCGGCGTGGAAGCGCCCGGGCTTCGATCTGAGCAAGCTGTCGCCGCTCGCGAACCTGGCGAACGGGTTCGGGCTCGCCGCGATCGCGCGCCGCTCGGGCGCCGCGATCGCCAAGCTGATCGTGGTCGGCGCGATCGTCGCGCTCGCGATCGGCCGCGGCCTCGCGACCCATCAGCTCGAAGCCGGCGGGATCGCCGCGGTGGCGTGGACCACGATCACCCGCGCGCTGTGGTTCGTGCTCGGCGCGCTCGCCGCGCTCGCCGCGATCGACTGGTTCCTGGCGCGCCGCCGGCTCGCCGCGCGGATGCGCATGACGCCCGACGAGGTCAAGCGCGAGCTGCGCGAGTCCGAGGGAGATCCGATGGTCAAGGGCCGCCGCAAGCAGCGCGCCCGCGAGCTCGCCCGCCGCCGGATCGCGGTCGCGGTGCCGAAGGCCGACGTCGTCGTGGTCAACCCGACGCACTACGCGGTCGCGCTGCGCTACGACGACGCCACGGATCGCGCGCCGATCGTGGTGGCCAAGGGCACCGACGAGGTCGCCGCGCGGATCCGCGAGCTCGCCCGCCGCCACGGCGTGCCGGTGCTCAGCCGGCCGCCGCTCGCCCGCGCGCTCCACAAGCACGTCCAGGAAGGCCGCGCGGTGCCCGCGAACCTGTACCGCGCGGTCGCCGAGGTGCTCGCGTACGTGTACCGGCTGCGCGCCGGAGGTGCGGCGTGACCGCCCCGGCGAACCGCGGCCACTGGCTCATGGCGGCCGCGCTGGTCGGCATCCTCGGCGTCGCGATGGCGCCGCTGCCGCCGGTGCTGTTCGACCTGCTGATCGGCGTGTCGCTGTGCCTCGCCGCGCTGACCTTCCTGGTCGCGTTCTACGTCGAGAAGCCGACCGAGTTCAGCTCGTTCCCGTCGCTGCTGCTGTTCGTGACCCTGTTCCGGCTCGCGCTCAACGTCGCGTCGACGCGGCTGATCCTCACCGGCGACGATCACGAGGCGGCGGGCGCGGTGATCGCCGCGTTCGGCGAGTTCGTGATCCGCGGCAACTTCGTCGTCGGCGCGGTCGTGTTCCTGATCCTGGTGATCGTCAACTTCGTCGTGATCACCAAGGGCGCCGAGCGGATCTCCGAGGTCTCGGCGCGGTTCACCCTCGACTCGATGCCCGGCAAGCAGATGGCGATCGACGCCGATCTGGGCGCCGGCCTGATCACCGAGAAGGAGGCGCGCGAGCGCCGCAAGGCGGTCCAGCGCGAGGCCGACTTCCACGGCGCGATGGACGGCGCGTCGAAGTTCGTGCGCGGCGACGCGATCGCCGGGATCCTCGTGCTCGCGATCAACGTCGTCGGTGGCATCGTGATCGGCGTTGCCCAGAAGGGCATGTCGATCGGCCACGCGGCGCAGACCTACACCGTGCTGTCGATCGGCGACGGCCTGGTCGCCCAGATCCCGGCGCTGCTGGTCTCGACCGGCTCGGCGCTGCTCACCACGCGCGGCGAGGACGCCGAGCTGGGCAAGACGCTCGGCGGCCAGCTGCTGACCCGCAAGCGCCCGCTGCGGGTCACCGGCGCGATGCTGATCGCGATCGGCCTGCTGCCCGGGATGCCCCACCTGCTGTTCTTCGCGCTCGGCGCGCTCGCGCTGTGGGCGGCGTCGCGGGCGAGCGAGGGCGCGGCCGCGGCGACCGCACAGGCGAGCCCCGGGATGGCGCGTGCGCCGGGTGCGGCCGGCGAGCCGCCGATCCTCGACGAGCGCGCGCAGCGCGGCGAGCTCGAGGCCGCTCTGCCGGTGGACCTGCTCACGCTCGAGGTCGGGCTCGACCTGCTCGGCATGGTCGACGCCACGCGCGGCGGCGAGCTGCTCACGCGGATCGCGTCGCTGCGCAAGCAGCTCGCGCTCGAGCTCGGCGTGATCATCCCGCCGCTCCACATCCGCGACGATCTCCGGCTGCGCCCCGGCGGCTATCGCGTGCTGCTCTCGGGCGTCCCGCTCGCCGAGGCCGAGGTCCAGGCGCACCGCGTGCTCGCGATCGATCCGACCGGCAGCGCGCTGCGCGGGCTCGCCGGCGAGTCGACCACCGAGCCGACGTTTGGCCTGCCGGCCAAGTGGCTGCTGCCGAGCGACCGCGCGCGCGCCGAGGCCGCCGGCTGCACCGTGGTCGACGCCGCGGCGGTGATCGCGACCCACCTCACCGAGCTGCTGCGGCGCAACGCACACGAGCTGCTCGGCCGCCGCGAGGCGCAGGAGCTGCTCGACATCGCGGGCAAGCACAACGCCAAGGTGGTCGAGGAGCTGATCCCGCACCTGATGTCGATGGGCGCGGTGATGAAGGTGCTGCGCAACCTGCTGTCCGAGGGCGTCTCGATCCGCGACATCCGCACGATCCTCGAGGCGCTCGCCGATCACGCCGCGGCGACCAAGAACCCCGATGACCTCACCGAGATGGTCCGCCAGCGGCTCGCCCGCCGGCTGACCCGCAGCCAGCTCTCGGGCGACGGCTCGCTGCGCCCGCTGGTGCTCGATCCACGCGCCGAGCAGCTGCTGCGCGACGGCAGCGGGCGGAGCGCCCGCGCGCTGACCCGGCTCACCGAGGACATCGCGACCCGCGCGCGCGACCTCGCGATGCGCGACGAGCCGCCGGTGCTCGTGGTCGCTCCGGATCTCCGCCGCGCGGTCGCCGGAATCGCTTCTCGGCACGTGCCCGGACTCGCGGTGCTCAGCTACCGCGAGGTCGACCCGGCGGTGCCGTTCGTCACCCGCGGAGTCGTCTCCGCGCAGGAGGCCGCATGAGGATGCTCCGCTTCGAAGGCGCCACGATGCGCGACGCGATCGCCAAGGTCAAAGCCGAGCTCGGCGACCACGCGGTGATCATCTCGACCCGCCAGGTCCGCCGCGGCCTGCTCGGCTCGGCGGTCGAGATCGCCGCCGCGATCGACGACGGCGACGCGGGCCACCCGGCGCGCGCGCAGGCCGCGGAGCTCGGGCTCGCCGGCCCCGCGAGCCACGGCGGCCCGACGATGGGCGGCCCCGCGAGCTACGCGAGCTACGGCGGCCCGACGATGGGCGGCCCCGCGGCGTCGGATCGCCTGCGCGCCGCCGCGCCGCTCGCGCCGCCGCCGCCCGATGTCGACAAGCTGCTCGCGCCGCTCAAGAGCGAGCTGCGATCGCTGCGCGCGATGGTCCGCGCCGCGGGCGACCAGCGCGGCACCGGCGAGCTGCGCGCCGAGCTCGCCGCGCTCCGCAAGCTGGTCGAGGAGCTGGCGATCGATCGCCGCGCCGAGCTCGCGCCCCCGGCCGCGGGTGGCCTCGGTCGTGCACGGACCGAGCTCGCGATGCCCGCTGCGTCAAACCACGCGACACTCACCGCGCCGAGCGCGCGCCGCGTGATCATGCTGGTCGGCCCGACCGGCGCCGGCAAGACCACGACGATCGCCAAGCTCGCCGCGAACGCCGCGCTCGTCGAGCATCGCCGGGTCCGGCTGATCACGCTCGACAACTACCGGGTCGGCGGCGTCGATCAGATCCGCACGTTCGCGGATCTGATCGGCGTGCCGCTCGCGGTCGCCGGCGCGCCGTCGCAGCTCGCCGGGCTGGTCGGTCTCGCCGCACCGGACGAGCTGGTGCTGATCGACACCGCCGGCAAGAGCCCGCGCGACCTCGGCTCGGTCGAGGAGCTGGCCGAGGCGATCGGCGAGCTCGCCCAGCTCGAGGTCCACCTGGTGATCCCGGCCGCCTCGTCGGCCGCAGCGATCGACGAGCTGGTGGCGCGCTACCGGCCGCTCGGCCCGGCGCGGCTCCTGTTCACCAAGCTCGACGAGATCGACCACGCGCCGGAGCTGGCGCACGCCCCCGGGCGCACCCGGCTTCCGGTCACCTGGGTGACCACCGGTCAGGCGGTGCCCGAGGACATCGAGCAACCGAGCGCCGCGCGGCTGCTCGAGCTCGCGCGCGACGGCCTCGCGAGCGCATCCGCCACCACCGCCCACGCCCCCACCGCCCGCCGCGGCGCCGCCTGAGAGC
>JBQCJR010000837.1:0-4346 GCA_051952595.1 Kofleriaceae bacterium
GCGCTTCTCTCGTCCTTGACGGCGAGAACTCAGAGCGCTACGCTGGGGGAGCGCGACGAATGCGCGGTGAGCCCTATGCGTATTACGCTGCGCGGTCGTCGGTTCAATCCCGACCTGTGGCTCTTGAATGCGAATCACGTAAGCTCCTCCGAATGAAAGACTTCCGAAGTCCCGCCCGTGTGCGGGGCTTCGTCGTTTCTGGGAGTGGTTGCGGTTGCGTTGCGCTTTTCGGGCTCTGACCGGGCACCGCGGAACTTGGCCGGGTCCGAGCCGCGGCTCGCCCGCAGGTGGTCGCGCTGCGCCGCCGTACACGCCTCGCAGCGGCAGCGATGGTGGTTGTAGCCGCTCCTGGTGCCGTGCGGGATCGGCCGCGGCTCGCGCGCCGGCGCGGCCGCGCGCCGCGGGCCCGTGGGAAGCCGGACCGGATCCGGAAGTCGCTGCGCGTGGTCGCGCTGCTCCTCCGCGCGCCGCTTCAGGTAGTGCTTCCGCACCACCTTGATGTCGTCGTCCCCGATCCAGTCCGCGGCCGCGCGCTCGCTGCCGGTGACCCGGTGGATCTCGCCGGCGGACTGCTTCCGGAAGCCATGCCAGCCGCGCCCCTTCACCCAAGGGATGACCGGGTCGCAGCGATCGCAGAGCTCGCGCAGCGCCTTGTTCATCGCCTGGTAGGTCCACGGCTCGCCCTTCGCGACGGTGCGGTCCTGCGCCGGCGCCAGAAGCCAGGGGCCCGAGTACTCGAGCCGCCGGCGCCACACGAGCGCGATCCGCAACGCGCGCACGGCACCCCGGGTGAGCGGCTGGATGCGCTCCTTCCCGAGCTTGTCCCACGCCGGGTTCCACCACACGGCCCGCGGCGGGATCACGACACCGGGCTGCTGCGGGTGCCGACGCTCCGCGCCGGAGAGGTTGATGTCGTCGACGTCGAGGTGCCGGAGGGCGTTCTGCCGCGGGCCTTGGAGCGCCGCGAGCTCGATCGCCACGGCGAGGCGCCAGCCGCGCGCCTGCCGGTGCGCGCCCTCGAGGAGCAGCTGCACGCGCATGCGCGAGACCTCCTCGGGCGCCCACTCCGGGACGTCGGTGCGCTTCTCCCCCTTCGCCAGCTTGATCACGTAGTCGGCGATGGGGTTCTCCGCGATCAGCTTCCGGCGCCGCGCCCAGCGGAAGACCTGCTTGACGACCTTCACCGTCTCGGAGCGTTGGTTGGTGACGACTCCGATCTTCCGCATCGCCGCGCGGAACTCGTCGAGCGTCTCCTCGGTGACCAGGCGCGCGGGGGTGTTGCGGCCGACGTGCGCCTCGAAGCGCGCCCACCGGTGCTGGAAGGCGCGGAGCGTGTTCGGGGCCCAAGCCTCGGCATCGGCGGCCAGCATGGCGGTCGCGAGCTCCCGGACGCTGCGGTCCGCGACCTTCGGCGCGCCGCCCTGGGCGAGGCGCTGCGCCGTCCCTTCGGCCCACGCCTTCGCTTCCGTGACGTTCGCCGTCGAGTAGGGCCAGCTCTCCGTGGAGAGCGGCGAGCCCTTGAACTCGTTCCACTGGACGCGCACGAGCTTCCCCGCCGGCGTCGACTCGGAGAACACGCGCACCAGCTGGCCGCGCTTCCCGTAGGTGGCGATCCGCTTGCGCTTGGCCATCAGGAGGCCTTCCCGGTGACGCGCTCGCCCTGCAGCGCGGCTTGGCGGGCGATCGACGCCGGCGTCGCCCGCGGCAGCAGGATGGCGCGGTACTCCCACTTCCCCGCGACCCGGCGGGCGTGGCCGTCCTGCTGCCACCCGAGGCGGTTCCGCAGCAGCCAGGCGCGCTTCGCGCCGCGCAGGAGCGCCTCCGCCTCGGGGATGAAGTGGAGGTAGTCCTCGGCGGCCGCCTGCACCTTCTCGCACAGCTCATCGATGGCGTCGGCCTCGGTGCGGTGGCCACGCCGCCGCAGCACCGCGGCCTCGCCGCGCGCGTCGGCGAGGACCTGCGCCAGATCCGTCACGTCGGACATGCGGCCTCCCCCTGCAAAGCGGCCCGCGCCGCGGGGCTCAGAATCCACGTCCCGTCCATGGCCTCCGCGACGCCGTCGAGGAGCGCGAACGCCTCACGGAGCGCGAGGTCGATCGTCTCGCTCTCGCGCGTGCTCGGGTCCAGCACGTGCGCGAGCCGGCTCCTCGCCTCCAGGACGCTGTGCCGCAGGACCCGGCGTACCCGGTCGTGCCGCTCCCACTCGGCCTGCGCGGCGTCGAGACGGTGAGTGATGATGGCGCTGTCGATCGACGGCTCAGGCACTGCGCACCTCCTTCCCGGAGCAGCGGCGCACCGGGCCGCGGTAGATCGCGAGCTGCTGACAACCGCGGTGACCGCGTCCGCGGCCGCCGCATACGTGCCCGAAGAAGGGCGGCTCGTCCCATTCGAGGGTGAGCCCGGCGCCACCGTTCAGCTTCGCCGCCGGCGCGCTGCAGCTGACCCCCTCGCGGAACTGGCAGTCGAGGCAGACCGACATGCAGCCCGGGAACGGAGCGCCATTCTCCAGCTGGCGATAGAGCCGCGGGTGCGGCTCGATCAGGCGGGCGCTGCATGTTGCGCAGAGCACGACGACGTCGGGCTTCGCCGGCAGGCGATCCCAAGGATCGTGCTCGAGCCAGCGCTCGAGCGGGCGCACCTGGAAGGAGCAGCCGCACGCTTGGCAGCGGCGCGGATCGCGGGGCCCCGGAAGTGTCTGGGAGAGACCCGGCTGCTCCCGCTGCGCGAGCGGAGGGGCGGAGGTCACAGCTCCCTCCCGTGGTGGGCCTCGAGGACCGCCTTCGCGACCTCCACGTTGTGCCAGCGCGCGACGTCGCCGCCCCGATCAGGGTGCTCCTTCGCGCGCGCCGCACGAACCGCGGTCCGCGCAGCCTCCCACGAGCGGAGCACCTCCCCCTGGCTAAGGGTGCTGGAGTAGTTCGACAGGACGATCGCCGCCGTCGCCGCGTCCATCGAAGGGGTCGCCTCCGACGGCAGCGCCTTGAAGCCCTGGAACGCGCGGTTCAGGATCTGCGCCCCGCCGTGCCGCTCGATCGCGCGCATGGCGTCGATCGTCGCGGCCACCGCGGCGAGGTTGTCGGCGACCCGGTCGTACTGGTCGATGGCCATCGCCTGGGTGACTGCGGCGTCGCGCCAGTAGACGGCCACCCCCGGATCCGCCGGCTCGCGCTGCCCGCTGCGCGGGAGCCCGTCCAGGCGGAGCCCGAGGTTGCTGGAGATGACGATGTCGTCATCGTTGAACCCGAAGCGCTCGAGCGCCTGGCGCACGCGGTGCACGGCGTCGGCGATCGACAGCTGCTTGTTGGTCGTCCAGGAGCTGGTGTTCCCGTTCCCGTAGTCGCGGAACTGGCGCTCCTTCCGCGCGAAGCGGGCGCGCACGCGCTCCGCCACCGGGGTGCGGCGCCAGCCGGCGGGCCACTGGAGGGGATAGGCGTCGACCTTCACTTGCGCCTCCGGTGCTGGTCCCGCGCGGGACAGTCGACGAAGTGCGAGATCCCGCGGCCGGGCGCCGAGTCGGTCGGCGCCACGCCGCCCTCGACGGCGACGCTCACCGGCATGCGGTGGCCCTTCGCCGTGACGATGAACCAGATCGGCGCCTGGCAGCTGCGGCACGTGGTGCGATCTGCCCCCGCGGGGATGTCGAACAGCTGCGGCGCGCGCGTAGTCTGCTCAGGCATGGTACCCCCGGAGGTCGTAGAAGGCGTGCAGCCGCCGGCGATCGCGGCGCGCGAGCGGCCGCATGGCGTAGAGGAACCGGTGGCGCAGCTGCGCGAAGGTGAGGCGCGGGCGGCGCTTCGTGGCGCGCTTGAATCGGCGGATCATGACTCCACCTCCTCGAGCTCCTCATCCTCCTCCGTGTCCCACAGGTCTTCGGTGTCGTCCCCCGAGGCCATCCAGCCATCCTCCTCATCGTCGTCCTCGAGTTCCCCCGGCTCGGCGGCGGGGACGGCCGCGGCCTTCTTCGGGCTGGTGGACTTCTTCGCCTTCGTGGCGCCGAGCCACGGCACCTTCCGCTTCGCGATCGCGACCAGCTCGGCCGCCTGCTCCTCCTCGAGGCGGGCGGTGGTGGGCTTCAGGCTTCGCCCGGCGATTGTCGCGTACAGCGTGGCCACCAGCGCGGCCGTCGGCTCGTCCAGCTTTCCGAGGAACGCGGCGAGCTTCCCGCCGACGTTGTACGACGGGACGCCGTGCAGCCCATGCTCGATCCCCAGGAGGTCGAGGATGTCGAGCAAGCCGTCGTTCGCCTGGTGCCGTGCGATCGGCTCGAGGAGCTTCCGCGCCCCCGGCCCTTCGACCCGGAACGCCCCCTTGTGAGGTTCCGCCTGCGCCCGCAGTTCCTGCGCGAT
>JBQCJR010000838.1:0-12036 GCA_051952595.1 Kofleriaceae bacterium
GCTCGAGCGCGCCGTGCTCCTCCTCGACGGCCTCCTGGTACGACTCGAGGCTCGCGTTGAGCGCGGCGTAGATGGCCGGCAGGATGCCGAGCGCGACCTCGGTCGGCGCGCGGAACACGTGATCGACCCCGGCGGCGCGCAGCTTCTCGACCTGCGAGACCCGGCTGCAGTTCGCGATGATCTTGGCTTGCGGCGCGAGCTGGCGGAGCTGGCGGGCGAGTTGCTCGTTCGAGGTGCCCTTCAGCATCTCGTCGGGCACGGTCGAGACGATCACCTCGGCGGCGTCGACCCCGGCGTGGCGCATCACCTCGATGCTGCTGAGATCGCCGTACACGACCTGGGCGCCGCGCCGCCGGATCTCGGCGTGGATCGCCGCGTTGACGTCGATCACCAGGGTGCGCGGGACGAGGTCGGGGTGCAGCCGCTCCAGGTCGGCGAGCAGCGCCGAGGCGACGCGGTGGAACCCGAGCAGCACCAGCCGCGGCGCCTCCCCGGACTCGACCTCGGCGCGCGCGCCGCGCGATCGCATGCCGAGCGCATCCATCGCGCCGCGCAGCCGGAGGTACAGCCGGTCCGACGCGGCGAACAGCGGCGGCGTGGCGAGCGCGGTGATCACGAACGCGAAGATCACGATGCTCACCTGGGTGCCGCTGATGTGGCCGAGCCGCGCGCCGAGGTAGCAGATCACGAGGCAGAACTCCGAGACCTGCGCGAGCTTGGTCGACACCGAGACGGCGTTGCGGCGATCGAGCCCGGTCTTGTACAGCACCGGCAGGAACACCACGAACCGCAGCGCGACCGCGACCACCGCGACCAGCGCCGCGGCGAGCAGCACGCCGGCGCCGTCGGGCACCGGGATGCTCATCCCGAGGCCGACGAAGAACAGGGTGACGAAGAAGTCGCGCAGGTGGACGACCCGCGACACCACCTCGTAGGCGTACGGCGAGGTCGCGATCGTCGCGCCGGCGATCAGCGCGCCCATCTCCATCGACACCGAGATCTCGACGTCGAGGCCGATCCGGTGGGCGATCGCGCCGAGGTTCGCGCCGAGCAGGCCCACGCCGAAGCACCAGCCGAGCGCGACGGTGACCACCAGCTCGGGCGAGCGCGCGACGATGTGAAACGCGTGCGACAGCACGAACCGCGCGACCGCGGTGGCGATCACCCCGAGGATCGTGGTGCCGAGGAAGGTGAGCAGGATCGGGGCGATCGAGGGGTTGGCGAAGCTCGGCTGGAGCGCCAGGAACACGATCGCCCACACGTCCTGGAAGATCAAAAGGCCCACCGCGAGCCGGCCGGCGGTGGTGTCGAGCTGGAGGTGCTCCTGGAGGTACTTGACCAC
The DNA here is from genome assembly GCA_051952595.1 of Kofleriaceae bacterium. Lineage (GTDB taxonomy): Bacteria > Myxococcota_A > Polyangia > Haliangiales > Haliangiaceae > JABFXX01. The sequence goes on from JBQCJR010000838.1 coordinate 1,343, forward strand.
CAGCAGGGTCGACGAGAACGCACACGCGACGCCGAGGTAGAGCGCGGGGTACACGCCGGAGACCAGGCCCCAGCCGGTCGCGCCGACGACGATGAAGGTGCCGAACCCGAGCGCGAGGGTGAGCGGGACCTGCACGGCCCCGGTGACCACGAGGGTCCGGCCGCTCGCGAGCAGGCTCTCGACGTGGACCTCGAGGCCGATCACGAACAGCAGCAGGGTCAGGCCGAGGTTCGCGATCGTATCGATGCTCGCGCGATCGTGGATCGCCTCGAGGCCGGCCGGACCGAGTAACACGCCGGCGCCCAGCAGCGCGGCGATCGCGGGGATCTTGAGCTTGACGAACGCGATCGCGAGCACGCCTGCGGCGAGCAGGCACAGGCCGAGATCGGCGACCAGGGGACTGACACCACCGCCGGCCGCCAGCGCGGCGAGCGGTGCTTGCATCGATTGCATGAGAGCTCCGGGAGAGGAAAGAACGGATCGCCGTCGATCGACGGCACGAGCGTCGAGCCAACCCGGATCTCGGCCCCTTCGCGACGAGCGCGCCGAGGTACCCGCGCCGCAGGGCGGCAGCGGACGCGTCCGGGCTAGCCGGCGGGCGGATCGCGCGCGGCCGGACGGCGCGCCGCGACCCGTGCTGGACACTCGACGACCGGCTCGGTCCGCACCTCGGAGACGCCGCGCACCACCCGCGGCAGCGACACCAGCGGCGGCGCGATCACCGGCTGCCAGCCGCTCGCCCCGGGCCCATCGCTCTGGACCACCATCTTGAGCCGCTTGCCCGCCGCGATCGGCGCACGTGTGAGCGCCTCGCTGTGGAACGTCTGGCTCTGGACCTCCACCGTATCGCGCGCGGGCGTGCGATAGAGGCCGGCGACCACGAGCGCGAGCGCGAGCAAGCCGAGCAGTCCGACTTGGTGCGTCCAGCGGCCGACCATCGCGGAGCACTCTAGCCGGAGCGCGGGGCGAAACGCCCCACGCCCAGAACGGTTTTTCTCAAAAAAATCGATGCTATGCCGAGGGGCCTAGATCGCTCAGCTCGAGCTCGGCGCTCCGGCGGCCCTGCCAGGTCGAGACGGTCGGCAGGAACGCGAGATCGAGCCGCGCGCCGACATCGATCCCGAGCTCGGTGCACCGATCACCGAGGTTGAAGCCGATCGCGCTGCGGGTCGTCGAGCGATCGTCCTCGATCGTCAGCTTCACGTGCGAGCCATCGCCGACCCGCCGCGCGGCGGTGACCCGGGCGTTGCGGGTGACCAGCACCGGCGCCGGATTCTCCTGGCCGAACGGCCCGAGCCCGGCGAGCTCCTGGGCGAGCCGCTCGTCCACCTCGGCGAGCCGCACCTCGGCATCGACGAGCTTGCCGGTCTGGACGGGACCGGAGCCGGCGGCGAGCCGCGCGCACGCGCCGCCGAGCGCCTCGGCGAGCTGCTGCACCGACTCGCGGTGCACCGTGAAGCCGGCCGCGGCGGCGTGCCCGCCGTACCGGCCGAGGCAGCCGGAGGTGTGCGCGGCCTCGTTGAGCGCGCGGTACAGATCGACGCCACCCGCGGTGCGCGCCGAGCCGCGGCCGATCCCGGTCTCCGGATCGATGCCGACCACAAATGCGGGGCGCTGGAACCGATCGACGAGCTTGGCGGCGACGATGCCGACCACGCCGGCCGGCCAGCCCTCCCCGGCCAGCACGATCGCCGGGCCGGGATCGTCGCCGACCAGCTCGAGCGCCTCGGTCATCACGCGCTCCTGGATCGACCGCCGCTCGGTGTTGGCTTCCTCGAGCGCCTGCGCGCGCGCCGCCGCGGTCTCGGCGTCGGCGAGCAGCAGCGCCAGCGAGGGCTCCGCGGCGCCGAGCCGGCCGGGCGCGTTGATCCGCGGCGCGAGCTTCCACGACACGGTGCGCGCGTCGATCTCGCGCTCGAGATCGACCCCGGCCACCTCGAGCAGCGCGGCGACCCCGGGGCGGACCCGGCTGTGCAGCCGGCGCAGCCCGAGCGAGGTGAGGATCCGATTCTCGGCGGACAACGGGACCAGGTCGGCGATCGTGCCGAGCGCGACCAGATCGAGCAGGTCGCGCACGTCCGGCTCGCTCCGGGTGCGGAAGTGGCCGCGGTGCCGCAGCTCGGTGCGCACCGCCGCGGCGACGTAGAACGCGAGCCCGACCGACGCCATGCCCCGGAACGGGAACGTCGAGTCGGCGCGGTGCGGGTTGACCAGCGAGAGCGCCGGGTGCGGCAGCTCCGCCGAGGGCACGGTGTGATGATCGACCACGATCACCTCGAGGCCGAGCGCGGCGCCCGTGGCGATCGCCTCGAGGTCGCTGGTCCCGCAGTCGCCGGTGACCACCAGCCGGCAGCCACGCGCCGCGAAGTCCGAGGCCGCCGCCGAGGTGAAGCCGTACCCGGCGTCGCGCCGCGCCACCGCGACCTCGACGTGGCCACCCGCGGCGCGCAGGAACGAGGTCAGCAGCGCGGCGGTGGTGACCCCGTCGACGTCGTAGTCGCCGAACACGCCGATCCGTTCGCCGCGCTGGACCGCGTCGGCGATCCGCTCGACGGCGCGCGGCAGCCCGGCGAGCCCGACCGGGGGCCGCAGCGCGGCGAGCCGCGGATCGATGAAGCCCTGCGCGTCGGAGGGCTCGACGACCCCGCGGCCGGCCAGGCAGCGCGCGGTGGCGGCGCGCACGCGCAGCGCCGAGGCAAGACGGCCAACGACGCGCTCGTCGACCGGACGGAACCGCAGATCCACGCGCGCACCCTAGAGCGCGGGTCTGACAAATCCCGAGTGTTCTCGCGAGATCCCGGGATCGTCCCGGGATCGTCCCGCGAGCGAGGAGCCTCCGGCTGATCGTGGATCTCGACGGCGCGGAGGGTTCGGGATATCGGCGAAATCAATCCGGCAGCATCATCGCCGCTCCTCGGCGACGATCTGGTCCTGGTACTCCGGTCGATGCGGCTGGAGAACCGGTTCGGAGCAGAACGCGCGCGGCGTGTGGATATTGGCGCCCGTGGACAACCGTCCGAACGCCGGGACGTGCAGCAGCGCCGGTTGCCCACGGGCTTGGACAGCCGCGCCGCGCGGCGAAGCGGAGAGCGCGGGCAGCGGTGCGGCTGGCGCGCCTGTCCACAATCTCCACACGCCTACTACCACCAGCAGAATTTTCGGTTCCGGAGGAGGAGAAGAGAAGGCTGGGAGGGCGAGCTGGTCGACCGGCGGGCGTGACGCCGCCGAGACTCGCAGGCTCTCGCGATACGAGCTGGGCTCGTTGCGAGATCGCGGCGCCTCCCCGGGTGACCGGAGAGGCGGACGAGGAGAGCTACTCCTCGGGCGTCTCGACCGTCGGCTCGGGCGCCGACGGCATCCCGCGACGGCGCGCCGGGGCGGTCCCGGAGTACCAGCGACGCGTGATGTACAGGAAGAACGGCGCGGCGAGGAAAATCGACGAGTACGCGCCGACGATCACGCCGACGTTCATCGCGAACGCGAAGTTCTGCACCAGGCCGGTGCCGAAGATGTTCATGATCAGCGTCGTCGCGAACACCGTCGCCGAGGTGAGGATCGAGCGGACCAGCACCTCGTTGATCGAGAGGTCGATGATGCGCTCGATCTTCTTGTCCTTCAGCTTCGCCTGGTTCTCGCGGATCCGGTCGAACACCACGACGGTGTCGTTGACCGAGAAGCCAACGACCGTGAGCAAGCCGGCCACCGAGGTCAGCGAGACCTCGGTCCAGGTCACGGCGAACACGCCGATGACCATGATGGCGTCGTGGATCGTCGCGAACGCCGCGCCCGGCGCGTACCGGATGTCGAACCGGAACGCGAGGTACAGCATGATCAGGAAGATCGCGTAGACCAGCGACTTGACCGCGTCATCCCGCAGCTTGTCGCCGGCCTTGGCGCCGACGCCGTAGCTCTGCTTCGCGACGACGTCGGTGTCCGGCATCGCCTTCTCGAGCACCTGCTCGAACTGGCGATCGATGCCCCACAGCGAGAACCACTGGTTGTACTCGCCGGTGCCCTCGTCGGCGTGGGTGTACAGGGCGCGCTCCTCGGGCGTCCACGGCTTCACGTCGAGCCCGAGCGTCTTGAACAGCTCGGTCACCTCGGTGTCGGAGATCGGCTTGTGCGACCGGACGCTCAGGCGATCGCCCGACCAGGTCGCCTTGGCGATCTCGCGGTCCTTGAACTTGTCGTGGAAGGCATCGAACGCCTTCCGGCTCGTCGCGGGCGGGATGGCCGAGAACCGCGGCGTGCGGACCATCATGCCGTCGATCTTGACGTCCTGGCCGGTGGGCGAGGTCTCCGACCACGACATGTCCGAGACGTCGAACCCGTCCTCGCCGGCGTCCTCGAGCGCCTTGCGGACCTTGCCCGCATCGACGGTCTCGTAGGCGCCGGTCGCCTTGTCCTTGAAGGCGTAGACGACCTCGGTGCCACCCTTGAAGTCGATCGTCCAGTTCATGTAGCTGCCGCGCACGGCCTTGTTCACGAACAAGGACCCGATGCTCGCCGCCATCAGGACGATCGACAGGATCAGCCACGCCTTGAACTTGGAAACGAACTGGAAGTTGTTTCCGGGCGGCAGCAGGTAACGGAACTTGTGGGCGCTCTTTTCGTCGCTCATCGCCGCCTCAGATCGAGATGGTCGCCAGCTGACCCTTCTTCCTGGAGATGTACCAGTCGAAGAAGATCCGCGTGACCCAGATGTTGGTGGAAACCGTTGTGAACACGCCGACGAGCAGCATCACCGCGAAGCCCTTGATCGGGCCCGAGCCGTACTGGAGCAGCACCCAGCCCGCGGCCGCCGTCGTCATCTGACCGTCGAGGATCGCCGAGAACGCGCGCGAGAACCCGAGGTCCACCGCGCCGCGCACGCTCTTGCCGAGGTTGAGCTCGTCTCGAATGCGCTCGTAGATGAGGATGTTGCCGTCGACGCACATGCCGACCGACAGCACGATCGCCGCGATGCCGGGCAGTGTCAGCGTCGCGCCGAACGCCGCCATCACCGCGAGGGTGAGCAGGTTGTGGAACACGAGCGAGAACACCGAGATCCAGCCGGACCACCGGTAGATCCCGACCATGATCACGACCACCAGCACGATGCCGAGGCCAAACGACAGCTTGGTCTTGTGGATCGCGTCGCGGCCGAGCGTCGGGCCGAGGTCGGACACCGACTCCTCGCGGAGCGGCGCCGGCAGCGAGCCGGTCTTCAGCACGTTGACCAGCTCGTCGCGCTCCATCTCCTGGCGCCGCGGGTCGCTGCCGCCCATCGTGATCGAGGCGCGGCCGCCGCGGATCGCGCCGTTGATGATCGGCGCGCTCTTGACCTTGTCGTCGAGGATCGTCGCGAGCTTCTTGCCCACGATCTGCGCGGTCAGGTCGCCGAACACCCGGCTGCCGTACCGGTTGAAGTCGAGCAGCACGACCGGCCGGTTGGTGTTCCCGTCGTAGCTGCCCACCGCGTTCGAGATCGAGGTACCGGTCAGCCGGACCGAGCGATCGAGGTAGTAGGTGCGCCAGAACGTGCGCTTGTCCTTCGCGCCGGGCGCCGGCTCGACCAGCTCGTAGCCGATCTGGTGCGAGTCCGGCACCTTGAAGCTCGGGTCCTGCTTGGCGAGGTCGTCGAGGTAGCGCTGGATGACCTGGCGGCCGGTCACGTTGCAGGTGACCTCGCCGCCCTCGGTCTTGTGCGACTTCTTCACGCAGTCGAGGCGGCGCGCCTCCTCGACCGGCATCTTCTGCTCGCGGTCGTGCGCGATCAGGTAGTAGTCGACGTGCATCGCGCCGCCGTCCTCGGGGCGCCACTGGTCGATCTCGGCGCGGATGCCATCGGTGATCGCGCGCGGGTCGGAGGGCGTGCCCTCCTTCCCGACGCTGCCGACGTGCGCGTAGAGCTTGCGCATGAACTCCGAGCCGTCGTCGACGACCTTGAACTCGAGCTTGGCGGTCCGCGCGATCACGTCGCGGGTCGCCGCCTTCTGCTCCTCGTCGAGGCCCGGCAGCTCGACGATGATGTCATCGCCGCGCTGGACCACGCTCGGCTCGGCGACGCCCTTCTCGTCGATGCGCTCGCGGATCGTGGTGACCGCGTTGGCGAGCGCCGCGCGCTTGATGCCGTCGGCGTAGCTCGACGACACCCGGAAGCAGAACGCGTTCGGACCATCCGCCTCGGCGCAGGCGCGGGACTCGACCGTGTTGCCGTAGTCCGTGCGGACCAGCGACTCGATCTCCGCCTTCTTCTTGGCGTCGGGGGCGATCACGGTCACCGCGCCGACGGGAAACGCCGGCGTCTTGACCGTGGCCGCGACCTTCTCGTCGGAGAACCGCGTCTCGAGGTCGCGCTTGATCTCGGACGCGCGGTCATCGACCGCCTTGTCGAGATCGATGCTGTACACGATGTGAGATCCGCCCTGCAGGTCGAGACCGAGGCTGATCTTCTTCTTGAACGGGAACCACGACGGCAACGCGTCTTCGCTCACCACCGACGGCGCCAGGACGCCCACACACAGGAGGCAGATGCCCAGGAGGGCAAGTGTCCTCCACTTCAGACTACGGTCCATAGATGACCTCTAGAGCTCGGGAGATGCTCGAACGGATCGCGACGAACGGGATCAAGCGGCCTTGGTCTCGGTGGTCTTGGCTTCCCACTTGCCCTCGATGTACGCGCGCGGGATCCGCACGCGAACCTTCTCCTGGAGCTCGAGGACGAGCACGCCGTCGTCGCCGACGCCGGTGATCTTGCCGATCACGCCGCCGCGGGTGATGACCTCGTCGCCCTTGCCGAGCTTCGACAGCAACGCCTGATGTTCCTTCTGCTTCTTCACCTGAGGTCGGATCAGGATGAAGTAGAAGATTCCGAACATCACGAGGAGCATCAAGATCTGTTGCATGGCCATGGGGTGTCTCCGATCCGTCTCAACGAGCTAGCGTGGCGCCACACATCGCTAAGGAAAAACAGCGGTTGCGTAGCACTCGGTACGGGTGGGGTCAAGCACGCTGGCCCTCGGCGAGGATCCGGTCGCGCAGCCGGCGCACGTGGCGAGCGTAGTACGTGAGGTTGTGCAGGGTTGCGAGGCGCGAGTACAGGATCTCCTTGGCGACATAGAGATGCCGCAAGTAGGCCCGCGAGTGGGTCCGGCAGGTCGAGCACGGGCACTCCGGGTCGATCGGGCCGAGGTCGGTTCGATGAGCCGCGTTCGGGATGTTCACACGGCCCTGGCTGGTGAACAGGTAGCCGTTCCGCGCGTTGCGGGTCGGCATCACGCAGTCGAACATGTCGATCCCGGACTGGATGCCGCGCTCGAGGTCGGCGGGAGTGCCGACGCCCATCAGGTAGCGCGGGCGCTCGGGCGGCAAGGTGTGCGCCACCTCGTCGAGCACCCGGTAGGTGTCGGCGATCGACTCACCCACGGCGAGCCCGCCCAGGGCGTGGCCATCGAAGTCGAGCTTCGTGATCTCGGCGGCGTGGCGGAGGCGCCGGGCGGTGTCGATGCCGCCCTGGACGATCCCGAACAGCGCCTGCCCCACCGCGCGCGCCGCCGTCCGGCACCGTGCGGCCCAGGCAGTGGTGCGCGCGAGCGCGACCTCCTGCACGGCGGCGGGAGCATCGCCTGGCGGGCACTGATCGAAGCACATGGCGATGTCCGAGCCGAGTGTCTTCTGGATGTGCATCGATACCTCGGGCGTCAAGCGGTGCTTCGAGCCATCGATGTGGGAGCGGAAGGTCACGCCTTCATCGTCGATCTGGTTGATCGCCGCGAGCGAGAACACCTGGTAGCCGCCGGAGTCGGTGAGGATCGGCCGGTCCCAGGACGAGAACCGGTGCAACCCGCCGGCCGCCTCGATCACCTCGAGGCCGGGCCGGAGATAGAGGTGATACGTGTTGCCGAGGATGATCCGCGCGTCGAGCGGGTCGGCTCGCAGCTCGTCGAACGTCATCGCCTTGACCGTGCCGGCGGTGCCCACCGGCATGAACACCGGGGTCGGGATGTCGCCGCGCGGGGTGTGCAGGATCCCGGCGCGCGCGTGACCGAGCGTCGCGATCAGCTCGAACGAGAACCCCGGCGTGGGCAGGTCGAACAGCATCGAGCGGGGCGTTATAGCCGGCTCTCCCCGGGGATGGAACCCACCGGCGCGATCAGAGTACCCCCGTCGGGCTGCTGCGGTGGAGCAGCATCGCGTCGCCATAGCTGTAGAACCGGTACCCGGCGGCGACCGCGTGGCGATAGGCCGCGAGCACCCGCTCGGTGCCGGCGAACGCACACACCAGCATCAGCAGCGTCGACTCGGGGAGGTGAAAGTTGGTGATCAGCAGATCCACGATCCGGAACGAGTGTCCGGATCCCGGATGGATGAACAGCTCGGTGGCCCCCGCGCCCGGGGCGAGCCGGCGCGGCTCGATCGCGGCGGCCTCGAGCGCGCGCAGCGCCGTGGTGCCGAGCGCGACCACCGGCCGGCCGGTCGCGACCAGCGCGGCGGTGGCCTCGGGGATCGCGTAGCGCTCGCGGTGCATGCGGTGGGCGCGCAGGTCGTCCTCGCGGATCGGCGCGAACGTGCCCCACCCCACGTGCAAGGTCACGGTGGCCAGCGAGACCCCGGGCGCGGCGAGCGCCTCGGCGACCGCCGGGGTCATGTGTAGCCCGGCGGTCGGCGCGGCGACCGCCCCGGGGACCCGCGCGAACATCGTCTGATAGCGCTCGCGATCGGCCGAGGTGTCCGGGCGATCGATGTAGGTCGGCAGCGGCAGGTGGCCGTGCTCGTCAAGGAACGCCAGGCCATCGCCGGGGGCGCCGACCGCGAGCGAGCCATCGGCCGCGCGCTCGGTGAGGATCGGCAGCTCGATCGCCGCGCCGTCGACCCGCACGGTCTGGCCGGGGCGCAGCGGCCGGCGGGCGCGCGCGAGGCAGCGCCACGCCGACATCCCGTCCGGCGCGGCGGTCTCGGGCTCGGGCTCGAGGAACAGCACCTCGACCGCCCCGCCCGACGCCTTGTGGCAGAGCACGCGGGCCGGGATCACGCGGGTGTCGTTCACCACGAGCACGGAATCGGCCGGCAGCAGCTCGGCGATCTCGGGAAACGCGCGATCAGCGATCGCCCCGTCGGGCGCGAGGTGGAGCAGCCGCGAGCCATCGCGGCGCTCGGCGGGTTGCTGGGCGATCAGCGAGGGCGGGAGATCGAACGAGTAGTCGGAGGGCGAGAACAAGCGGCTGGACGCTAGCACGCGGCGCGCCGGTCGCCCGGGTCGCGGCGCGCCGGCCGCTCAGGTCGCGACCGCGTCGTAGCCGCGCTCGGTGAACGCGAGCAGGCAGAACCCGTGGCCAAACGGGTCGGCGAACAGCGCGATGCTGCCCCACGCGTGGTCCGCGATGTCGCTCTCGAGCACGGCGCCCGCCGCGACGGCGCGGTCGCGCGCGGCAACCAGGGCGTCGCGATCGTCGAGCACGAAGTCGAGGTGGACGGGCGTCCAGTGGCGATCGTAGCTGCGCGGCTGGGCGGCCCCGGGCGCGGGCGCGCTGCCGGGCGGCTTGACCAGCAGATAGATCGGCGCGGTGCCGCCGAGCAGCTCGACCCCGCCGTCGCCGAACCGCCGGCCGATCGCCAGCCCGAAGGCGCGGGTATAGAAGCCAGTCGCGCGCGGAAGATCATCGACGTCGATGTTGACCAGCAGGCGCATGGCGCGACGGTACCACCGGCGCGCTACCGGCGGCCGCGCGCCGTGTCCTCCCGGCCACGATGCACGCGCGCTGCGAAACGCTCGGAGCGCGCCGCGGCCACCACGCGGTCGCGGCGTCCGCTCGGCTGGGCGGCCCCGGGGGCGATGGTAGTCTCGCCGCGATGCGGATCGCCCTCGGTTTGATCGCCTCGCTCGGCTCCGGTTCGCTCGCGCTGGCCGCCTCGGGGGGCGCGCCGATCGCCACGGCGAGCGCCGACCTCGATGGCGACGGCGCGGCCGACCGGATCGAGCTGTCGAGCCAGGGCGTGCTGTCGATCGGCGGCGCGCGGCCGGCCCAGCTGACGATCGCGCCGCAGGTGACCACCGCGCGGATCCTGATCGGCCCGCCCGGCCACCTCGTGATCGATGCCACCACGCCGCGCAAGCGCGAGGCGATCGTCGTCGAGCTGCGTGGGGCGTGGCGCGAGGTGCTGCGGTTCCCGCTCGGCGGCGTGGGGCTCGACGCCGAGTACGCGATCGAGGTCGACGCGACCCCGGCCGGGATCGTCCGCTACCAGGCGTCGCCGCGGGTCCGCCGCTGCGATGGCCAGCCGGCGTACCTGTTCCCCGAGCGGCTCGAGGGCACGCGGTTCCGGCCGCTCGTGGTGCCACCGAGCCACGTGCCGGCCTCGGTCCCGACGATCCCGGCCCGCCGCGATCCGGCCGCGGCCACGCCGCCGCTGCTCTACCAGGCGCGGAGCGCGTCGCACCAGCCGGGGGCGAGCGACGCGGGCGCGCTCGCGATCCCGCGCGAGCTCGACGACGGCCGCCCCGAGACGGCGTGGCGAGAGGACCTGCCGGGCAGCGCCGGCGAGGGCCAGTTCTTCACGTTCCAGCCGCGGGTCGACAGCGCCCGGGCGCACCAGATCCGGATCGTGCCGGGCGATCCGGCGGCGCCCGCGCGCTCGTTGAACCGGCCGCGCCAGCTCGCCGTGGTGCACGCCGGCCGCGCGGTGCGGTTCGAGCTGCCCGATGCCGCGAGTGA
>JBQCJR010000839.1:0-7194 GCA_051952595.1 Kofleriaceae bacterium
CTCGTCAACGCGCGCGCAAGGCGGACGGGGTGGGCCCCGAGCGAGTAAGGCCCTTCGTCGGTGCGGTCAGGTCGGCGCCGCCTCCACGCAGGCGGCCGAGCGACGGGGCCCATCCCGCCGCCGACAGCGCGCGTGCACGCGTTCTCCCACTCGGCTCGCGCTCAGCTCGACGGGCCATCTCCGTGCGCGCTCTCTCCCACTCGGCTCACGCTCAGCACGCCGGGGGCCATCCCCCGCTGTCAGCGCGCGTGTCCGCGCGCGCGCCCACTCGGCCCGCGCTCAGCTCGACGGGCCATCTCCGCTGTCAGCGCGCGTGCTCGCGCGCTCCCCTCGGCCCGCTACGCGTCGGCGCCCGCGCGGTCGCGCCCGCCGCGTCCGCCGCGTCGACGGCGCCGCCCGCCGCGCCCACCACCGCCGCCACCGCCACCGCTGCTGCCGCTGCTGCCGCGCTCGCCGCCACCCCCACCGCGCTCGCCGCCGCCGCCGCCGTGCGAGTGGCCGTTCTTCGGCGCGGCCGCCGCGGCCTCGGCCGCGATCTCGGTCGACATTTTGCCGGCGACCCGGAACTGGTCCGGCTTCCAGCCCTTCTGGCCGATCACGGTGATCAGCTTCTGGAACCGCTTCTCCAGGTGATCGAGGTAGTCGCGCTCCTGGCGCGACAGCACCTCGGCGACCCGCGGCGCGCACTCGATCTCGATCTTCTCGTTGTCCACCAGCGTGCCGGAGCGCCGGACCTCGCGCAGGATCTCGTACGCGACCGTGGTCACCGACTTCACCACGCCCGAGCCCTCGCAGGTCGGGCACGGCTCGGTGAGCAGCTGGACCAGCGACTCGCGCGTCCGCTTGCGCGTCATCTCGACCAGGCCGAGCTCGCTGATCTTGGTCACGTTGGTGCGCGCGCGATCGCGCGACAGCGCCTTGTGGAAGGCGTCCCACACCTTGCGGCGGTTGCCTTCTTTGTCCATGTCGACGAAGTCGACCACGATGATGCCGCCGATGTTGCGCAGCCGGAGCTGGCGGGCGACCTCCTCGCAGGCCTCGAGGTTGTTCGCCGTGACGGTGTCCTCGAGGTTGCCGGAGCCGGTGTTGGTGAAGCTGCCGGTGTTGATGTCGATCGCGGTGAGCGCCTCGCCCTGATCGATCACCAGCGAGCCACCGCTCTTGAGCGGCACCCGCCGCGCCACCGCCTGACGGAGCGCAGGCTCGACGTGGTAGTGGTCGAAGATCGGGCGGCGGCCCTCGTACTTCTTGATCCGCTCGGCGAACCGGGGGAGGAACGCGAGCGTGAACTTCTTGACCCGCTCGTACTGCTCCTCGTCGTCGATCACGACCTCGGAGGTGTCCTCGCGCAGCAGGTCGCGCACCACCCGCAGCGACAGATCCAGGTCGGCGTAGACCAGGCCCGCGCCCGACATCAGCTCCTGGCGCTTGTCGATCTCCGCCCACAGCCGGGCGAGGAAGTCGACGTCGTCGCGCAGCTCCTGGTCGTTGGCGTCCTCGGCGGCGGTGCGCACGATGAAGCCCGAGCCCTTTGGCCGGACCTCGTTGACCAGGTCGCGCAGCCGGCGGCGCTCCTTGTCGGAGCCGATCCGCCGCGACACGCCGACCTGCGCGACGTGCGGCATGAACACGCTGTAGCGCCCCGGCAGCGACAGGTAGCCGGTGACCCGCGCGCCCTTCTGACCGATCGGATCCTTCACCACCTGACACAGCACCGTCTGGCCCGGCTTCAGAAGATCTTCGATCTTGCGGGACGCCAGCTGCTTGCGCGACCGGGCCAGCCGCGACGCGGCGCCCTCGGGCGATTCATCGGCGTCGTCGAGCGAGCCGTCCTCGAACAGCTTCGACTCTTCGCCGGAGCCCAGGACGTCCGCGACGTACAGAAACGCGGCGCGCTCGACCTTCGGTCCGAGGTCGACGAAGGCCGCCTGCATGCCCGGGAGGACGCGCGTGACCTTGCCGCGATAGATGTTTCCTACGATCCCTCGGTCTCGTTTGCGTTCGACAAAGAACTCGGCCAGTGCCCCATCCTCGACGACCGCGACGCGGATCTCGGGGCCCTCGGCATTCACCGCGAGCATGTTGTTCATTCAGGACTCTGCAATTCGTTGCGTCTGCTCCGGAGCGTCGTGACATGAATGTCCTAGCGCGGGCTCGGAGCGAGACGTGTATTCAGGTCTCGGTAGCACGCAAGCCGATGGAATACAAGGGATTGTATCGTTGGCGCACACCCTGGCCCGTGGTTTGCTTCTAACCGTGGCGCGCTGGTGTTGCCGCGCCAGTGACAACCTCGGTTTAGTTCTTAAGTCACCGAGAATTCGAAGATTTAGTCTAGTTGGTCTCGATTCGAGCAGACGCCTGGGTTGCCGCCCGGGCGTTTGCGTTTTCGGGGCGCATCGCTTAATCGTGCGCGCGTGGATCCGTCTTCCCAGGCCGAGCGAGACGCGATCGAATTCGTGCTCGAGCTCGGCCGCGCCCTCCACCGCTACGGGACCCCGGCGCACCACATGGAGGAGGCCCTCCGGGTGACCTGCCGGTCGCTCGGCCTGGACGCCGAGGTGTTCAGCACCCCGACGACCCTCATCATGAGTTTCGGCGATCCGGCCGAGCTGCGAACCCGGATGATGCGGGTCGAGAGCGGCGAGCTGGACATGGACAAGCTCGCCCGGGTCGACGCGCTGGCCGACGAGGTGATCGCGCGCCACATGACCCCGGCCGAGGGCGTCGACCGGCTCGCCGCGATCGTCGCGGCGCCGCACCGCTACGGTCACCTGCTGTCGACCGCGATGCACGCCACCACCGCCGGCTCGCTCGCGGTGTTCTTCGGCGGCTCGCTGCCGGACGTGGTGGTCACCGCGGCGATCGGCTTGTTGCTGGGCGTGCTCGCGCAGTACGTGCAGCGCTCGACCGACCAGGCGCGGGTGTTCGAGCTGATCGGCGCCGCGGTCTCGGCGTTCACGGCGAGCGTGGTGTCGTCGGTGTGGCAGGTGATCAACCCGTCGCTGGTCACGATCGCCGCGCTGATCGTGCTGCTGCCCGGCATGCAGCTCGCCGTCGCGATGACCGAGCTGGCGACCCGCAACCTGATCGCCGGCACCGCGCGCCTGATGTCCGCGGTGATCGTGCTGCTCGAGCTGGTGGTCGGCGTCGCGCTCGGCGAGCGCGGGGCGGCCGCGCTGATCGACATCGGCTATGTGACCTCGGCGCCGCTGCCGTGGTGGGCGGTGTGGATCGCGCTCGGGGCCACCTCGGTCGGCATGGCGATCGTGGTCCGCGCCCAGCCGCGCGCGATCGGCTGGATCTTCACCGCCGCGGCGGTGGGCTACCTCGGCACCCGAGTCGGCGCGAAGTGGATCGGTCCGCAGATGGGCGTGCTGGTCGGCGCGTTCGCGCTCGGCGTGCTCGGCAACGGCTACGCGCGCGTGATGAAGCGCCCAGCGCAGGTGGTGATCGTGCCGGCCGCGGTCATGCTGGTGCCCGGCGCGATGGGCCTGCGCGGGATGCGCTCGCTGCTCGGCCACGACACCCTGACCGGGGTCGAGACGGTGTTCGAGATGTTCATCGTCGCGATCGCGATCGCCGCGGGGCTCCTGATCTCGAACGCGGCGCTGTCGCCGCGGCGCAGCCTGTAGCGGCGGCCTAGCGGCGGACGTCCGGATCGTCCGGATCGGCGTCGCGGTGCACGCACGGATCCGACTCGGGATCGTGGCCACACGCGAGCACGCCGGGCGACGGATCGTCCGGATCGGCGCCGGCGTGGGGGCCCTCGAAGTCGCCGGCTCCCTCGGCATTCTCGGCGGCGCGCGCGGCGTCGTCGACCAGGCCGCCGGCCTCGATCAGGGCTGCGGCGCGCTCGGGCGACAGCCCGGGGACCAGGTCGTGGCGCGCCAGGAACGCGACGTAGTACGCGTCCTCGCGGCGCGGCTCGAGCGTGCCGTGCTCGATCGCCTGCTCGAGCGCGCGCTTGAGATCGCCGATCAGCCGCGACGGCGCGAGCTCGAACGCGGTCATGATCGCGTTGCCGATGCCGCCGTGCAGCGGCGGCAGCTTCGCGTCCTCCTCGGCGAGGCGCTCGACGCGTTCGGCGAGCGCGCTGATCTGCTCGAGCAGCGCCTTGCGGCGGCCCGGCCGCTTCGACGTGATGTCGGCGCGCGACAGATCGAGCAGGTCCGTCATGTGCGGGCCCATCTCGCGGTGGAACCGGCGCACCGCGCTATCGGTCCACTGATCGCCGTACTGGTTGGTGCGCAGGTGGTGCTTGACCAGGAACCGGATCGTCTGGCGCTCGTCGCGCGGGAACGCGAACCGCGCGTGGATCTTGTCGAACATCCGCGCGCCGACCTCGGCGTGGCCGTGGAAGTGCACGCCCTCGGGCGTGAACGTGCGGGTCGGCACCTTGCCGATGTCGTGGAGCAGCGCGGCCCAGCGGACCAGCGGACGGCGCACCGTCTGACGCACCACCTGCTTGGTGTGCGCCCAGACGTCCTTGTGCTGGCGGCCGGTCTCCTGGACCAGGTCGACCGTGGCCTCGAGCTCGGGCAGCAGCACGGCGAGCACGCCGGTCTCGTGCAGCCACTCGAGCGCGAGGTCGATGTCGCGGCCGAGCAGCATCTGCTCCATCGCGGTGCGCAGCCGGCCCCGGTCGGCGTCGAGCAGTCGCGTCGCGTGCTCGTGGCCGAGCTCGGTGAGCCCGTCGGGCGGCCAGCGTCCGCCCTCGTTCGCGATCGCGCCCGCGATCTCGACGAGCACGACGGGGTCGACCTCGACGAGGCTGCGCACCCGATCGACGACGCTGTTGCCGGACATGGGGCGGGATACCTACCACGGCGGCCCGCCGGCCGGTTTGCCGGCCCCCCGACCGCCTCGGGATTTTTCAACCCCCCGGGAGCGCACCACGTGCGATTTCCTTCGATCTCGGCGGGCGCCTCGCAGTAGCGTGCGCGCTTTTCGAGGAGCTGACGATGCTGTGGCGTTCTGTCGTGATGGTCGTGTGGTCCGGGGCCTTGCTCGCCGCGTGCGCGAACGCGGCGGATACGCCCCCCGAGAAGGGGGATCCCGGTGAGAAGGGTGAGATGGGGGAGATGGGGGAGATGGGCACCGCGGGCCCGCCGGGCATCTCGTGCTGGGATCTCGACTCGGATCGCGCCTGCGATCTCGAGACCGAGGACTACAACGAGGACGGCGTGTGCGACGTCGCCGATTGCTTCGGCGTCGAGGGGCCAGCGGGACCTGCCGGCGCGGCGGGACCGGCGGGTGCGCAGGGACCGGCGGGGCCGGCGGGTGCGCAGGGACCGATGGGCCCGATGGGCCCGATGGGCCCGATGGGCCCGATGGGACCGGCGGGTGCGCAGGGCGCGCAGGGACCGGCGGGACCGGCGGGTGCGCAGGGCGCGCAGGGACCTGCCGGCGCGGCGGGACCGGCGGGTGCGCAGGGTGCGCAGGGACCTGCGGGACCGGCGGGCGCCGCGGGCACCACGGGCCAGTCCGGTGCGGGCGCGTTCGGGACCGGCCCCCTGATCGTCACCTCGACCACCGCGTTCACCGCCATCCCGGGGCTCTCGGCAACCGTCTCGGTGCCCGCGAACGCGGTCGTCCTCGTCACGAGCGACGGCGGCATGCATACCACCAGCACGGAGCCAACGGGGTTCAGCGCGATCGACGTGGCGCTGTTCATCGACGGCCAGATCCCGGCCAACGGCGGCTATCGCCGGGTGGTGGCCGCGAACACCACGGGCGTGACGGGGGTGTTCGCCGGCTGGAACCTCTCGCTGGTGACCGCGGTGGCGGCCGGGACCCACACGTTCACCGTCCGCGCGGCGGGCTCGAGCGGTGCGAACGCCTCGGTCAGCGGCGACAACACGTCGGTGAACCAGGCGTCGCTCGGCGTGGTGATCCTCAAGCTCTGAGGCGCGTCGTCGTCGTGTAGGGCGACATCTCCGACGGTGTCTCGACGGAGATCGGCATGGGTCGTGCTGAGTGCTGCGGCCGGGTGCAAGGCCGTATCACGGAACGCCAGCTGCCGCTGGCCGAGCGTAGCTTCCCCGGGATCTCCCGGTTCTATGCTTCGCTCGATCACAAGCCCGCGACATTTTTACAGCTTTTGTGGGCGTTCGAAGGCAGCAAGGCCGCGCGGACACCAGCGCGGAAGCGCCGCCGTCCCTGAGGCGTTCTCTGAGCTAGAGCAGTGTATGGACGGCAACTTCGATAGCCGTCTGTGACAGCTCGTCTCACTCCGGACACCGAGATGGGGCAAGATCGAACAACCAGAAGGGCGCCGATCGGCGTCTTCGACTCCGGGGTCGGCGGCCTGACCGTCGTGCGCGCGCTGCGCGCTGTACTCCCGGGTGAGGACATCATCTACCTCGGCGACACCGCGCGGGTGCCGTACGGGAGCAAGAGCCCACGCACCGTCGAGCGCTACTCGCTCGGCTGCCAGCAGTTCCTGCTCGACCGCGGGGTCAAGCTGGTGCTGATCGCCTGTAACACCGCCTCGGCGCAGGCGCTGCCGGCGCTCGTCGAGGCGAGCCCCGTGCCGGTGATCGGCGCGGTCGATCCGGGTGCGACCAGCGCGCTCGCGGCGACCACCGGGCGCCACATCGGGGTGATCGGCACGCTCGGCACCGTGCGCTCGCAGGCGTACGCCAAGGCGATCGCGACGCGCGATCCGGGCGCCACGCTCACCGCGCTCGCGTGCCCGCTGCTGGTGCCGCTCGCCGAGGAGGGCTGGACCGACGACGAGGTCGCCGAGATCGTCGCGCGGCGTTACCTCGCCCAGCTGCTCGCCCAGGATCCGCAGATCGACACCCTGGTGCTCGGCTGCACCCACTACCCGCTGCTGCGCTCGATCCTCGAGCGCGTCGCCGCGGAGCTCGCGGGCCGCCCGATCGCGGTCGTGGATTCGGCGAGCGCGATGGCGGACGCGGCGCGAAGCGCGCTCGGGAGCACGTCGAACCGCCGCGCCGAGCCGGGGCGCCTCGATTGCTTCGCGACCGACACCTCGCGCCTCGACGAGCTCGCGCCGAGGTTCCTCGGCGAGCCGCTCACCGGGTTCGAGCTGGTCGACCTCTAGGCCGAGATACCTGACTCAGCGAGTGGGGGCTTGGGGGAACGCGCACACTACCCCAAAAGATGAATAAACAACAGCGAAAACAGACACCACCAAAATCGCGTCAACACACTATTTAGAATCATTTT
>JBQCJR010000840.1:0-10858 GCA_051952595.1 Kofleriaceae bacterium
GCCAGCTCTATCGCAAGCGGATGGGCGCGATCGTGTTCGCCTACCCTGTCGCGCGCGCCTACCTCACCCGTAACACGAATCTTCGTTTCGCGGCCGCGCGCGCCGCGGCGATCGCCGCGTGGGCCGACGCGGGCGCGAGCGTGGTGTTCTACGAGGCCGCGCTGCTCGTCGAGAACCGCGCGCACCACGGGCTCGCCGGGCTGATCGTCGTGTCGGCCGCGCCCGAGGTGCAGCACGCCCGGCTGGTCGCGCGCGACGGGCTCACCACCGACGAGGCGACCGCGCGGATCGCGGCGCAGGCGTCGCTGTCCGAGAAGCTCGCGGCGGCGACCTGGGTGATCGAGAACGACGGCGAGCTGGACCACCTCGCAGGCCAGCTCGACGCGGTGATCGCCGAGATCGAGCGCGACTTCGGCCCGGTGCGCGTGCCGCGGCGAGGCCGCGCCGACGATGGCCGCCGCTCGCCCCGCCGGGCGCGCGACGTCGCCCTGGTGACCGGATTCCCGGCGTTCACCGCCAAGCGGATGCTGCGCAAGCTGCTCGCCGCCGAGCCGGAGACCCGGTTCTACGTGCTCGCGCAGCAGAAGTTCGCGAGTGACGCGGAGCGGTTCCTCGCCACCCTGCCCGGCCACGAGCGCGCCCAGGTGCTGGTCGGCGACGTGTGCGACATGGACCTCGGGCTCTCGAGCGTCGAGTACCACGCGCTGACCCGCGAGCTGACCTGGATCCACCACCTCGCCGGCATCTACTTCATGGGGATCGACGACGCGACCGCGCGGCGGGTCAACGTCGGCGGCACGCGCACGGTGCTCGATCTGGCGCGCGACGTGGGCCAGCTCGAGCGCGTGGTCCACTGGTCGACTGCGATGGTGTCCGGCGATCGGCGTGGCACGTTCTACGAGGAGGACCTCGAGGCCGGCCAGAAGTTCCACAACCCGTACGAGCGCACCAAGTACGAGGCGGAGAAGCTGGTGCGCGCGGCGATGCGCCAGCTGCCGATCACCGTGGTCCGCCCCGGCATCATCGTCGGGGACAGCACGACCGGCGAGATCGAGAAGCTCGACGGGCCGTACTACCTGATGGTCCTGATCGCGACCAACGCCTCGGGGCTGCGCCTGCCGCTGCTCGGGCGCGGCGCGGCGCCGCTCCACCTGGTGCCGATCGACTACGTCGTCGAGGCGGCGTGGCAGGTCGGCCGCCACGAGACCGCGCCTGGCCGCACGTTCCACCTCGTCGATCCGGCGCCGCTGACCGCGCGCCAGGTGTTCGATGGCGTCGCCGAGCACGCGCGCACCCAGAAGCCGCGTGGCCACATCCCGCGTCCGCTCGCCCGCGCGGTGCTGCGCACGCCCGGCCTGTCGCGGCTCGGCCGCGGCCCGCTCGCGTTCCTCGACGTGCTCGATCACGCCGTGCACTACGACCAGACCAACACCGCGCAGGCGCTCGCGGGTACGAAGATCACGTGCCCGGCGCTCGCGGACTACCTCGGCGTGCTGGTCCGCCACGTGCTCGAGGTGGCGAAGTCCGCGCCGGTGGTGCCCGAGGACGTGGCGGATCCACTCGACGCCGGGTAGGACGACGGATAGATCGTCGGCGATGGCTCGTTCACGCGCGTTGCTCGTCCACAGCGGCGGCTTCACCTCGCGGCAGTGGCGCAAGCTCGCCGCCCAGCTCGCGCCCGACCACGAGGTGCTCGCGCCGGACCTGATCGGCTACGGCGCGGCCGGGCCGTGGCCGGTGGGCGAGCCGTTCCACTTCGCGCAGGACGTGGCGCGCCTGGCGTCGCTGATCGAGGACGAGCCGGCCCACCTGGTCGGCCACTCGTACGGCGGCCTGCTCGTGCTCCAGCTCGCGCTCGCGCACCCCGAGCGAGTCCGCTCGATCGCGGTGTACGAGCCGGTGGCGTTCGGCGTGCTCGACGACCGCGATGCGGACGCGCGGGCCGTGCTCGACCGGGTCCGCGCGGTCTACGCGCCGGACGCCGACGGCGTCGACGAGGCGTGGCTGGCGTCGTTCGTGGACTGGTGGAACGGCCCCGGCGCGTGGGCGCGGCTCGGGCCGGAGACCCAGGCGAGCTTCCGCGCCGTCGGGTGGAAGCTGTCGCAGGAGGTCGCCTCGCTGATGGCCGACACGACCCGCGCGGCAGGGTACGCCCGGATCGCCGCGCCCACCCTGCTGCTCGGCGGAGAGCTCACGCCGCTCCCCGAGCGCCGCACCCTCGAGCGGCTCGCCGCCGCCCTGCCCGACGCGCGGCTCGCGCTGTTCCCGGGCCTCGGCCACATGGGGCCGATCACCCACGCCGCGCAGATCAACGCGGCGATCGCCGCGCACCTGGCTCAGAGCGGCGTCATCTCGGCGACGAACAGCTCGTAGTTGCCGGTGCGGTTCGAGGCGAAGTAGAGCCGGCAGCCATCCGGGCTGAGCGCCGGATCGCCGTCGCTGGAGGTGGTGTTGAGCCCGGGGACCAGGATCGGCGCCTCGAACGGCCCGCTCGTGGTGGCGCGCCGCGCGTACCAGAGATCACCGGCGCCGACGCCCGGTCGGTTCGACGCGAACACCAGGATCCGCTCGTCGCTCGACAGCGATGGATCGGCGTCGCTCGAGCCGCCCTGGATCCCGCCGACGTCCTGCGCGGCGCCGAACGCCGCATCGCGCGACGCGCGCTCGGCGACCACGATCCGCTGCGGGCTGCCGCCCGAGAAGTAGAGCCGCAGCCCGTCCGACGACAGCTCGGGGTCGTACTGGTCGCTGCCGTCGTTCACGGCGGCGAGCTTGTCCTGCTGGAGGGCGCCGAACAGCTCGCCCGTGCTCCCGCGGGTCGCCATCCATAGATCGGTGCCGCCGCGACCGTTGTCGCGCCGGCTCGAGATCACCGCCACGAGCTGATCGGAGGTCATCGTCAGCCGGCCTTCCGGCTCGTCGGAGGAGACGTCGGTGCGGGGCACCGGCGCACCAAACGGCACCGCGAGGCTCGCCCGGGTGGCGACGTAGATATCGCCGTCCTGCGAGCCGCCGCGATAGCTCGAGAAGTACAGCGAGAGCTCGTCGGAGGTGAGGAACGGATCGCGATCGATCTCGGGGTTGGCGAGCTGGAGCAGCTGGACCGGCGCGCCGAACGCGAGGGTGCCGTCGTGCCAGCGCGCGAAGCAGGTGACCGGTGGGTCCGCCGCGTCGCCATCGAGGGGGCCGTCGCCAGGGGCCGCATCGACCGCCGCCCCCGGATCCCAGCCCGAGAACCCACAGCCCGACGCGGACGCGACCAAGAAGCTCACCACGAGTCCGCGCAACGGGACGAGTATCCCCCGGCGCCCGGTTGCGGGATCAAGCATCTTCTTCCTCGGTGGACTTCTGACGTAGCCCCGCGCGCTCGAGCAGCTTGTACAGGAACTTGCGCTCGAGCCCGGCGATCCGCGCCGCCTGGGACAGATTGCCGTTCGCGCGCTGCACCAGATCGGTGAGGTAGTCGCGCTCGAACCGAGCGATCAACGCGTCCTTGGCCTCGTGGAACGGGCGATCCGCGCGGGCCTGCGGCACCGCGTCCGGCGCGGCGACCGTGGGCCGCAGCACGAACGGCAGCGACTGGAAGTCATCGTCGGGGCCGGCGAGCGCGACCGCGCGGGTGATCACGTTGCGCAGCTCCCGGACGTTGCCCGGCCAGTGGTAGCGCTGCAGCTTCTCGAGCGCCGGGCCGCCGACCTGGGCGGCGAGCTGCGGCGCGCCGGCGCGCTCGAGGAACATCGCGATCAGCTTCGGCAGATCGTCGACGCGCTGGCGGAGCGGCGGGACGTGCGCCTCGACCACCGCGAGCCGGTAGTACAGGTCGCCGCGGAACCCGCCGCGCGCGACCTCGCCGAACACGTCGCGGTGGGTGGCCGCGACGATCCGCACGTCGTAGCGCTCGCTCTTGCGCCCGCCGAGTGGCACCACCTCGCCGGCCTCGAGCATGCGCAGCAGCTTGGGCTGGAGCGCGACCGGCAGATCGCCGATCTCGTCGAGGAACAGCGTGCCGCCGTGGGCCGCCGCGAACGCGCCCAGGCGGTCGTTCGCCGCGCCGGTGAACGCGCCCTTGGTGTGACCGAACAGATCGCTCTCGATCAGCGTCTCGGTCGAGGCGCCGCAGTCGAACACCACGAACGGGCCATCGCGGCGCGGCGACGCATCGTGGACGCCGCGCGCCATCAGCTCCTTGCCGGTGCCGCTCTCGCCGAGGAACAGGATCGGCGCCGACGACTTGCTCGCGCGCTCGAGCAGCGCGAACACCTGGCGCATCACGTAGCTGCCGCCGTACAGGTTGCCGAACCGGTCGGCCGACGACGGCGGGATGTCCACCACCTCGTCGGCGGGCATCAGCTGGATCAGGGTCTTGCCGACGCGCAGCGCGACGCCGGGCGGCGCGATCACCTTGCCGACCGCGACGCCGTCGATCACCGTGCCGTTCTTCGAGCCGAGGTCCGAGATCGAGAACCCCTTCGGGTGCGGCGTCACCGAGCAGTGGCGGCGCGACACGAACGCGTCGGTCAGCACGACGTCGCACGTGCGCTCGCTGCCGATCACGACGCCGACCGGTGGCAGATCGATCTCGAGCCCGCGATCCGGACCGTCGACGACGCGCAGCTGCGACGCGCGGCCGTGCGCGTGCGCGGTCAGCGCGTTGGTGACCCGCGTGACCAGCATCGGCTACCCGCGGTCGAGCTCCGACCGGATCCGCAGGCGCAGCGCGTTGAGCTTGATGAAGCCCTGCGCGTCGCGCTGGTCGTACACCGAGTCCTCCTCGAACGTGACGATGTCCGGCCGGTACATGCTGCGCGGCGCCTTGCGGCCGAGCACGGTGACCGAGCCCTTGTACAGGCGCAGCCGCGCGGTGCCGGTGACGGCCTGCGCGATGTCGTCGACCATGCGCTGCAGGGTCTCGCGCTCGGGCGCGAACCAGAACCCGTTGTAGACCAGCGTCGCGTAGCGCGGCATCAGGTCCTGGCGCAGCCGCAGCACCTCGCGATCGAGCGTCAGCGACTCGACCGCGGCGCGCGCGGCGTGCAGCACGGTGCCGCCCGGCGTCTCGTAGACCCCGCGCGACTTCATGCCGACGAACCGGTTCTCGACCAGGTCCACGCGGCCGACGCCGTGCTCGCCCGCGATCGCGTTGAGCCGCGCGAGCATCTCGACCGGGCCCAGCCGCTCGCCGTCGATCGCGACGGCATCGCCGTGCTCGAGCTCGATCTCGATCACCCGCGGGACATCGGGCGCCTGCGCCGGATCGCGGGTCAGCTGGAACATCGCGGGATCCGGCTCGCGCCACGGATCCTCGAGCACGCCGCCCTCATAGCTCGTGTGCAGCAGGTTGCGATCCACCGAGTACGGCTTCTCCGCAGTGGCCTCGATCGGGATCTGGTGCTGGTGGGTGTACTCGATCAGCTCGCGGCGGCCCTTGAACTGCCACTCGCGCCACGGCGCGATGATCTTGATGCCCGGGCGGAAGTGGTACGCGGCGAGCTCGAACCGGACCTGGTCGTTGCCCTTGCCGGTCGCGCCGTGCGAGATCGCATCCGCGCCCTCGGCCTCGGCGGCCTCCATCAGGCCGCGGCCGATGCACGGCCGTGCGAGCGAGGTGCCGAGCAGGTACTGGCCCTCGTACAGCGCGCCCGCGCGCAGCGCCGGCCACACGTAGTCGCGCACGAACTCGAGCCGCAGGTCGCGGACGACCGCCTTCTGGGCGCCGACGGCGATCGCCTTCTGGCGCGCGGCCTCGAGGTCCTCGGCCTGACCGACATCGGCGCAGAAGCACACGACCTCGCAGCCATAGGTCTCGGCGATCCAGCGAACGGCGACGGAGGTATCGAGCCCCCCCGAGTAGGCGAGTACGACCTTGCGAACCATGCCTCGTTATATCAAGCGCGCCCTCGCGCGTCTCCGTCAGTGGAGGATGCCGCGCAGGAACAGCTGGCACAGATAGCGATACGCCTCGAGCCGCGGCATGCCCGAGACATCGAGGATCTCGTCGAGCGACAAGGTGCCGTCGATCCGCGACAGCAAGAATGCCGCTCGCGGGCTGATCGGCGCCGAGGCCAGCTCGTGGAGCGGCCGGGCGAGCACCGGCTGGCGCTCGAGGTCGCCGAGGAACGCCTGGAACACCACCGACATGGTCTCGCGGTTGCGGTGGATCAGCTTCTGGGCGAGCGCGCTGGCCGGATCCTCCGAGAGCGCGAGATCCACCGCGAGCACCGCGCGCTCCAGCTCGCCGGCGCGGCACCACTCGGCCGCGCGCTCGAACAGCGTGGAGATCCGGCGGCGGATCCGGTCCTCGCGCGGCTCCTCGGCGGGGCTGCCGGCGTCGATCTCGTCGAGGATCTCGATCGAGCGCGCGTCGATCGGATCGATGGGATCGATCGGATCGGCGGGGTCGGCGTGCGCGGGCTCGGCGTCGCCGCGCGCTCCGGCCGAGCGCAGGTCGCGCAGGTCGGCCTGGGCGGTCGGCTCGTCCTCGGTGGGCGCACGCCGCGGCCGCAGCCCGAGGTCGAGGGTCGGCGCGGAGATCAGCGGCACGTCGGAGGTCGGGGCGGCCGGCCGCGAGATCTTCTGCTGCTTGAGGGTCGGTAGATCGCGGGTCGGCGTGGCGTCGGAGAGGTCGGGCGGCGGCACCAGCGCCGCGCGCGACGGCTTCTCGAGGGTCACCGCGTCGAAGTCGCGGGTGTGGATGCCCGGTAGCGGGAGCTCGATCGATCGGAAGTCGCGCGTCGGCGCCGCGGGCGACGGAGGCTCGCTCGGCGGGGCCGGCCGGCGGGTCGCGCCCGGAAGATCGCGGGTGGTCGGCCCCACGCGCGGCGCGGGGCGTGGGCTGGGTAGCGAGGCGATCAGATCTTCGGCGGCCGGGCGGGCCGCGGCGAGCTCGGCCGCGCTGACCGGCGCGCGCTCGGTGGTCTTGGGCTCGAGATCGAGCTCGGGCCGCGGCTCGGGGTCCGGATCGTCGTAGGTCAGCTCGATCTCGGCCTCTCCCGCGCCGGGTGGCGCGTCATCGGGCGGCGCGGCGAGCGGCAGCACCAGCGGCTGGCTGTCGGGCGCGCGCAGCGTGAGCTTGAGCTCGGCGGGCGGCTCGACCGGGGGCTCGGTCGGGCGCGCGATCGGGCGGTCGCTCGGGCGATCGATCGGGCGGTCGCTCGGGCGATCGACCGGCTGGACGAACCCGAGCTCGCGCTTGCGGATATCGGTCACCTGCGTCCCGAACCCCGTGGGAGTCTGGAAGTCGCCTGGCGTGCCGAAGCCCGGCGTCACCTCGGCGACAAACCCCGGCGTCGGCTCGGGGCCGAACCCCGGCGTCGGCGTGACGTCCGCGCGGAACTCGGCGCTCTCCAACGGCTCCGTCGCGCCGAGCAGCTCGCTCGGCGGGCGCGCCGGCCCCCCGGGGTACTCACGGGTCAGGTCGTCGAAGCTGATGCCATCCGAGGCATCGCTCGGGTGCAGCGCGAACGTGCCGGGGGCCTGGTCCGCGGCCGGCGGCGCGACCGGGACGGCGACCGCGGCCGGCTCGTCGACCTCGAGCTCGAGGGTCAGCGACTCCGACGACTCGGCAGGATCGAGCGCTGGCTCGGGCGCGAGCGCAGGCTCGGACGCCAGCGCAGGCTCCGGCGCGAGCGCCAGCGCAGGATCGGACGCGAGCGCCAGCGCAGGCTCGGGCGCGAGCGCCAGCGCAGGTTCAGGTGCGGGCGGCGCGGAGGGTTGTTCGATCCGCGCGGCCACGGCGTCGTCCTCGATCACCCAGCCCTCCTCGGAGTCCTCGGCGACCCGCCGCGCGGCCTCGGCCGGCTGGACCTCGCCGCGGAACACCTCGACCTCGTACTCGTCCTCGTCATCCGCGATCGCGAACGGTGCGCTCTCTCCACTCGGGGCCTCGCTGGTCAGCAGCTCGTAGTTCGACCTCACGTACTCGACGTAACTGTGCGCCTGTGGGTTCGCGGGGTCGAGCTGCAGCGCGTGCTCCCACTGCTCGAGCGCGCCATCGAGATCTCCCCGCGCAAACCGCGACAGTCCCTCTTCGATCAGCCGGTCGAGCTCCGATAGCAGGCGCACCATGGTGGTTGTCTCGTCGCCGCGGCGGGGGCAGGTGTCATCCGCGCGGCATCATCCGCGCGTCTTGGACACCACGCCGCGGAACATGTTGAGCGTCCGGTTGAGCGCCTCGGTCGCCTCGGTCAGCGTGGTCAGGTCCTTCGCCGCGATCGAGCTGCGGGTGCGGTCGACCACCGCGCGCGCCTTCTTCACCGCGTCCTGGCCGAAGTCCGAGCCGGCGATGATGTCGGTGACCTGCGGGAACAGCGACTCGATCTCCTCGAGCGCCTTCTCGGCGGAGTGGCGCGCCTTGTCGAACTCGTGGCCGGACCGCACCTCGACCATGTAGTCGGTGTTGGCCTCGACCATCTTCTTGATCTCCTCCTCGGTGAGCCCGGAGGTCGCGGTCACGGTGATCGACTGCTCGAGCCCGGTCTCGAGATCACACGCCTTGACCGAGACGATGCCATCGGCGCTGATGTGGAACCGGACCTCGACCTCCACCTCGCCGCGCGGCGCGCGCCGCAGGCCGGTCAGCACGAACTCGCCGAGCAGCTCGTTCTCCTCGGCGCGATCGCTCTCGCCCTGGAGCACCAGGATCTTCACCGAGGTCTGGTTGTCCTTGACCGTGGTGAACGTGTGCTCCTCGGAGGTGGGCACCGTGGTGTTCTGCTCGATCAATTTGTGGAAGTAGCCCCCCACGATCATGATGCCGAGCGAGTGTGGGGTGACGTCCAGCAGCAGGATGTCGCTCTTCTCGTCAGTGAGCGCGGCGCCCTGGATCGCGGCGCCGAGCGCGACCACCTCGTCGGGATGCACGCCCTTGCACGGCTCGAGGCCGAAGAACTCGGCGACCGCCGACTGCACGCGTGGCATGCGGGTCATCCCGCCGACCAGGATCACGTCCTCGATCTGGTTCCGCTGGATCTCGGCTTCCTCGAGCGTCCGCGCGCAGATCTCGACGGTGCGATCGATCAGGTCCCCGGTCAGCTCCTCGAGCTTGTCGCGGGTGAGCATGGTCTGGAGGTGGAGCGCGTCGTTGCGGCCGGTCGAGATGATGAACGGCAGGTTGATCTCGGTCTCCTTGACGCTCGACAGCTCGCACTTGGCCTTCTCCGCGACGTCCTTGAGCCGCTGGAGCGCCATCTTGTCCTTGCGCAGATCGATGCCGTGCTGCTTCTCGAACCCGAACACCAGCCAGTCGATGATCCTGCGATCGAAGTCCTCGCCGCCGAGGAACGTATCGCCGGCGGTCGAGATCACCTCGAACACGCCGTTGCCGATCTCGAGGATCGAGATGTCGAACGTGCCGCCGCCGAGGTCGTAGACCGCGACCTTGCGCTCGATGTTGCGGCCGAACCCGTAGGCGAGCGCCGCGGCCGTCGGCTCGTTGATGATGCGGATGACGTCGAGCCCGGCGATCCGGCCGGCGTCCTTGGTCGCCTGGCGCTGGCCGTCGTTGAAGTACGCCGGCACCGTGACCACCGCCTTCTGGACCTCCTCGCCGAGGTACTCCTCGGAGATCAGCTTCATCTCCTGGAGGATGTAGGCCGACACCTCGGGCACGCTGAACACCTGGTCGCGCAGCATGATTCGCACGTCGTCGTGTGGGCCCTCGACGATCCGGTACGGCATGATCTCGAGCGAGCTGCGCACCGCGGCCGAGCCCCACTTGCGGCCGATCAGCCGCTTGGCGGCGTACACGGTGTTCTCGGCGTTCGTGATCGCCTGGCGCTTGGCGATGTGGCCCACCAGCCGCTTGCCGTTCTCGGCGATCGCGACCATGGACGGCGTGGTCTTGTAGCCACCGCGATTCGGGATCACGGAGGGCGTACCGTCCTCGACGATCGCCACGCACGAGTTCGTGGTGCCGAGGTCGATACCGATCACCTTGTCGCTAGCCATTGCTACCTATCTTCCCCTCGTTTTCGAAGCCTTCGCCAGTGGATAGACCGTTCTTGTGGTCGGCATTCTTCGCGCTTCGCGAGCTGCATCACGGGGCGAGCAAGCGCCGAACCTCGGCCAGATCGTTGCGCAGCTCGGTGGCCAGCGCGTCGTTCTCGCTCTTGATCGCCATCGCCATCACCAGGACTTCTTCGGCATCGGCGAGCTTGCCGGCGGCGCGAAACGCACCGGCGAGCAACCGCGCGGCGGACGGATCGTGGGGCGCGGCGGCGAGCGCCTTCTTGGCGTACTCGACCGCGGTCTTGGGCTGGCCGGCCGCGAGCGCGCAGCTCGCCGCGCGGCGCAGGTAGCGCGGCTGCGGATCGACCCGCACCGCCGCGGCGAACAGCTTCATCGCCTCGAGCGCATCGCCTCCGAGCTCGAGCTGGCAGGCGCGCTCGAACAGCTCGGCCGCGTACTCCTGCGGCGTCTGCGGCTGATCCGGCGGCGCCTGCTGCGCGATGTGGCTCGCGCTGGTGCGGCCGCGATCCTGCGAGGTGAGCCGGGCATACGCGCGGCTCACCGCCTCGAACGCGAGCGACATCCGCTCGGCGAAGCTGCCGAGGCGCTTGCCGTAGTAGCGGTCGGGGTGGATCTCCTTCGACAACTCGAAGTAGGCGAGCTTGAGCGCGCGTGCATCAGCGCCGGGCGCCACGCCGAGCAGCGCGTGTGGATCGCGGTCGTCGATCAGCCGCACGACCGCGAGGATCCGCCGGCGCTCGGTGTCGGTCAGCTCGCAGGACTCGCCGAGCGCGGCGAGCTCGGCCGGCGTCGGCCGCGGCAGGCTCAGATCGTGCTGCGACGCCGGGGCGCGCCGCGCGGTCGAGGTTCGCGCCATCACCGGGCCGGTCGAGGTCCGCGCCGTCACCGGGCC
>JBQCJR010000841.1:0-2874 GCA_051952595.1 Kofleriaceae bacterium
TGCTCGGCTCGCCGGAGCACATCCAGCCGGTCTCGACCTGGCAGGTCGCCGAGCAGCCGTCGCCGGTCCCGACGTTGCCGTCGTCGCACGTCTCGGCCCCCTCGACCAGGCCGTCGCCGCAGATCGGGCCGGAGACCACCGTCACGGCGACCAGGCCGACCGCGGTCGCCGTGCCGTCGCTGACGATGTACTCGAAGGTCGCGGTGCCGTCGAACTCGGCCTCCGCCACGAACGTGACGGTGGTCGCCTGGAGCGACACCGTGCCGTGGGTCGCGTTCTGGACCGCGGTGATCGACAGCGCCGGGCCGTCGATGTCGGTGTCGTTCGCGAGCAGCGTCGCGTGCGGGATCACCAGCGTGCCGCCGGCCTGGACGGTCGCGGTGTCGGGGCCGGCGACCGGCGCGTCGTTGACCGGCGTGACGGTGATCGTCACCAGGCCCACGTCGGTGAGCGAGCCATCCGAGACCGTGTACTGGAAGCTGGCGGTGCCATTGAAGTTCGGCGCCGGGGTGAACGTGGCGACGCCAGCGGTGAGCACGACGGTGCCGTTGACCGCGCTGCCGACCGCAACGACCGTGAGGGGATCGAGATCCACGTCGACGTCGTTCGCGGCGAGGTTCGCGAGCACGAGATCGGTGTCCTCGGGGGTGACCGCGATGTCATCGACCGCGACCGGCGCGTCGTTGACCGGGGTGACCGTGACGGTGACCAGGCCGTCGTCGGGCCGCGAGCCGTCCGTAACGGGGTACTCGACCGTCGCGTTGCCGTTGAAGTTGAGCGCCGGGGTGAACGTGACCGCGCCGCCGCTGAGCGACACGGTGCCGTGGGTGGCGTTCGCGACCGCGGTGACCGAGAGGGCCGGCCCATCGACGTCGGTGTCGTTCGCCGTGAGGTTCGTGATCACCACCGCGGTGTCCTCGGGCGTCGTCACCGCGTCATCGACCGCGACCGGCGCGTCGTTGACCGGGGTGACCGTGACGGTGACCCGGCCGACATCGGTCAGCGAGCCGTCCGACACGGTGTACTCGAACGTCATGTTTCCGTTGAAGTTCAGGGACGGCTGGTAGCGGACCACGTTGCCGTCGAGCGCCACCGTGCCGTTGGTCGTGTTGGAGACCGACACCACCGTCAGGGTCTGGCCCTCGGGATCGGTGTCGTTCGCCAGCAGCAGCGAGGTCGGGATGTCGATCGGGGTGTCCTCGGCCGTGGTCACCGCGTCGTCCACCGCGACCGGCGGGTCGTTGACGCCGCCCACCGCGATCCGGACCGTGGCGGTCGCGGTCGCCGTGCCGTCGCTGACCGTGTACTCGTAGCTCGCGTCGCCGACGAAGTCCTGCGTCGGCGTGAACGTGATCTGGGTGCCGGCGGTCGCGACCGTGCCGTTCACCGCGTTGCCCACCTGGGTGATCGTGAGGGTGTCCCCATCGACGTCGGTGTCGTTCGCGAGCAGCGTCGTGTGGGGCGTGACCAGCGCCACGTCCTCGTCGGTCGCGAGCGAGTCGTCGACCGCGACCGGGACGTCGTTGACCGGGGTCACCGTGAAGTCGAGCGTCGCGGTGGCCTGATGCTCGTTGGCGATCACCGTCACCAGCACAGCGTCCGGACCGTTGTAGTTCTCGGCCGGTGTGTAGGTGACGCGCGCACCATCCACGGTGGCGATGCCGTGCATCGGCGCGGAGATCTGAACGCGGAATCCCGCGCCTTCGACGTCCTCGACGACGAGTGTGTGGGTGACCGGGGTGTCTTCGGGAGTGGTGACGACCGCCCCCTGGACCGATGGCGGCCGGGTCGACGAGTCGTCACCACACCCTGCCATCACGGCCAGGAGTAGGACGGAGAGGTGTCTCAGATGGACCAGGTGTCCGGGCATTGACCGCGGACCCTAACACAAGGGATGTGGCGTCCAGATGGCATCCTGGCGACAGGCGACTCGGATCACAGGAGGAAGCCCCCCCGGCCACTCCCGGGTACCTCGGCGGGGTACCTCGGCGGGGTACCTCGGCGGGCGCCGCCTCACTGCGCCCCCACTTCCCACCACTTGTCGGCTTGGTCAAAAACCCGTATGCAGATGGCAGTGGCGATGTCGATGCGAGCGCTCGTGAAGAATGCGGTGTTCGACCGCATCCCGGGCCTCCTGCGACGCGGGCCATCGACGACGCGCCGGATCGCGCTGACGTTCGATGATGGACCGGATCGCCTGACCGCGCAGTACCTCGACCTGCTGGACAAGCTGGGCGTGCCGGCGACGTTCTTCGTGATCGGCGAGTACGCGGTCGAGCGCCGGGACCTGATGCGCGAGTACATGCGCCGCGGCCACCAGATCGCGAGCCACGGCTACGACCACACCCGGTTCACCAAGCTCGGGCTGCGCGCGCTGCTGAATCAATGTGCGCGCACCGAGCAGTCGCTCGGTGGGCAGCTGAGCGGGCGGCCGTGGGTGCGTCCGCCGCACGGCTCGGTCGACGCGAGCTCGCTGGTGACCCTGCTGGCCGCCGGCTACACCGTGGCGCTGTGGTCGCTCGACTCGTGCGATCACAGCGACCAGGATCCGGCGTCGATCGCCGCGCGCTGCGCGCCGGAGCAGGTGTCGCCCGGCGAGGTGTTGCTGTTCCACGAGGGCCAGCAGTGGACGCTCGACGCGCTGCCCACGATCGTCACCTCGCTGCAGGCCGCGGGCTACGAGTGCGTGACGATGCACGACCTGTTCGCGGCGTGATGCCCCGGTCGGCTCGCGACTGAACGGTCTTCCCGTGCCACAGTCGGCGCGTCGTGCTCGTCGCGCAGGTCCAGATCTCCGCGTTACTGCACGCGCTGTGGACCGCCCTGCTGCGGATGGAGCGCGACAAAGACCGCGCGCTGGTCGCCGCGGTCGGC
>JBQCJR010000842.1:0-13829 GCA_051952595.1 Kofleriaceae bacterium
GCTCATCCGCACCTTCACGGCGACGTAAGCCTCGGTCAGCGTCTCGGTCATCAGGTCGAACAGCCGCGTCATGCCCTTGCGCGCCAGATCGGCAACCGGCCGGCGCGCGCCATCGCGGTCGACATACTCGGCCAGCTCGCGCCCGACCGCCTCGCGCAGCGTCGCCAGCAGGTCGAGCCACACCCGGTGCGGGACCCCCGCGGTGGCGAACCGCTCGCCGCGCCGCCGCAGGTCCTCGAGGTAGGCGTCCCAGCGGTTCTCGAGGATCGCGTCGCGCAGCAGCCGGTTGCGCCGGTCCTGCTCGGGCGGCTCGGCGAGCGCGAGCGCGCGCGACACCCGATCGCGCTCGGGCAGCGCGTCCGCGACCCGGCGCACCCGGTCGTAGATCGCGCTCGCGTGCTGCTCGTAGAACGACCAGTAGGCGCGCAACGACGCCAGATCGTCCGCGCTCAACGCGCGTGCTGCTCGTGGACTGCCCATGTACTCGACCCAGATTGCTCGCCGTCGCCGTTCCCGACCACCGCCTCCCCCGATGCGCCACAAGGCGCGAGATCACACACTACTGCAGACCGCCAGGCGTGCGCCGCGGTTTGCGTGCCGCGGTTCGCTGCACGGCACCGTATCGCCCGCCGCGCCATCCCGCGGGGGCAATCACGCGGTTCTCACCCAGGGACGTGGGGCTCGACCGTCACATCGACAGACAGCACTTCCCCCCCACCTCCGACGAAGATCGTGCCGCTGGTCGGCGTCGCGTCGAGGTAGTTACGGCCGACCGCCACCCGGACGTGGTCGGTCTGGGTCAGGATGCCGTTGGTCGGGTCGAACCCGCGCCAGCCCACCTGGGGGAGGTAGAGCTGGACCCACGCGTGGGAGGCCTCCCCCTGGCGCTGGTTCGGGTTCTTCGGGCCGGTGTAGATGTAGCCGCACACGTAGCGGGCCGGCACGCCGAGCAGTCGCGCGAGGCAGATGAACAGGTTGGTGAAGTCCTGGCACACGCCGCGCCGGTTGACGTAGACGTCGAACGCGGTGGTCAGCACGTTCGTCGCGCCCTGCTGGTAGGCGTACTCGCGATAGATCGTGTGGTTGATGTCGAGCAGCGTGTCGAGCAGGTCGTAGTCGTTGCGCTTGACGAAGCTCATCGCGTACTCGGCCAGCTCGGCCAGCTCGGTCTCCGCCAGCTCCGGCGGCAGCAGGAACGGATCGAGCACCTGGCGCTGCCATGGCATCCACACCAGCGGGATCGTCGATTTGACGCGCAGCGGGCCGAAGCTCAGCGGATCGGTGTCGAGCACCTCCACCACGCTGCGCGACTCGATCACCATCTCCTGGAACGGCGAGTCGATCGCGACGCGGCGGACCCGGTTGCCGAACACGTCCTCGTACTCGCGGCTCTGGCAGGGCACCGAGATGTCGAGCTGGTGGCGGATCACCGTCTGGAGCCGGTCGTGCACCGGGGTGAGCCGGAACACGTGCATCGAGCGCTCGACCGGCTGGGCGTACCGGTAGGTCGTGCGGTGGACCACGTCGAACTTCTTCGGCTCGGCGCGCGCCGGCCGCCAGCGCTCGCGCGGCCGCTCGAGCGCGCCGCCGCTGGACCGCTCGGTCACGACCTGCCCCTCGCGGATCACGAGCAGCGTGCCGGGCGCGAGCTGGCGCCACACCACCGCGCGATCGGCGTCGCCCTCGCGCGCGACCAGCGGATCGGTGCACACGATCGCGCCCTTGCGGCTCTTGGCGCCGCGCCGGGTCAGATCGATCTCGAGATCGGCGTCGCCGAACGCGATCCGCTCGTACGGCGGGGTCAACAGGCCCAGGTGGAGCGGCGCGCCGCGGCGGTCGGCGTGGACCAGCAGGTCGCGGCCGTCGGTCAGGCACAGCGTCAGCTCGCCCAGCTCGTTGAGCTCGCCGAGCCACGCGACGATCTGATCGAGATCGACCTCGGCGAGGCTGCGCCAGCCGCGCTCGCAGAACCGGTCGAGCAGGACGCAGAAGATCGCCTCGGTGTCGGTCGAGCCCACCGGCTCGAACGGGCCGGCGACCTCCGGCGGCTTGCGCTCGAGGCTACCCGCGTGGCCGATCAGCCAGTCGCGGCGGCCCCAGGCGCGCGAGAACGGCTGGGTGTTGGCATCGGACAGCGCGCCCCAGGTCGCCGCGCGGATGTGCAGCACGAACACGTTCGACGCCACCTGCTCCCACGCGACCGCGAGCTGGCTGCGGATCGACGCCTGCGGCGGCGCGGGCTCCTTCAGGATCGCCGCGGAAGGCTCGCCGGCGGGGTAGTAGCCCAGGCCCCAGCCATCCGGCAGCGTGCGCCCCGGATCGAGGCAGCGCAGCGTGAACGAGGGCGCGAGCTCGCCTTCGAAGGACATCGCGAGCAGGTTCGGCACGGCGGCACTCTAGCAATTCCGACGCGCGGGGGCGCCCGCGCGGGTCATCCAGCGCCGAGCAGCTCTTTGCCCAGCGCGCCGCAGATCTCGTGCACCTCGTCGACGACGTGGGTCAGCAGATCGTGCACCGCGGCGCCGGCGAGCGGCTCGCTGCGACGCGCCGCGACCCACGCGTCGAGCACGCGCAGCCGCTCGAGCGACACGCCGCCGGGCAGCGCGTGGCGATCGGGTGGACGGATGTCGCACAGCCGCTGATACGCCGACTGCACGCAGTACGCGATCGAGCGCGGGAACGCCTCCTCGGACACCAGGAACCGCGCGACGCCCTCCGAGCTGACCCGCCCGGCGGCGCGCTTGAGGAACGCCTCGCTGCCCGAGAGCGCGCGCAACAGCGACAGCCACAGCGCCGTCTCGACCACCTCGTGGCGGCGCGGCAGCTGGGTGAACACGTGGTGGTGCACGTCGAGCATCCGCGCGGTCTGGTTGACCCGCTCGAGCAGCACGCCGAGCCACACGAAGTCGAGCGGCTCGTCGTGCAGCATCGTCGAGCGCAGCAGGCCGAGCGTGAGCTGGGTGCCGCGCCGCGCGTGGCGGTAGAACGCGTCGCGGTGGTGTGCGTACTGCGCCTGGGTGGCCTCGTCGTGGAGCCACAGGTGCAGCTCGTTGACCACCTCCCACGCCTCGAGCGAGAGCACCTCGCGGATCGAGCGCGCGTTCCACCGCGCGCCGCTCAGCGAGCGCGCGAGCGAGACGCCGCTGTCCTCGTCCCACACCATGAACCGCTGCACCAGCTCGGCGTCGCCCCACGCGGGGTGGTCGTCGTCGTGGTTCGCGATCCGCTCGCGGAACCGCGGCTCCTCGCCGGACACGACGATCACCGGGCGCCACACCTGCGAGGGCGGCAGCTCGGCATCGAGCGCGAGCGACATCGAGGCCGCGAGCATGCGCGCGGTCGACTCGGCGCGCTCGACGTAGCGGCCGAACCAGAAGCAGTGATCGGCGACGCGCGAGATCACGTGCCCTCCTTCATGACCCAGGTGTCCTTGCTGCCGCCGCCCTGCGACGAGTTCACGACGTAGCTGCCGCGGGTCAGCGCGACGCGGGTCAGCCCACCGGGCAACACCCACGGCCCCTCGCGCGAGGTCAGCACGTACGGCCGCAGATCGACGCGCCGCGGCTCGACGGCGCCGCGCTCGGCGATCCAGGTCGGGCAGCTCGACAGCTCGATGCGGTGCTGCGCGATGTAGCGGCGCGGCTCGGCGAGGATCCGGCGGCGGAACTCGTCGCGCTCCTCGGCGGTCGACTGGGGGCCCATCAGCATGCCGTAGCCGCCGGCCTCGTCGACGGCCTTGACCACCATCTCGTCGAGGTGCTCGAGCACGTACCGGCGATCCTCGTCGAACAGGCACACGTAGGTCGGGACCTGCTCGAGCAGCGGCTCCTCTCCGAGGTAGAACTCGATCATGTCCGGCACGAACGGGTACACCGCCTTGTCGTCGGCGACGCCGTTGCCGGGCGCGTTGGCGAGCGCGACCTTGCCTGCGGCGTAGGCGCGCATGAGCCCGGGCACGCCGAGCACGCTGTCGGGGCGGAACACCTCGGGATCGAGGAACGCCTCGTCGGTGCGGCGGTAGATCACGTCGACGCGCTTGGGCCCGCGGGTCGTGCGGCAGTAGACGGTGTCGCCGTCGACGAACAGATCGGCGGCCTGCACCAGCTCGAGGCCCATCGTGCGGGCGAGGAAGCTGTGCTCGAAGTACGCCGAGTTGTACGGCCCGGGCGTCAGCACGACGGCGTTCATCTCCTCGGCGGCGGGCGCGACGGAGCGCAGGGTCTCGGCGAGCCGCGTCGGATAGTGGTCGACGCGGTGGACGCGCGCGGCATCGAACACGCGGGGGAACATCCGCTTCGAGATCAGGCGGTTCTCGACGACGTAGGACACGCCGGATGGCGTGCGCAGGTTGTCCTCGAGGACGCGCCAGGTGCCGTCGGGATCGCGGATCAGATCGACGCCGGAGATGTGGATGCGGACCCCGCCGGGCGGCGCGATCCCGCGCAGCATGGGCAGGTAGCCGGCGGCGCCGAGCACCATCTCGGCGGGGATGAGCCCGGCGGCGAGGATCTTCTGCGCGCCGTAGATGTCGTCGAGGAACATGCCGAGCGCGCGGAGCCGCTGCTGCAGGCCGCGCTCGAGGCGCGCGAAGTCCTGGGCGGCGATCAGCCGGGGCAGCAGGCAGAACGGGAAGATCTTCTCGGTGCCGCGCGCGTCGCCGTACACCGAGAACGTGACGCCCTGCTGGAGCAGCGCGGTCTCGGCGAGCTGCTGCGCGCGCGCGATCTCGTCGGGGCTCATGCGCGCGAGCAGCTGGGCGACCCGGGCGAACGGGGCGCGCGGCACGGTGCCATCGAACATCTCGTCGTACGTGCCGGGGAGCGGCGAATAGCCCTCGAACAACCCGGCGAGCGGTCCCGATGACGGGGACAGGCTCTGCATCATGTGACGCATCGTAACCGAACCGACAGCCAGTCGTCGGAGGTCCTGACATGTTGCCGCGCGGGAACCGTGATCCAGGCGGTGTGTGCACGGATCGATCCTTGCTCGGATAGCGGGCCATGCGAGCAAGCCTCGGTGCAGTTCACGACATGGTGGTCCTCGCGCGCCTGCATGCGACGCTCGACACGGTGGTCGAGACGGAGGCGACGATTCGCGACCTCGGAGCATCGTCGCCGGTGGGCGCACAGCAGGCGATCAGGCGGCTTGGGGACCTGATGGGGGAGGCGCGCGAGCTGCTGCGCGGGTTGCTGGCGGATCCGGCGAGGAGGCCGGCGAGGTAGGTGAGAGTGTGAGGCGTGGCGCGGTACTGCTTGCCGAGGATCCCTCCAAGTCAGCTCGCATCTTGCGGTCAGCTTGATCAACCGAGGTCGGCGCATCATGTGCGGTCCAGCACGCCCCATGGCATCGGCTGAATGCGCGGACCCAGCGGATGCCCGACGTGTGAGCATCCGGGCATGGCGACGCAGCCGCTCCTGATCATGGCCGACGTCCACCGCGTGCTCCGTGGGACCGACGAGCGCGTATTTTCTTCGCTCAGCGAAGAGCTCGGCGCGGAGATCGAGCGCGCGGGCTGGTTCGAGCGCTCGCCGTTCCGCTCGATCTCGGTGCTGTTCTACTTCGATCCGAGCTGTCCCCGGTTTGAGATCATCACGATCGATGCGCGGCGGAACGACGAGCTGTTCCTGCGCTGCAGCCCGACGCCCGACGAGGTGAGCGCCGCCAAGCGTGCCCGTCAGTTCGGCGCACTGATCCGCGAGCGCACGCTCGAAGTACTCACCGCGGTCGCGGAGCGCTACGGACTCCGGGCATAGCAAGCTATTGAGAACCCGAGTCGCACCGCGCCGGTGATCGCGGCGCGCGGCACCGCGGATCTGCGCCTCGATCTCGAGGCCGCGATGGTCGCCGCGGTGCGCTGCGTGTGCCTGCGGCGCGCGGCGTTGAGCTCCGTCGCGTGGATCGCTGAGAATCAGATGAACTGCTGCACCAGGCGGACCGCATCATCGTGCTCGCGGTCATGCACGGCGGGATCTCTCGCAGCGGTGCAGAGAAACACGTTGAGGAGCCCACACCCTTTTCCGAAGTAGAACCCTGGCTCCTCCTCGGTGTCGAGCTGCAAGAGCTGTACGGTGCGGCTCCCGCAGCGGCAGCGGCTGCCACCTATGTCTCGATAATCGAAACTTCCGTTGACCCAGTAGGGATACCCACCGATGTACGTGAACAGCGTCCGTCCGTACCTCGCGTGACCGAAGCGGGTGTCGCCCAACCGATCGAGCCAGGCGCTGAGCTCGCTCCGGTCGCGCGGCCCGAGCGCCTCGAGCGCCTCGAGGCCCCATTCGCCCCAGTCCTCCCAGTGCGGGAACGAGCGCAGCTCGTCGGTCTCGACGACGGACGCGCGATATACAACGAGAGGCCCCTCCTCTTCGAACAGCGAGAGGAGCGCGTGCTCCTCGGCGTCGAGGGCGACATGCCTATCAGGCGAGGGGGTATCGAAGGTCTCGATCGCGAAGCCGCGACCGTTGAGCGCCGACGCCCACGGGCGGCATCGGCCACAGAAGTAGAGCGCTGCGAGAGCGAAGCCAGGATCGAAGTCGAGCGCCGGCCGCGGATCGAACTGCCCGAGAAACGAGAGCGGCAGCTTGCAGTCGCGGCAGTGCGGCCAGGTTTGCGATTCTCGATAGGGAAACCCGCCGAAGCGGGTCGCGCAGATCGGCGCATGCTCGCTGCGAGTCAGCTCGAGTCGAAAAGCGCGGCGCAAGAGGGACTCGAGTCGTGGTCGAAGCGTCTCGAAATCGGACTGAGGTCTCATCGATAGCGACTCATGGACTGGGCGTATCGCGGGCACACGATCGCGACAAGCTCACGACGAGCCAACGGTGACGGCGGCCGGCGGCGCGACCGCTTCGACTTCCTCTATGGTGTGTTCAGGTCGTGCCACCAACAGTCCGGCAGCTTGTCCCCGATGAGCTTCGTGAGGTCTAACAGGCGCTGCGCGTAGGCCGTCTCGCTGTCGTACCAGGCCATCACCTTGACCTGATCGCCGATCACCGTGGTGAGCTGTGCGTCGAGCGAGGCCGAGTGGACATCGTTGTTGTAGTCGCACGACACCAGCGGCTCGTCGATGACCTGGAGGATGCCCTGGAGCGGGCCCGCAGCCGCGGCGCCGCGGAACGCGTCGTTGATCGCCGTGGCGTCCGCCGGCTTCTCGAGCCGCGCGGTGAGATCGACCAGCGAGACGTTCGGCGTGGGCACGCGGATCTCCATGCCTTCGAGCTTGCCGGCCATCGCGGGCAGCACTTCCTCGAGCGCCTTGGCCGCCTTGGTCGTCGTCGGGATCATCGACAGCACGGCCGCGCGGCCGTGGTGGAGATCCTTGTGGGGCAGATCGAGGATCTGCTGGTCGTCGGTGTACGAGTGGATGGTCGTCATCATGCCCGAGCGGATCCCGAACTTCTCGTGAAGCACCTTGGCGAGCGGCGCGAGGCAGTTCGTCGTGCACGACGCGTTCGAAATCACGTTGTGCTCGTCCGGCTTGTACGTCTCGGTATTGATGCCCATACAGAGCGTGACATCAGGATCGATTGCCGGCGCCGAGATGATCACCTTCTTGGCGCCGCCGGCGAGGTGCTTGCTCGCGCTCTTCTTGTCGACGAACTGGCCGGTCGATTCGATCACGATATCGACGCCCCAGTCGTCCCACTTGATCGCCGCGGGATCCTCCTCAGTGATGATCTGGGGCCAGTGGCCGCTGAACGCGAGCCCCGAACCGTACGAGGCGTGCCAGATCCTGACTGCGTCGGGGAACCGCCCGTGGACCGAGTCGTACTCGAGCAGGTGGGCCAGCGTATTGACGTCGGTCGAGTCGTTGATGACGAGGAGATTGAACGTGCCGGGAGGAGCCGCTGCGAGGCAGCGAGCAAAGCTGCGACCGATGCGCCCAAAACCGTTGATGCCGATGCGAATCCGTGCCAAGGCCACGCATCCTACAATCGGATCGCTGTCGAGCGCGAGCCTCCCTGGCCTGTCGAGAGTAGTAGTACGGGAGGAGCCTGTGGACGAGGGAGATGCTTTTTCGAGCTGCGTCCCTCAGTAAACCTTACGAAGACCGTCTCAGTTCGTTGACACCCACGGCGCTGGAGTCGAATGTCGGCGACGGGTTCGGCGTACTACAGGTACGCCTGGAGATACGCGATGTCGGCCAAGCAACCGTTCGAGCTCCCAGCGTTCTACGTGCCGTACCCTGCGCGGCTCAATCCTCATGTCGATGGCGCGCGGACGCACACCAAAGCGTGGGCCCGCGAAATGGGGATTCTCGGTTCTCCCGATCGAGCGGGGAGTGAGGCGATCTGGACGGAACAAGATCTGGACTCTCACGACTACGCGCTTCTGTGTGCATATACGCATCCGGACGCGACGGCGGCGGAGCTCGATCTGATCACGGACTGGTACGTCTGGGTGTTCTTCTTCGACGACCACTTCCTCGAGACCTTCAAGCGTACGCAGGACATGCCGGGGGCCAAGGCGTACCTGGCGCGGCTGCCGCTGTTCATGCCGGTGACGCCGTCCGGGCCTGTGCCGACGGCGACCAACCCGGTCGAGCGCGGGCTCGCCGATCTGTGGGCGCGCACGGTGCCGGGGACGTCGGTGGACTGGCGGACGCGGTTCGCCGAGAGCACCAAGGCGCTGCTCGACGAGTCGATCTGGGAGCTGCACAACATCCAGCGCGGCCGGGTCGCCAACCCGATCGAGTACATCGAGATGCGCCGCAAGGTCGGTGGGGCGCCGTGGTCGGCGAACCTGGTCGAGCACGCGGTCGGCGCCGAGGTCCCGCCCGAGATCGTCACGACGCGGGCGCTCCGGGTGCTCAAGGACACGTTCTCCGATGCCGTGCACCTGCGCAACGATCTGTTCTCGTATCAGCGCGAGGTCGAGCGCGAGGGCGAGAACGCGAACTGTGTGCTGGTGGTCGAGCGCTTCCTCGGCGTGGGGCCGCAAGAAGCGGCCCATCTCACCAATGACCTCCTGACCTCGCGGCTGCAGCAGTTCGAGAACACCGCGCTGACCGAGGTCCCAGCGGTGTGCGACGAGCACCAGCTGGGGCCGCTCGAGCGGATGAAGGTGCTGGCTTACGCGAAGGGCCTGCAGGACTGGCAATCGGGCGGGCACGAGTGGCACATGCGGTCGAGCCGCTACATGAACGGCGGCGGTGCCGCCGCCGAGGACGCGGGCTTCGGGCTGGCCGGGCCGTACATGTCTGCGGCGCAGATCAAGCTGACACCGGGCAACGGCCAAGCGGTCCGGACCCGGAGCTTCTCGTTCGTGCCATTTGCGCCGGTGGGAGCGGTGCGGCTTCCGAAGTTCTACATGCCGTACGTCTCGCGGATCAGTCCGCACCTGGCGCTCGCTCGGCGCAGCAGCAAGGACTGGGCGCGCCGGATGGGCATGCTCGACGAGCTGCCGGGCGCGCCCAGGGGCTACATCTGGAACGACCGCGTGTTCGACGCGGCCGACGTTGCGCTGTGCGGCGCGCAAATCCACCCCGACGCGACGGTCGCTCAGCTCGACATCTCGAGTGGCTGGCTGGTGTGGGGCACCTACGCCGACGACTACTTCCCGAGGATGTTCAGCGCGCGGCGCGACATGGCCGCGGCGAAGCTGTTCAACGCGCGGTTGGCGGTGTTCATGCCGATCGACACGCTCGAGGGAGTGTCGGCAGAGGTGCCGACCAACCCGGTGGAGCGTGGCCTCCTGGATCTGTGGGGGCGCACGGCGGGGCCGATGTCGCGCGAGGCGCGGCGGCTGTTCCGCAAGGCGATCCTGGACATGACGGAGAGCTGGCTGTGGGAGCTCGCAAACCAGACGCAGAACCGCATCCCGGATCCGGTCGACTACCTCGAGATGCGGCGGCAGACGTTCGGCTCGGATCTGACCATGAGCCTATCGCGGCTGACCCTCGGCGATGGCATCCCATCCGAGGTGTTCAAGACTCGCGCGCTGCGCGCGATCGATAGCGCCGCTGCCGACTACGCGTGCCTGACCAACGACGTCTTCTCCTATCAGAAGGAGGT
This sequence comes from Kofleriaceae bacterium, assembly GCA_051952595.1. Taxonomy (GTDB): domain Bacteria; phylum Myxococcota_A; class Polyangia; order Haliangiales; family Haliangiaceae; genus JABFXX01. Next base: position 10,008 of record JBQCJR010000842.1, read on the forward strand.
CGAGTTCGAGGGCGAGTTGCACAACGCCGTCGTGGTCGTGCAGCGCTTCCTCGGCTGCGGGGCGCACGCCGCGGTCGGCGTGGTCAACGATCTGATGACCGCACGGATGCAGCAGTTCGAGCACGTCGTCGCCAGCGAGCTACCGGTCGTGCTCGACGATCTCGCGCTCGAACGGTCGGCGCGCGACCGGATCGGGACCTACATCACCGGGCTCCAGAACTGGATGTCCGGCGTGCTCGAGTGGCACAAGGCCGTCGATCGCTACAAGGAGCACGAGCTTCGCAATTCCCGGAAGCCGGGATTCGAGATCGGTAGTCTCACCGGTCTCGCTGGGCTCGGTACCTCGGCCGCACGGGTCGCCGCGATGTTCCGCGGCAAGACCTGGTGAGTCAGCCGTCTATTCGCTTTCTCGTTCTACCCACGTTTCCAAGACCCTGAGGGAGTAATGTCGATTCCGACCAACCGTTCTGGCAATGACCTCGAGAAGCTGCAGACGAGCCTCGGCACCGCTGCCGCCCGCAAGCTGGCGACCACCAGCAAGTCGCCTCCGCAGATGCAGGGGATCTCGTCCCGCTGGCTGCTCAAGGTGCTGCCGTGGATCCAGGTCTCGGGTGGCGTGTACCGCGTCAACCGCCGTCTGAGCTACGCCGTGGGTGATGGCCGGTTGACGTTCACCAACACGGGCGCGCGCGTGCAGGTCATCCCGCAGGAGCTGTGCGAGTTGCCGCTGCTCCGCGGGTTCGACGACGCCGAGGTGCTGTCCGTGCTGGCCGACCGGTTCGTTCAGCGAGAGGTCGCGGCGGGCGAGATCATCACCGAGGCCGGCAAGGAGGCCGACTCGATCTGTCTGATCGCGCACGGCAAGGTGAACAAGATCGGCAAGGGCAAGTACGGCGATCAGACCGTGCTCGATGTCCTGGCCGACGGCGACCACTACAGCTACCAGGCGCTGCTCGAGACGCAGGACTCCTGGCAGTTCACGGTCAAGGCGGTGACCCCGTGCACCGTGCTGATCCTCCAGCAGGACGCCTTCGAGGCGGTCGTTGCGCAGTCTCCGTCGCTGCAGAAGCATCTCGCGGGCTTCAAGGAGCGGTCGAGCAAGAAGCAGGATTCGTCGGGCCAGGCCGCGATCGATCTCGCGGCGGGCCACAGCGGCGAGCCGGTGCTGCCGGCGACCTATGTCGACTACGAGACCTCGCCGCGCGAGTACGAGCTGAGCGTGGTGCAGACGGTGCTGCAGATCCACACGCGCGTCGCCGACCTGTTCAACGAGCCGATGAACCAGACCGAGCAGCAGCTGCGGCTGACGGTCGAGGCGCTCAAGGAGCGCCAGGAGGACGAGCTCGTTAACAACCGCGAGTTCGGCCTGCTCCACAACGCGGCGTTCGATCAGCGCATCCACACCCGCAGCGGCGCGCCGACGCCGCACGACATGGACGAGCTATTGTCGACGGTGTGGAAGGACCCGTCGTTCTTCCTCGCCCACCCGCGGACGATCGCCGCGTTCGGCCAGGAGTGTAGCCGCGCCGGCATCTACCCGACCAGCGTCGACATGAATGGCCACCAGGTTCCGGCGTGGCGAGGCATCCCGATCTTGCCGTGCAACAAGATCCCGGTGAGCGAGCAGCGGACCAGCTCGATCCTGCTCATGCGAGTCGGCGAGCAGAACCAAGGTGTCGTGGGGCTCCACCAGGCGGGGATTCCCGATGAGATCGAGCCGAGCCTGTCGGTCCGGTTCATGGGCATCAACGAGAAGGCGATCATCTCGTACCTGGTCAGCAAGTACTTCTCCGCGGCGGTCCTGGTGCCCGACGCGCTCGGAATCCTCGAGAACGTCGAGATCGGTCGCACCGAGGAGTAACGGGTCATGGCAACCTCAACGAGGCCGGACCTCCCGCAGGCATCGCAGACAAGTCTCGGCACCGCGGGTGCCCGTACGCTGGCGGACACCACCAAGTCGGTGCCGCAGATGCAGGGCATCTCGCCCCGCTGGCTGCTGCGGCTCCTCCCCTGGGTACAGGTGTCCGGTGGCGTGTACCGGCTGAACCGACGGCTGAGCTACGCGGTGGGCGACGGCCGGGTTGCGTTCACCAGCACCGGTGCCCAGGTTGCGGTGATCCCCGAGAAGCTGGCGGAGCTGCCGCTGCTTCGTGGCTTCAACGACATCTCCGTGCTGACCGGCCTCGCCAGCCAGTTCGTGCAACGCGAGGTCGCCCCGGGCGAGCTGATCATCCAGAAGGGGCAGCCGGCCGAGCGCGTCGTGTTGCTCGCGTACGGTAAGGCCCACAAGCTCGGCGTCGGCAAGTACGGCGACGCCACGGTGCTCGAGGTGCTCGGCGACGGCGATCACGTCGGCGATCACGCGGTCCTCGCGTCGGACGACCGCTGGACGTTCAGCGTCAAGGCGATCACCCGGTGCACCGTGCTGGAGCTGGCGCAGCACGCCTTCGAGCGTGCGATCCACCAGCACGCGGGTCTCGCCGCTCACGTCGATCAGCTCGAGCAGCGTCTCGCGCGACCGCAGGACAAGCTCGGGCAGGCCGCGATCGCGCTGGCCTCGGGGCATCGCGGCGAGCCGGTGCTGCCGGCGACGTTCGTCGACTATGAGGCATCGCCGCGCGAGTACGAGCTGAGCGTGGTGCAGACCGTGCTCAAGGTGCACACGCGGGTGGCGGACCTGTTCAACGGTCCGATGAACCAGACCGAGCAGCAGCTGCGCTTGACGATCGAGGCGCTGCGCGAGCGCCAGGAACACGAGCTGATCAACAACCGCGAGTTCGGGCTGCTGCACAACGCCGAGCTCAAGCAGCGGTTGCATTCCCGCGGGGGGCCGCCGACGCCCGACGACCTGGACGACTTGTTGTGCCGCCGCCGCAAGACCCAGCTGTTCCTGGCCCACCCGCGCACCATCGCGAAGTTCAGCCAGGAGTGCAGCAAGCGCGGCGTCTACCCGAACGAGATCGAGCTCGCCGGCAAGCGGGCGCTCGCGTGGCGCGGCGTTCCGCTGTTGCCGTGCGACAAGATCCCGATCAGCCCGGCGCGCACGAGCTCGATCCTCGCGATGCGCCTGGGCGCCGAGAGCCAGGGCGTGATCGGTCTCCACCAGACCGGGATTCCCGACGAGGTCGAGCCCAGCCTGTCGGTTCGCCGCATGGAGATCAGCGATCAGGCGATCACGTCGTACCTGGTCAGTGCGTACTTCTCCGCCGCGGTGATGGTGCCGGACGCGCTCGGCATCCTCGAGGACGTGCAACTCGGGAGCTGACGCTCTCGTGCTGGTTGGTGGAACCTGGCGACGTGGGCTGCCTAGGTTCGGGAGCCGGGCAGCTACAGCACCTGCAGGAACTCCACCAGATCGCGCTTCTGCTGGATCGTGAGTGATTCCGCGCGGCCCGGGATTGCGACTGCTCAGCGCGGCGGCCACCTCAGCCGCAAAGGGGGTGTCGTCTCCTGCCGGCTACTTCGAGCGATCGACGAGCCGGGTGAGCAGGTGCAGGGTGCGCGGCGGCAGGGTCTTGCCGCTCCACGCGATCGCTCGGCCGAGCACCAGCGCCTTGTCGCGGTTGCCGAGGTGCGGCCGCTCGGCGAACAGCCGCGCGCCGGCCTCCTCGATCTTGTCGTGGATGCGCATGCCGCCGTGGAACATCAGCGCGAGCTCGACGGAGAGATCCGCGCCGACCGCGTCGACCAGCGGCCGCGCGCGCTCGAACAGCGCGCGGGTGCGCGCGACCTCGTAGCGGACGAGCGAGCCGATCGCGGGCGACACCCGGCGGTTCGCGATGTCGGACTCCTGGACGCCGAAGTGTCGGAGATCCTCGGCGG
>JBQCJR010000843.1:0-2171 GCA_051952595.1 Kofleriaceae bacterium
GATCACGATCACGATCGCCTCGACCAGCGTGCGCACCACCTCGGAGATCGACTCGCGCACCGCCTCGGTCGGGTTGAACCCGATCTCGTAGTGCAGCCCCGGCGGGAACCGCTTGGCCAGCTCGGCGAGCACCGCGCGGCAGCCCTTCTCGACGTCGAGTGCGTTCGCGCTGGGCAGCTGGAAGATGCCGATGCCGATCGCTTCGCGGCCGTTGAACCGCAGGATCGAGCCGTAGTCCTCGGCGCCGAGGTCCACGCGCCCGACGTCCTTGACCTGCACCAGCGTGCCGTCGTTGCCGGTCTTCAGCACGATCCGCGCGAACGCATCGGCGTCGGGCAGCCGGCCCGCCGCGCGCACGCTGATCTGGAGCGCCTGGCCGGCCACCGCCGGCTCGCGGCCAAGCGCGCCCGCCGCGATCTCGAGGTTCTGCTCGCGCAGCGCCCCGGTGACGTCGCCCGCGGTGAGGCCACGCGCGGCGAGCTTGTCCGGATCGAGCCACAGCCGCATCGCGTAGGTGCGCGGGTTGAAGATCCGGGCCTCGCCGACGCCAGGGACGCGGAGCAGCTCGTCGCGCACGTAGCGATCGATGTAGTTCGAGATGAACTCCTGCGAGTACTCGCCCTGGCGCGCGAAGAACGCCGCGGCGAGCACGATCGACGTCGAGCTCTTGGTCACCGTGACGCCGGTGTTGCGCACGTCGACCGGCAGGCGCGGCAGCGCGGTCTGGACCCGGTTCTGTACGTCGACCGCGGCGAGATCGATGTCGCGCTCCGGGTTGAACGTCACCGTCACCGTCGAGATGCCGTCGTTGGTGCTGGCGGACTGGATGTAGCGCATGCCCTCGGCGCCGTTGATCGAGACCTCGAGCGGCGTGGTCACCGCGGCCTCGACGATCTGCGAGCTGGCGCCGATGTAGTTCGCGGTGACCACGACCTGCGGCGCGGCGAGCTGCGGGTAGCGCGCGATCGGCAGCGCCGGGATCGCGATCGCGCCGCCGATCACGGTCAGCATCGCGAGCACGCTCGCGAGCACCGGCCGGCGGATGAAGAAGTCGACGAACATCAGCGACTCCCCTGCGCCTGCGGGCCCGGTGGTGCCGGGGCCGGTGCCTGGGCCGGCGCCTTGGGCTGCACCTGCTGGATCGGCGCGCCATCGCGCAGCTTCTGCACGTTCGACACCACGATCCGATCGCCCGGCTCGAGCCCCTTCTGCACCACGAACCGGTTGTTGGTGAGCTCGCCGAGGGTCACCGGGCGCTGGCGCGCGACCAGCCCGCCGTTCGCCGCGGTCGCGACGTAGACGAAGGTCTGCCCGCCGAGCCGGGTCACCGCGAGCGCCGGGATCGTGAGGCCCTCGTGGATCCGCCACACCACGCGCGCGCGCACGATCTGCTCGGCGCGCAGCCTGCCGTCGCGGTTGTCGATGTTCGCCTTGACCAGCACCGACTGGGTGTCGGCGTTGACCTGCGGCGAGATGAACCCGACCTTGCCGGCGGCGACCAGCTGCGAAGAGTCGTCGACCAGCTGGACCGGCGTGCCGAGCTTGACCTCGGCGGAGCGCTCGCTCGGCAGCGACACGTTGGCCTCGAGCACGCTGTTATCGGTGACGCTGGTGAGCCGGGTCTGCGAGGTCACCAGGTCGCCGACGCGCACCGGGATGTCGCCGACCACGCCCTTGCCCGGCGCGGTGATCCGGTAGTACTGGAGCTGCGCGCGGGAGCCGGTGATGTCGGCGCCGAGCGCCTCGACCTGCTTGCGCGCGGTCGCGACCGCGGCCTCCGCGTTGTCGAGATCCTGGCGCGGGCTGGCGCCGCCCTCGACCAGCGCGCGGACCCGCGCGACGTTGATCTCGGCGAGCCGCAGGTTGGCCTCCTGCGCGGCACGGTTGGCGCGCGCGCGGTTGACCGCCGCCGGCTGCGGGCCGGGATCGACCTGCATGAGCAGCTGGCCCTGCTCGACCGGCTGGCCGGGGCGCACCAGGATCGCCGTGACGTGGCCATCGATCTGCGGCTGCAGCGAGGTGGCGGTGAGCGGGCGCAGCTGCGCGAGGTACTCGCTGGAGTCCACCACCTGCCCCGGCTCGAGCTGCTCGAGCTCGACGCCCATCGGTGGAGCCGGCGGAGGCGCCTTCCCTCCACCGCAGGCGCACGCGAGGGCGAGCAGCAGCGCGAG
>JBQCJR010000844.1:0-2314 GCA_051952595.1 Kofleriaceae bacterium
CCCCACGGCCAGATCGCCGCGATGCGACGCGAGCCGCGCCGCGCGCACGGCGAGCCGGGCGGCGGGAGCGCGATCGCCGGCCGCGCCGAGCGCGGCGATCACCGCGGGCTCGTCGAGCGCGTCGATCGCCGCCGCGAGCGCCGCGGCCTCGAGCGCGGCCAGCCGGGCGAGCACCGCGGGGCCGGGCGCGGCTCCGCGCGGGCCGCTCGCGCCGTTCCCCTCGGCCGCACCACGCGCCTCGGCCGGCGCGCCCGGCGCGCCCGAAGCCTCACCGGACTTGCCCGGTGCCCCCGCGGGCCTCACGTGGTGGTCCGCGCCGCGCTCGTGCTCGATCCAGCTCGTGTTGCCGGCCGGCGAGCGCGCGGCGCACCCGGCGAGCAGCGCCGGGATCAACGCCGAGATCAGCGCGCTACTCGTCGAGCAGCGAGCGAACACGATCGAGCAGCCCCTTCTTGACCGGCGCGGCGAGCTGGTGCCGCTCGCCGGGCGAGACCCGCGCGAGCTCCTCGATCAGCTCGCGCTGCCGCGGCGTCAGCTCGGTCGGCACCTCGACGTGCACGTGCACCAGGTGATCGCCGCGCGGTGCCGCCTTGCCGGCCGCCTGCGGGATCCCGCGGCCGCGGATCCGGAACACCCGGCCTGGCTGGGTGCCCTCGGGGATCCGCATCTTGATCGGCCCGTCGAGCGTGGGGACCTCGATCACCGCGCCGAGCGCCGCCTGGCTGAAGCTGATCGTCTGGTCGCTGCGCACGTCGAGGCCATCGCGGCGGAACACGCCGTGCTCGGCGATCCGGATCATCACGTGCAGATCGCCCGCCGCCGCGCCGCCCCTGCCCCGCTCGCCCTCGCCCTTGAGCGTCTTCACCGTGCCGTCCTTCATGCCCGGCGGGATGACCACGGTCAGCTCGCGCAGCTTGCCCTCGGAGGCCGGCTCCGACGGCAGCGTGATCGTCTTGCTGCTCCCGAACGACGCCTCCTCGAACGTGACCTCGAGGGTGTAGCGGACGTCCTTGCCGCGCTGCTTGCTGCGGCGGCGCCGGAACACGTCGTTGATGATCTCCTGCGCGGCATCGACCACCGCGCCGAGCCCGCTCGATCCGTCATCGGGGTGGCCCCACCGGTCGTAGCGCGTGCGGGCGTCGCGATCCGAGAGCACGGCGTACGCCTCGTTGATCTCGCGGAACCGCTCGCCGCCATCGCCCGGATTGACGTCCGGATGGTGCCGGCGGGCCAGCTCCCGGAACGCGCGCTTGACGTCGGTCTCGCTCGCGTCGCGGGTCAGCCCGAGCACCGCGTAGTAGTCGCGCTTCTTGCGGGCCATCAGGCGCCGCCCGTGTCAGCCGCGGCGTAGATCGCCTCGCCGATGCGCTGGGCCGAGACCTCGAGTCGCGCGACCGCGTCGTGGACCAGGCCGAGGTCGTCGGAGGCGAGCGCGGCCTTGCAGTCCGCGAGCTCGACCGCGAGGAACTCGCGCTCGTCGCCGGGTAGGAGTGCTCCGAATTCTTCCATCGCCTTCTCGGAGGAGTAGAGCAGGCCTTCGCCCTTGTTGCGAGCCTCGGCGAGCGCGCGCCGCACCTGATCCGCCTCCGCCATCTCCAGAGACTCGCCGACCAGCCGCTCGATGTCGTGGTCCGAGAGCCCGCTGGTCGGCGTCACGGTGACCCGAGTGTTCCGGCCGGTGCCGTGATCGCGCGCCGACACGCTGAGCACGCCATCGGCGTCGATGTCGAACGCGACCTCGATCTTGGGCACGCCGCGCGGCGCCGGCGGGATCCCGGTCAGCTCGAAGTGGGCGAGCGACTTGTTGTCCGCGGCCATCTCGCGCTCGCCCTGCAGCACGTGCACGTCGACGAACGGCTGGTTGTCCACGGTGGTCGAGAAGATCTCGGTCGCGCGCGCCGGCAGCGCGGTGTTGCGCGGGATCAGCCGGGTGAACACGCCTCCGGCGGTCTCGACGCCGAGCGACAGCGGCGTGACGTCGAGCAGCAGCACCTCCTGGACCTCGCCGGTCAGCACGCCCGCCTGGATCGCGGCGCCCACCGCGACCACCTCGTCCGGGTTGACCCGCCGGCTCGGCTCCTTGCCGAACATCTCGGCGACCAGGTCCTGGATCCGCGGCATCCGGGTCTGGCCGCCGACCAGGATCACGACATCGATATCGCGCGGCGCGAGCCCGGCGTCGCGCAGCGCGCGGCGGCACGGCTCGAGCCTCGCCTGCACGAGCGGCTCGACGAGCGTCTCGAGATCTTGACGCGTCATCTGCAGCATCAAGTGGCGCGGCTGGCCGTCGGAACCCGCCGCGAGGAACGGCAGG
>JBQCJR010000845.1:0-7791 GCA_051952595.1 Kofleriaceae bacterium
CTACGGGCTGACCGGCGGCTGGTCGAACTTCAGCACCACGACCGAGGCCTTGCCCTTGATCAGCCCGCCGAACGCGGTCGCCGGCTCGGACGACAGCGGTGCGAACGTGCGGAACATCGTGCCGTACGGCGCGTCGGTCGAGATCCAGATCCCGCTCCCGGTGGTCGCCGTGCCGCCCGGGATGACCGCGTTCCGATCCGCCGACAGGTACCGGATCGTGGTCCCTGGGATGTCCGTGTCGACCGAGAACCCCGAGACCGGGTTGTCGTTGTCGTCGAGCACCATGCCCACGACCAGGCCGCGCTCCGGGAACGCCGGGAGCTGGAGCGCCGTCAGGATCTGCTGGAGCGAGGGCTTGGACAGCCGGCTGCCGGTGATGTCCAGCGTCTTGTCATCGGGGCCGGCGCGGCGGCAGCGCACCGTGGCGGTGGTCTGCGGCCCCTCCTCGCGCACCTCGACACACGCCGAGGTCTCGAACGTCTCGTCGATCTGGGCGCCCCACGCCGCAGTCGGCCCGAGGACCGTCCGCTCGAGCCGCTGGGTGTCGTCGGGCCGCAGCTCGTAGTTGCCGTCGTCGTCGAGCTTGGGCTCACCGACCGAGACGGTGAGCAGATCGCCGATCACCTTGTCGACCGCGATCCGGAGATCGAAGTCCTCGATCGTCGACTTGACCGCGATCGTGTTGGAGCCAACGCAGGTCTCCTCGTTGAGCGAGGCCAGATCCGTGCAGCCCAGCGTGACCACGGTCTCGGACTCGCCGGGGTGGAAGTAGGCGTGCCCACCGATCGCCGGGGTCGGCGACACGTTGACCGGGAAGCCATCGGTCTCGCCGAACCGCACCGGGTACTTCCGGCAATCGAGCTCTCCGGTCACTGGATCCTCGACCATGCTGCGCGGCCAGACGATCACCTGGACCTCGAGCACCTCGTTCGGCACCTGGCCTGGCGGCAGGTCGATCTGCGCGATCGAGCACAGATCGTGGTTCTGGTTGCGCGGCACCGGCTCGCAGATCGAGACGTGTGGCACCGTCGGATCCGTCGGCGTGATGATCCGGATGTTGAGCACCGCGTCGCACTCCATCTTGACGCCCGAGCAGGTCGCCGAGCCGCAGCTCTGCGAGGGCCCGGTGCTGACGTCGTAGACGATCTTGAGCGGCGGGTTCTCGCACCCGCCGAGGGCGAGCGAGAGCGCGGCGGCGGCGGCAGCGGCGAGGCGCTTCACTTCGCGATCGCTCCCGCGCCCGGCCGGAACCCCGGATCTTCGTGGAGGCCGATCCAGCCGTCGTCCAGCGACCGGGCGACCAGGATCGAGCCGACCACCGCGGCGATCACGCCGACGACGATCCCGGTCCGCACCGAGGTGCGCGCGTACCACCGCGGCTTCTCGATCGGCGGCACCACCTCCGGCAGCGGCTTCTCGATCTCCGGCTTGGCCGGCGGGGTCAGCGGCCGCAGCAGCTCGGACGCCTTGTCCGGCTCGACGATCCGGTGCGCCGAGAACCCCGGCAGCAGGCTGCCCTCGGCCTTGTCGTGCCAGGTCTGCGCGATCAGCTTGCCGCCCGACGCGACGATCAACACCGCGTCGTGCACGTCGAGCAGCTCGGCGAGCCGGCGCATCGCGACCGCGCGCGCCGCCGGATCCGGCGCGAACTTGAGCGCCAGCCGCGCGCGCATCACCCGGAGCGCCAGCGAGGCCGGCGCGTCCGGCAGCTCGACCGTGCGCTCCTGCCCGGGCTCGACCACGACCTTCTTGCCCGCCGTCTCGCGCGCCGGCCCGGTCAGCCACACCACGTGGATGCCCGCCGTCACCGCGAAGGTCCCCGGCGCGGCGCCGACGTCTCGGCCATCGATCCAGACCCGGCCGGTGCCCTGGACGGCCAGCCGCTCGCGCGGCTCGACGATCGTGCGCGCCGCGTCGAACGCCTGGACCACCTCGGGTAGGTACCGCGCCGCGTCGAGCTTGCGGCCCGGGCTCAACCGGTGGACCAGCGCGAACGCCTCCGCCGCGTCGCGCGCGCGGTTCTCGCCCAGCTTCGCCGTGGCGTACGCAAACGCGAGGTCCGCGTACAGCGAGACCACCTGGGTGTTCGGCGTCGCGCCGTGCAGCGCCTCCTGCCCCGCCTCGGCGTCGGAGGCCGCCGTCGTGAAGCTGAACTGCGAGAGCCAGCGCTCGGCGCGCGTGCGGTAGTCCTCGGCCGTCTTCCACTGGTTGAGGTTCTCGTCGTCGAACCCGCCCAGCAGCTCGCTGACCATGTCCGGATCGGCGAGCGGCCGGAGCGCCCGGTGGCCGTACAGCGCGTTGCCCACGTCCTTGCCCAGCTGGCGAGCCGCCGCCTCGTCGGACAGCACGATGATGGCGACCGGCCGGGTGTCGTCCGCGGTGGCCGTGCCACCCAGCACGAGCACACAGACGATGGCCATTGCGGCCGCCAGCCGAGGCGACATTGCCCTAGTATATGGCACCTTGCACGGCCGTCACACGGCCGTCACGGTTGTCCCCGGGCGCCCGGGGCAGGTGTCACACCCTGGGGGCCGCGGCCGCGCTCGATGGAAGAACCGCTGCAGAAATCGCTCGAACGCTACGACGTGCTGGACCGCATCGCGGTCGGCGGCATGGCCGAGGTGTTCATCGCGAAGGCCTACGGGGCCCACGGGTTCGAGAAGACCCTCGCGATCAAGCGGATCCTGCCCGAGCTCGCGCGCGACCCCGAGTTCGAGGCGCGGTTCATCGCCGAGGCCAAGGTCGCCGTCCGGCTGTCCCACGCCAACATCGTCCAGGTCTTCGATTTCGGGCGGATCGGCGAGTCGCTGTTCATCGCGATGGAGTTCGTCGACGGGCTCGACCTCGCCGCGATGCTCCGCAAGTTCAGGGACGAGGGCCGCCACATCCCGCTGCCCGCCGCGTTCCACATCGCGATCGAGATCGTCCGCGCGCTCGACTTCGCGCACGGACACAATGTCGTACATCGCGACGTCTCGCCGTCGAACATCCTGATCTCGCGCGCCGGCGAGGTGAAGATCGCCGACTTCGGGATCGCCGTCGCCGCGCAGCCCCACCGAAACTCCGCCCCCGGCCCCAAGCGCGTGATGGGCAAGTGGCGCTACATGTCTCCGGAGCAGACCCGCGGCGACACGCTCGATACGCGCAGCGACCTGTTCTCCGCCGCGTCGGTGATCTACGAGCTGTTCACCAACGAGAAGCTGTTCCCCGGCGATGAGGCCGAGGACATCATCAAGAACATCGCCGACATGGCGATCCCGCGGATGTCCGCGCTGCGCCCCGGCCTGCCGTCGCGGCTCGACGAGGTGCTCGCCGGCCCGCTCGCGCGCAAGCCGATCGATCGGCCCACCCGGCCCGCCACCGTGCTGCGGTCGCTGATCGAGCTGTCATCCGCGTCGTCGATCAGGCCCCCCGCGCTCGACGGCGGGGAGGCCCTCACCACCGGGACCCCCGCAAAGCGCGCGCCCGGGCGCGGCGCGCTCGACGACGTGATCCGCAAGCAGCTCGCCGATCAGTCCGTCGCGCGGCAGACCGCCGTGACCAGCAACCGCCCCCCGTCCACCGAGACGAAGGGTGGCAACGGCGAGGTGTCGACCGGGCTGTTCCGCAAGATCGACATCGATGGCCTGTCACGGCTCGAGGAGGTCGAGGCCCACACCCGGGTCGCCAGCGGTCGCGGCAAGCGGGCGGCGACCGGGAGCGAGCCCGGCGGCGGGCACGATCCGGATCGCCACACCGAGGTCGGTGAGCCGCCCACCGGCGCCGTGCCCAAGCAGGTCGCCGAGGGCACGCCGCGGTCGAGCGCGCGGCTCCCCGTCGCGCGGGCACAGGCACCACGTCGAGCGCTGTGGCTCGGCCTCGTGGCCGCCGTGGTGGCCGGCGGCGGCGCCGGCGCCTGGGCGATCTGGTCGATGACCCGCGGCGAGCCCCCGCGGCGGGTCGACGTGCCGATCCAGCTGCCCACGCGCGACGCCGCCGAGATCGAGGAGCTCGGGGTGCTCGAGATCGACTCGATCCCCAGCGGCGCCGCGATCACGATCGCCGGCAAGGCCGTGGGCGCCGCGCCGCGCAGCGCGAAGGTGACCAGCGGCGAGAAGGTGCGCGTGCGGTTCGACCTCGCCGGCTATCTCCCGTTCGAGGAGGACTACATCGCGCAGCCCGGCAAGGTGTCCGTGATCAAGGAGCGCCTGTCACCCGCGCCCGCGATCGCGAAGATCGAGAGTGTGCCCAGCGGCGCGCAGGTGCAGATCGGCGGCCAGAGCGTCGGCATCACGCCGCTCAGCTGGCCCCTCGCCGCCGGCCGCGGCGTGGAGGTGCGGCTCAGCAAGCCCGGCTACGAGGCGGCCGTCGTCGCGGCCGATTTCGTGGCCGGCGAGACCACCGCGATCAAGCGCGAGCTCAAGGAGAGCCAGAAGTTCGGCTCGGTATCGTTCACCGTCGAGGGCGCCACGATGTGGGCCGAGATCTACGTCGGCGGCAAGAACTACGGCCGCAACCGCACGCTCAGCGGCCTCAAGGCGATCCGCCTGCCCGTCGGCCGACAGCAGGTGCGGCTGCGCGGCGGCCACGGCAAGGACGAGGTCGTCACGGTGGACGTGAGCGAGCGCGGGGCACAGACGATCGCGGTGAAGTTCGAGTAGGGCGCGCGCTAGGTGACGTCTGACCTGCGCAGCAGATCCCAGACAGGCGTGACTCGGCCGGCGTGGCGCTTGCGGGCCTCCTGGAGCAGATCGTCGCGCACGATCCGTGTACGCGGCGGCTTGGTAGGAATGCTGAGCTCCATGCCGGACACCAGGCGCAGCTCGGCTTCGCGTGGATCGTCCGAGTACCACAACGTACACAGCGCCAGGCCATCGACGATCGCGACCACCCTGAGCTCGACCCCGGGCGAGCCCACAATGGCCCGTTCATAGAGGCGCGCCGCGAGCACACGATTGCTCGCAAACGAGGCGACACTCACCAGCAGCTCTTTGCCCGTCCAGGCATAGTCGTCTTCGAAGGTCCTCGGGATCGATCGCGCTCATGGCTCACGCGTCGCCGGCGAGCAAGCGAAGCAACTCCACCCGATGCTTGCCGAGGGCCCGCAGCGCCTCCGCGAAGAACCGGAGATCGAAGGCGGTTTTGGGAACGATCGCCGGGCTCATCTCGTGCCCCGCGAGCACGGTCGAGAGCCCTCGCTCCACGAACGCGCGCAGGCGCGCGTCCGCGATGCCGCCAACCAGCTGACTCGCCTCCGCCTCGCCGAGGAACGCCCCACTCGAGGGCGGCAGCCGCTGGGTATCGCGCACCCGCTCGCGCGCCTGCGCGACCAACTCGAGGTAGTTCGGGCGGAACTGCTCCGACAGCTTCGATTCGAGGCTGCCTTCGAGCACCCAGAGCGCCGCCTGCTCCCCCGGGTCCACGAACGCGGGATCTCCTGACTCGTCGAAGCGCGATAGCCACTCGAACAGCACGAGTGCCTGGTCGTGCGAGAGCTCTACATGAACGGAATCGCCTGCCATCGGAGGACGAGCATCGCACGTATCTCGAAGATCAGTGGCCGCGCTTCTCTCCGAGGTCTTCCAGGAGCCCTGCGGCCTCGGCGCTCCCGAGACCGGACGCACGTCGGAGCCACTTGAGCGCTGTGTGGTAGTCGCGCGGAGCGGGCCAGCCTTCGAGCAGCATCCGCGCGATGATCACCATGGACTGTTCACGCTCGAACTGCGAGAAGCCGACGCGCGCGCTCGCGATGCTCTCCAGTTTGGCGAGTGCCGCCTTCACATTCCGTGCAGTCCCGACTCCCCACAACTCGGCCTGTGCCAGCGGAAATAGCGCAGTCCGCTCGCCCGCCTCGAGTGCTCGGCGATACCAGCGAACGGCCGCCCGATAGTCACCCAGGTTCTGGTACGTGCACGCGAGATTGTATCCCGCAGTCGCGTGTCCGCGCCGGAATGCTCTCAGATAGAGTCGCTTGCCCTCGGCCAGCCGCGCTCGATTCTTGGGCGATTCGGTGAGCTTGTTGGCAGCCTCGACCAACCGCCCGGTATCTTCCTCTTCGCGTGCGCGGAGCGCCATGGAATGGACCGTAGCACGAGAAAAACGCATCGAGACGAGCAACTTACTCGTCGATCTCGATCCAGCTGTCGACTGCAATGTCGTATTTCTCACAGGCAGCTTCCTTGGCTTCCTCGAGCGTTGGATGCCACGTGTCGAACGTGTCCTGGCCGGTGGAATCCACCCCGACCAGGAAGACGGCCGTTCCGTCGTCGGTCCGGATCTCCAGGAAGGAAGGATCCGGAAAGTACCCCGTGGTCCAGGGAAGCGACTTCTCGTCGACGCGTGCGCGCAGCCTCATACAGACCTCCACTCACTGACTCACTTGCGCTTCCGCACCACCTCGAACACCACATCTCCGGTCGGGCGGCAGCGGCAGGCGAGGCGGACCTTGGTGATGTGATAGACGTTGCCGAGGTGCTTGCGCTCCTCGTCGGTGTACGGGTTGAGGTGCTCGGCGCCGGCCACGATCTTCACGCGGCACAGGCCGCAGGTGCCTTTGCCGACACATGCGGTGTCGATGCCGGCGCTGACCCGCGCGCCGGCCTCGAACAGCGAGTCGCCGGGGCGGAGCTCGACCTCGACGGGCGAGGCGGGCGCGGCGCCGGGCTCGACGCGGGGATGGATCGTCACCTTGGGCATAGCGCGCGCAGGTGATCGAGCAGCTCGACGAGGTCTCGGGTCTCGGTCAGCGGATTCATGAACGTCGAGCGGAGGTGATAGCCCGCGGGCAGCTGGGTGCCCACCACGTAGAACCGGCCATCGGCGAGGACCCGGGCGCGCAGGGCGCGGTTGTGGGCGTCGAGCGCCGCGCCATCCAGCCCGGGCGGGCGGTGGCGGTAACACACGATGTTGGACTCGGGCGCGAGCGCGAGCTCGAAGTCGGGCGCGGCGGCGACCTGGGCGGCGAACGCGGCGGCGAGCGCGTGCTGGTGATCGACGAGCTGGCCGAACCAGGCCTCGCCGTGGGCGCGCAGCGCGGCCCACACCTCGAGGGCCATCATGCGCTTGGTGCACTCGAGGGTCCGCTGGCCGAGGTCCCACCAGGTCTCGGCGGGGCGGCTCGCGGCGAACAGGTACGACGCCTGCTGTGCGAACGCCTCGTACGCGTGGCTCTCCCGGCGGAACAGCACGGCGGTGACCAGCGCGGGCATCATCATGAGCTTGTGTGCGTCCCACACGACCGAGTCGGCGCGCTCGATCCCACGCAGCTTGGCGCGGTGCTGCGCCGAGAGCGCGGCGCTGCCGCCGTGCGCGGCATCGACGTGGAGCCACAGCTCGTGGCGCGCGGCGACGTCGGCGAGCTCGTCGAGCGGGTCGAACGCGCCGGTCGCGGTCGAGCCGGCGGCCGCGACGATGCCGATCACCCGGCGATCCCCGGCCTCGGCGAGCGCGCGCTCGACGGCGGCGCCGGTCAGGCGATGATGCTCGTCGACGGGGGCGGCGATCGCGCCGCGGTCGCCCCACCCCATCACGCGCACGGTGCGGGCGAGCGAGTAGTGCGCGTCGCTCGACGCGATCACGGCGAGCGGCGGGCCGGCGTGCGCCCCGCCCTGCCACGCGTCGAACCCGGCGCGCGCCTGGCGCATCGCGAGCAGCGCGGTCAGGTTGCCGAGCGAGCCGCCCGAGGTCATCACGCCGCCGGCGCCGGCGGGCAGGCCGAGCCGGCGCGCCATCCAGTCGATCACCGCGAGCTCGATCGGCACGGCGGCGGGCCCCATCTCGGCGACGGCCATGCCGTTGTTGAGCAGCGCGGAG
>JBQCJR010000846.1:0-4195 GCA_051952595.1 Kofleriaceae bacterium
ATGACGCCGAGACCATCGAGGCCGCCGACTTCGTGCTCGACTTCGGGCCGGGCGCGGGGCGGCACGGCGGCAAGATCGTCGCCGCGGGGACGCCGTCGAAGCTGCGCAACGACCCGAAGTCGCCGACGGGGCGCTTCTTGTCGGGGCGCGATTCGATCGACGTGCCGGCGACGCGGCGACGGCCGACGGGGTTCATCGAGGTGCGCGGGGCGCGCGAGAACAACCTGAAGGACGTCGACGCGCGCTTTCCGCTCGGCGTGTTGTGCGCGGTCACCGGCGTGTCGGGCGCGGGCAAGTCGTCGCTGATCAACGCGACGCTGCACCCGGCGCTCAACCGGATGCTGCACCGCTCGATGGATCGCGTCGGGCCGTACGACTCGCTGACCGGGCTCGGCAAGGTCGACAAGTGCATCGTGATCGACCAGCAGCCGATCGGGCGCACGCCGCGCTCGAACCCGGCGACCTACACCAAGGCGTTCGACCTGATCCGCGAGCTGTTCGCGCAGGTGCCGCAGGCGCGGACCTACGGCTACCAGGCCGGTCGGTTCTCGTTCAACGTGTCGGCCAAGCAAGGCGGCGGGCGCTGCGAGGCGTGTGAGGGCGCCGGCGTGCGCGAGGTCGAGATGCACTTCCTGCCGAACGTGTTCGTCACGTGCGAGGTGTGCAAGGGCAAGCGCTACAACGACGCCACGCTGCGCGTGACCTACAAGGACAAGACGATCGCGCAGATCCTCGACACGCCGATCGACGAGGCGCTCGAGCTGTTCCGCCACCACAAGCAGCTCGGCCGGATCATGCAGACCCTGGTCGACGTCGGCCTCGGCTACCTGTCGCTCGGCCAGCCGGCGACCACGCTGTCGGGCGGCGAGGCCCTGCGGGTCAAGCTCGCGCGCGAGCTCGCGCGGGTGCAGACCGGGCGCACCCTGTATCTGCTCGACGAGCCGACCACCGGCCTACACTTCGGCGACGTCAAGAAGCTGCTCGAGGTGCTGAACCGCCTCGTCGACAGCGGCAACACCGTGCTGGTGATCGAGCACAACCTCGACGTGGTGAAGACCGCGGACTGGATCATCGATCTGGGTCCGGAGGGCGGCGCCGCCGGCGGCGAGGTGATCGCGGCCGGCACGCCCGAGCAGGTCGCCCAGAACCCGCGCAGCTACACCGGGCAGTTCGTGAAGCCGCTGCTCGATCGGGCGCGGCGCGGCCGGTCCTCGGGCTCGCGCGGATCGCACCGCGCCGCGGCGCCGGCCTGATCGTCGCGGGCGCTCGCGCACGGTCCGCGCGATCCTGATCCGCCCGGCGCGCAGCCTGCAACGTCCGGAGGCATGAGGAAGCTGCCGTCGGCTCGCGGCCTGCGAGGAGGTGCCGCGCTGGCGCGATTCCTTCGGACGACCCGGGACGAGATCCTCGCGAGCTGGTACGCGATCGCGCAGCGCGACGACGAGCTCCGCCAGCTGCCGCCGCGGCCGCGCATGGATCACCTGCCGGCGCTGCTCGATCACATCGCGAGCTTCGCCGAGCAGCTCGCCGAGGCGGGCGATCACCCCAGCGGCCTGCCGCTCCACGCGCCGAGCCAGGCCGCGATCCGCCACGCGCTCGCGCGCTACGAGCAAGGCTTCGATCTCTCGTCGGTGGTGCTCGAGCTCGAGGTCTTGTGCGACTGCGCGATCCAGCGCTGGTACGCGATGAGCCCGCCGGGCGCGGACTTCGCGGCGGTCACCCTGCTCAAGCGGCTGATGAACGACGCGGTCGCGACCTCGATCGAGGAATACACCCGGGTGCGCGACCGGACCCTGCGGATGCTCGACGCGGTGTCCTCGGCGGCGGTCGAGGCGCGCTCGATCGACGAGCTGCTGGATCGGCTGCTGTCGACGTTCGCGTCGTCGACCCCGGTGGTCGACACCGCGGCGATCCTGCTGTGTGGGCCCGCCGGCCCGCTCCAGCTGCGCGCGGCGGTCGGGCTCGAGACCGACCTCGCCGAGCATTTCGGGATCGACGATCCGTCGGCGTTCGGCGGCGAGCGCGGGTTCGCCGAGTGGATCGCCCGCGGCCGCGAGCCGTGGGGCAACGATCCGCGGCGCGACCGGCCGCGGATCTCCGGCCGCACCGGCGCGGCCGCGACCGTGCGCGCGCTGTTCGGCGTGCCGCTGATCGACGCCAGCGGCGTGATCGGCGTCGCCCACATGGGCTCGCGGACCGCCGCGGAGTTCAGCGCCGACGATCGCCAGCTGTTCTCGTCGATGGCGGCCCGCGCCACCTCGGCGATCGCGCAGCACGTCGCGCACGAGCTGGCGCGCCAGCGCGAGGCCGATCTGGCGGCGTCCGAGCGGCGATTCCGGACCACGTTCGCGCAGGCGTACGTCGGGATCGCGCACGTCTCGACCGACGGCGCCTGGCTGCGGCTCAACCCGCGCTACTGCGAGATCCTCGGCTACACGGAGTGGGAGCTGATGCGCCTCGACTACGCCGCGATCGCCCATCCGGACGACGCCGAGGCCGACATCGAGGCAGCGCGCAGGCTGGTCACGGGCGAGCTCAAGGTCCACGCGGTCGAGAAGCGCTTCCTGCGGCGCGATGGCAGCGTGGTGTGGGTCGCCAGCACCTCGTCGTTGGTCCGCGACCCGGAGGCGAACGAGGCGTACTTCGTCAGCATCATCGAGGACATCTCGCAGCGCCGGGCGATGGAGGACGCGCTGCGGACCAGCCGGCAGCGGCTCCAGGACCTGCTCGCGCGCGATCACCAGCTGCTGTCGCGCGAGCGCAAGGCACATCGCGCGGCGGATCGCTCGCTGCGGCTGCGCGAGCGGGTGCTCGCGATCGTCTCGCACGACCTGCGCAACCCGCTGGGCGCGATCCGGCTCGCCGCCGCGATGCAGCTCCACGGCCACCTGCCCGAGGCCGAGCTGCACCGGCACGCCGAGCTGATCGATCGCTCCGCCATGCGCATGGAGCGGATGATCTCGGATCTGCTCGACATGGCGAGCATCGAGGCCGGGCGGCTATCGCTCGACCTCGGCCCCCACGATGGCCGGAGCCTGCTCGCCGAGGCGCTCGAGGGCCACCAGGCCACGGCGACCCAGCGCTCGATCGAGCTGGTCAACGCCGGCGAGCTCGAGCCCGTGGCGGTGTGGTGCGACCACGACCGGATCCTCCAGGTGCTGGGAAACCTGATCGGGAACGCCCTCAAGTTCTGCCGCGCCGGCGACCGGATCGAGCTCGCGGCGATCGTGGTCGATGACGAGATCGTGTTCTCGGTGGCCGACACCGGCCCGGGCATCCCGCCCGGCGAGCTCGACCAGGTGTTCGATCCGTACTGGTCGTCGCGGCGTGACTCCGAGAAGGGCGTCGGGCTCGGGCTGTCGATCTCGAAGGGCATCGTCGAGGCGCACGGCGGCCGCATCGGCGTCCGCGACAACCCTCCACACGGCGCGCTGTTCTGGTTCGCGATCCCGCGAGAACCTCGCGCCGAGATCTCGCGCACGCAGCGTCGCTGAGCGCGCACGGGGCACACCGCGCGGGCGGCCGCGCGCGCTCGCCTCACGTCGGCCGGCCGAACCGGCTGCACAGCGCGCGCTCGATGCAGCGGCGCACCGCCGCCACCAGCCGCTCGAGCGAGAACGGCTTCAGCAGCAGGCTGGCCTGGTCGCCGAGCGACAGGGTCTGGCGCGCCACCATCGGGTCGCGCAGCGCGGTCATCACGACCACCGGCACCAGACCACCCGCGGTCCGCGCCGCGTGCAGCACCTGCAGCCCGGTCATCCACGGCATCGCGACGTCGGTGATCACGAAGTCGAACGGGCCGTCCTCGGCGAACCGTACGAGGAGCTCGTGTCCGGTGGTGGCGGTCGCCGCGTCGACGTCGAGGTCGCGGACCACGTCGGTGACGGTCTCGAGCAGGTCGGCGTCATCGTCCGCGATCAGGGCTCGCAAGCGCATGCCGGCGCGCGGTGCACGGGACATGCCGCCGACCGGCGTCGCTGACCGTCGACCGTCGGCCGCGGCCGCCGCCACTGGCTGCCGAGAGACTCTCGCAGCGCGCGCGTCGCGGGGATCGAGCGGGCTAGAGCTCGTCGCCGGTGAACGCCAGCACCTGGTCGATCGAAGGCGCGCCGGGCCCGAGCATGACCCGCCGAGCGAAGCCGAGCGCGCTCGCTGCGGACGGCGGCAGCCCCGCGGCGGGCGCCGCGAGCAGCTT
>JBQCJR010000847.1:0-4593 GCA_051952595.1 Kofleriaceae bacterium
GCGCCGTCGTGTACGTAGGTCCAGCGCGGCAGCGCGAACCACGCGTCGCCGAACCCGAGCCACGGGGCGCGATCCGCCGCGCCGGGCGCGAACGCCGCGCCGCCGAGCAGCCGCGGCCGCGCGAGGCCGAGCGTGCCGAGCGCCACCGGCTCGCCGGCGACCACCGCGTCGCCGAGCTCGATCGCGCGCGCCTGCTCGACCACCTGCTGCCACCGCTGGTCGCCGCTGCCGCGCAGCTCGCGCGCGACGCCGACGCCCACGATCGCGAGCTCGGTCGAGGTCCACGCGACCAGCGGCTCGGTGCGCCACGCATCGGCGAGCACCGCCGGGGCGGCGACCGGCGCCGGCAGCACCACGAACGTCAGGCCGCGGCCGCGCGCCGCGATCGCGAGCCCGGCATCGAGCCACGAGGCCTCGAGCCGCGCCGCCGGAGCGTCGAGCTGGGCCGCGGCGTTCACGGCGTGTCCTCCGCCGGGGTCGCGACGTACAGCGTGCACGCGCCGAACGTCAGCGGCACGACCTCGATCACGTGCAGCCCCGACTGCTGCATCAGCTCGGCGAACTGCTCCGCCGGCGGGAACGCGGCGATCGAGCGCTGGAGGTACACATACTCGCGCGCGCCCGAGAGCAGCGCGCCGAGCCGCGGCACGACGTGGCGGGTGTGGAACCGCGCGGCGCGGCCGAGCAGCTTGCCGCGCGGCTCGCCGAGCTCGAGCACCGCGACGCGACCGCCGGGGCGCACCACGCGCGCGAGCTCGCGCAGCGCCATGGGGCGATCCGGGACGTTGCGGATCCCGAACGCGATCGTCGCCGCGTCCATCTCGCAGCTCGCGTACGGCAGCTGCTGCGCGTCGCCGACCTCGACGGTGACCCGATCGTCGAGCCGCCGCCGGGCCAGCTTGTCGCGCGCGATCGCGAGCATCTCGCTCGACGGATCGAGCCCGACCACGGTCGCGCCGGGCGTCATCCGCGCGATCTCGATCGCGAGGTCGCCGGTGCCGGTCGCGACGTCGAGCACGCGCGGCCGCTCGCCGAGCTGGAGCGCGCGTACCGTGCGGCGGCGCCAGCCCTTGTCGAGCCCGAGCGACAGCACGCGGTTGACGAAGTCGTAGCGCCGCGCGATCCGGTCGAACATCGCGCCGCTGCCGAGCGGCGTCAGATCGGCGGGAGGGACCGTGGTCGGCAGGGGCGCCGGCTCGCTCACGACGTCCTCTCGAGCGAGGCGAGCGCGACGGTGATCAGCGCCTCGCGCGCGGGCCCGGCCGGCAGCTCCTCGAGCACACCGAGCGCGCGCCGCACGTGCTCCTCGGCGAGCGCGCGAGTCGCGGCGAGCGCGCCGGTCGCGCGGACCTTGCCGGCGATCGCCAGGAGATCCTCGCGGCGCGGCGGGGTGTCCTCGTCGTCGGCGAGCAGCTCCTCGAGCTGGCCGTGCAGCGACGGATCGGACTCGAGCGCGACCACCAGCGGGAACGTGATCTTGCCCTCGCGCAGGTCGGCGAGCGGATCCTTGCCGGTGTTCTCGGCGAAGTCGAGCTCGTCGTCGACCGCCTGGAACGCGACGCCGAGGTGAAGCCCGTAGCGCTCGAGCGCGGTCTCGGCGGTCGCCGGCAGCCCGGCCACCCGCGCGCCGGCGATCATCGCCCACCGGAACAGCGCGGCGGTCTTGCCCTCGACGATCGCGAAGTAGTCGGGGCGCGCGCCCGCGAGCTTGCCGCGGCGCTCGAGCTGCACCGACTCGGCGACGATCATCTCCTCGATCGTCACCAGCATCTTGTCGAGCAGGCCGTCGACGCCTGCCGCCGCGATCCGGCGCAGCGCCGCGACCAGCAGCCAGTCGCCCGCGAAGATCGATGCCGCGTTGCCGTACACCACACACGCCGCGGGTGCGCCGCGGCGGCGCTCGGCGAGATCGACGACGTCGTCGTGCAGCAGGGTCGCGCTGTGAACCAGCTCGACCGCCACCGCGAGCCCGCGCGCGCGCTCGGTGAATCCCTCGCCGAACCGGCTCGCCAGCGCGACGCACAACGGGCGGAGGTGCTTGCCGCCGAGGTCGAGCAGGTGGTGCGCCGCCGCGTGTACGACGCGGGCGCCGCGTGGGATCGCTGCCAGCTCGGTCTCGAAGTCGGCGAGGTCGGCCTTGACCCACCGATCGAGCTCGGCGAGGCGCTCCCCCAGCGCGGGGGTTCCGCGAACGTTGCTGATGTTCGCGAGGCGGTCGAGGACCGCACCTGACATGGCGAGCTGGCTCATGGGGCTGTCCCTTCGATGGTTCGAATTCGTTCAAAGATTCTTGAAACAAACGGACTGAGCAAGACTCGGAGCCAAGTACCTGCACAAGTCCTTAGATCAACGAGGATTCTCGAGCACCCTCCTCTGTAAGGAGGCCAACACTCGGCCAGTGCCGGTTGGCACGCGGTCGTCTCTGTAAAGAGGACAACAATTCCACTGCTCGCTACCATCTCGCGGTGACCAGCCCCCGGCACGGCGCGCGCCGCGGCCGCGATCAGCGATTGGTCAGTCGCTGCCGCGCCGAGTTCGATCGCCCGTCCGGACGCATCGAGGCCGAGACCGAGGATCTGTCGGCGCACGGGCTGTTCCTGCGCACCGAGGCGCTGCTGCCGGTCGGCGAGGAGACGCAGCTCTGGATCACGCTGCCGGACGGCGCCTGCCTGGCGCTGCGCGCGCGGGTCGCGCACATGTTGACCCCGGCGTCGGCGCGCGCGCTCGGCCGCCACCCGGGGATGGGCTTCGAGCTGATCGGCCCGGACTCGCCGGCGTGGATCCAGCTGCGCACCTACGTCGACAACCTGCGCACCGAGATCACCAGCCCGGGGCTCGCGCAGCCGGCGCGCGTGATCGTCGTCGAGCCGACCGGGCCGCTGCGGACGCGGGTCGCGCGCGCGCTCGAGGCCGCGGGGTTCGAGGTCAGCGCGGTCGCGAGCGCGACCGAGGCGCTCCAGGCGTGCGCGAGCTGGCGGCCGGACGCGATCATCGCCGCGGCGGCGATCGGCGGCATGACCGGCGTCGATCTCGCGTACGCGATGTCGGAGCACGCGACGCTCGCCGATGTTCCGCTGGTGCTCACGGGCGACGAGGGCGACCTCGGCCGGCTCGAGGCGTTTCGCGCGGGGATCCGCGACTACATCCCGCGGCCGTTTCTCGACGAGGAGCTGGTGATCCGCGTTCATCGGATCGCGGCGCCGGCGTCGACCGCCAATCCCGGCCTGCGCGGGAGCCTGGTCGACATCGGGCTGGGCACGCTGCTCTCGCTGCTCGAGTTCGAGCGCAAGTCCGGCACGCTGATGGTGCTGCGCTCGAACGAGATCGCGCGGGTGTTCGTGTCGAGCGGCAAGATCCTGAAGGTGGAGTCGAGCACCGCGCCGGGCGCGACCACGCCGCGCGATCGCCTGATGCGGCTGCTCGACTGGCGCGACGGCCAGTTCGAGTTCTCCCCGGCGGCGATCGCCGGGCGCGACGAGGTCGGAGCGACGGTGACCGCGCTGCTGCTCGAGCACGCGCGGGTGCGAGATGAAGAGACCTCCGGCACGGTCGCGCGCCGGCGCTGAACCGGCCTTCGCGCTGCGGGCTCTCCCGAGCGGGCGCGATCTCGGCCACGCGTCGCATGGGGTCGCAGGTCGGTCGCACTGACAACGATCGTTCAGATCTGCAACGATTCGTGCGGCGGTCGAGTCCACCGCCACAGCTCTCAGGGGATCCAACGGCTCGCATGACTCGTCTGTGGTTTCTGGTCGCGCTCGTGATCGCGGCATCGGGAGAGGCTCGCGCCGAGGAGGTCCCATCGGGGCTGCGAGCGCGCGCCGTGCGCCGCAGCGGGTCGATCTCGGTCGACGGTGCGCTCGACGAGGCGGTGTGGGCGACCGCGCCGAAGCACACCGGGTTCACCCAGCGGTTCCCGGTGTTCGGCGCCAAGGCCGAGCACGCCACGACGTTCGCGATCGTCTACGATGACGAAGCGGTGTTCGTCGGCGTGTGGGCGGAGGATCCGGAGCCCGACAAGCTCCGCCGGCTGCTCACCCGCCGCGACGTCGACAGCCCGGCCGACGCGGTGTGGGTGGCGATCGACAGCTACCACGACAAGCGCACCGCGTATCAGTTCCAGCTCAACGCCGCGGGCGTGCAGCGCGACGTGTTGATGTTCGACGACACGATGACCGACGACACCTGGGACGGGGTGTGGACCGGCGCCGTCGGCACGAACGCGACCGGGTGGACCGCCGAGTTCCGGATCCCGCTCAACCAGCTGCGGTTCCCCTCGGGCGAGCACCAGCAGTGGGGGCTCCAGGTCCACCGGTTCGTCGCGCGCACCCAGGAGCAGGCGACCTGGTCGCCGTGGCCGCGGACCAGCGATCAGACGGTCAGCCAGTTCGGCATCGTCGAGGGCATCGAGAAGCTGCGCCGGTCGCGCCGGCTCGAGCTGCTGCCGTACGTGTCCGGCGGCGTGCGGCAGACGCCGATCGAGGCCGGCGATCCGCTCAACGACGAGGTCGCCGCGATCGGCAATCTCGGGCTCGACGTCAAGTACGGGATCGGTCCGGCGTTCACGCTGTCGGCGACGATCAACCCGGACTTCGG
>JBQCJR010000848.1:0-2226 GCA_051952595.1 Kofleriaceae bacterium
CCGATCTCGATCGACAACGCGGTGCGTGCGCTTGCCAGCTTCGAGCGCACGATCGTCTCGGGCCGCTCGCGGGTCGATCGGTTCCTCGATGGCGACACCGCCGCGCTGTCCGAGGCCGAGCGCCGCGGGCTCGTGTTGCTCGGCTCGGAGCGCCTCGGCTGCCGGACCTGCCACGGCGGGTTCGCGTTCACCGCCGCCGCGGATCGCGACGTGCCGTTCTTCAACACCGGGCTCTACGACGTCGATGGCCGCGGCGGCTATCCCGCGCGCGATCGCGGGCTCTACGAGATCACCGGTGATCCTGCGGACGTCGGGCGGTTCAAGCCGCCGACCCTGCGCAACCTCGCGCTCACCGCGCCGTACATGCACGACGGCAGCGTGGCGACGCTCGGCGAGGTGCTCGACATCTACGCGCGCGGCGGCCGCCGGATCGCGAGCGGGCCGGACGCCGGCGATGGCGCGACCAGCCCGCGCAAGAGCCCGCTGATCCGCGGCTTCGCGCTGAGCGCCGCCGAGCGCGCGGATCTGCTCGCGGCGTTCGACGCGCTCACCGACGAGCAGCTCGCCGCGGATCCCGCGCTGTCCGATCCGTGGTGACCGCCGCGCGGGTCACGGCGTCGGGAACTCGCAGACCACCGGGGACCCCGAGATGGAGTAGGCCTGCGCCAGTCCGACGCCGGGCAGCGTGCCGCGCAGGCTCGGCTCGAGGATCGTGCGGTCGTCGTGGTCGCGCAGCACGTCGAACGTCTTGTCCCCCGCGCACCAGCCGGTGATGTTCGCCTTGACCGGCGAGATCTGGAACATGAAGTCCTCGTTCCAGTCGACGGCGGTGCCGGAGACGTTGAAGAGATCACCGATGAACGCGATGTCCTGCGGCGTTCGGCCCGGGAACGACCCGGTCTCGAGCAGGCGGTTCTCGTCGAGCGGGTAGTTGCGGAGCGCGCCCGTCGAGAACTGGAGCTGCGAGTCGCGGAGCCGGCCGCTGGTGCCGTTGAACCCGAGCGCGTAGGCATAGTTCATCAGGCTCGGATAGTTGGGCTTGCAGTTGGTCTCCACGTCGCCGCCGTGGTGGAGCCCGAGGTTGTGGCCGAGCTCGTGCGCCATCGTGGCGAACTGATAGAAGTGGCTGTACTCGACGTCGTCATCGGCGGGATTGGTGTTGTGCTGGACGCCGCCCACGAACCGCTGCCCCCACAGCATTCCCTGTCCGCCGAGGGGGGCGATGCAGAACATGCCGTAGCGAAACCCGGCCCGGTGGATCGGGTCGAACCGATCGGTGGTCACGTACTGCGCGCAATCGGTGCCGCGGGGCAGCTGATCGTCGAGCAGCACGTGGACGTCGATGCCCATGCTGCCATCGGGGTTCGCGATCGGCAGCGCCGCATACACCTCCTGGAGCTTCGCGATCGAGAGATCGGCCGGGCGCGCGGTCCTGGTGACGCCCTGGTCGTCGTACTGCTCGTAGTCGATCTCCACGAACACGTCGCGCCGCCGCGGGTTGGCGCCGAGCGCCTTGTAGTCGACCCAGGCGTAGCCGTCGACCTCGGCCTTGTCCGAGATGCCGTCGTTGTCGGTGTCGCGGCTCCACGGGTTGGTCCCGATGCGTTGCTCGTGGACATCGAGCAAGCCGTCGCCGTCGCTGTCGGGCCCGAGCGGGAACAGCTCCACCTCGGTGATGTCGTATTGCTTGCCGGAGGCGCTATCGACCTGGTAGTCGGGCCAGATGTACAGCTCGCGGGTCTGGTACCCGGGCTTGGAGACCTTCACGCGCACGCCCGAGCCGCGCTCCGCGGTGACCGGCCAGTCCGAGGCGTAGGAATCCCAGTAGGCGAGCCCGGGATAGCCCGGGTCGTGGCCGGTGGTGCGTGTGTAGGTCGGGCACCCGCTGCAGTTCTGGACCTCCACCGTGGCGCCCTCGAGGATGGCGCCGGTCGTGCCATCGGCGACGGAGACGATGAAGCAGCCAGGTACGAGGCAGGCGATCAGCAGGACGATGCAGACGCGAAGAAATGGCTTCATGCGAGCGGCAGTCAGCAATCGACATGCCGCGCGCGGCCGCGCGTAGCTGCGCGCGATCTCGTGGCTGCGGGTGTCGCGTGACGACACGCGTGTCACGCGCCGTGACGATCGCACCCGCGGCATCGCTGGTGCGGTGTTTTTGCGCGCTGGTGGATCGCGGCTTCCGCGCGGCGCGCGCGTCGTCTACCAAGGGGCGCATGAACGCTC
>JBQCJR010000849.1:0-6419 GCA_051952595.1 Kofleriaceae bacterium
CACGGTCGCGAGCTCGCCACACGCCAGCAGCATCGGGGTGCGCGCCGGCGCGGTGGAGAACCGGACCACGAACACGCCGCGCTCGTCGGGCACGTACTCGCGCTCGCCGAGGAACGCGCGCGCGTCGGGCCGCGGCGCCCCGGTCTCGTCGAGGATCGTGACCACGTGACCGGCGGCGCCGCGCCGCTCGACGTGGCGCAGCCCGCCCTTGGTGATCAGCGCGCGGCTCGACATGCCGTTGCCGATCAGATCGATCACGTAGGTGCCGGGGCGGGTGCACATCGGCAGCTCGATCCGGCGGCGGACCCGGCGGATCGGTGGCTCGGCGATCGGGAGCACCAGCTCGTGACTGGCCGCGAGCCCGTCGAGATCGACGCTGGTGTCGATCTCGCGGCGCCGGCCGTGGAAGTACGCGATCGGATCGACGCGGAACACCTGGACCACCAGCTCGCCGACGTTATTGACGTCGACGTCGAGCGCGACCGGCTGATCGGCCGCGAACCGGACCGGGGCGGTGGCGCACCACGCCAGCTCGACGCGGTCGCGGAGCGCGGCGGCGCGGGCGGGGCCGAGCACGCGGGTCGCGCGGTCCGCGTCCGGCGCGCCGAGCAGCAGCGTGAAGCTCGCGCGCTCGACGTCGAACCACGTGGTGTCGAGCCACGGCGCGAACCGATCGAGCGCGCCGCCCGCCGCGGCCAGCTCGAACAGCAGCGCGCGCACCAGCTCCTCGTCGGGGTTGGCCGGCGGCAGCCCGGTGGTCTCGCCGAGGTTCGCGCCGAGCTCGGCGATCTCCTGCGGGCGGACCGCGTCGATCCGGTCGCGTGGTGCGTACGGCGCCACGCGTGGCAGCGCGAGGTACGCCTCGAGCAGGTCGGGATCGACGGCGAGCCCGCGGCGCCGCCGGGTGTCGAGCAGGTGCCACGCGACGTGCGCCTTGAGCGTGTTGTTCGAAGGCGGTAGCTCCCCGACGAACCGCCACAGCTCGTCGAGGAACGCGCCGCGCGCGTCCAGATCGCCCTCCAGATCGACGCGCTCCGGCGGCCGCATCCGGCGCACCACCGCGGCGACCCACTTCTGCTGGCCGCGCAGATCCGGGAGCTGCGCGGCGATCGCGTGCAGCTGGTCCACGGTCAGCTGGGCGTGCGCGGCGAGCGAGCCGAACCCGCCGGCGCCGAGCGTCGCGAGCTCCTCGGCGACCAGGCGCGCGAGCCCGGGGTGTGGGGTGTGGTGGATCTTGCCGATCAGCACCCGGCGCCGCGCGGGATCGAGCGGGCGATCGGAGGCGCGGTCGAGCAGCTCGAGCAGCCCCTCGTCGGTGACCTGGGACAGCGCGCTGTCGTGCTGGAGCGCGCTCTCGAGCAAGCGTTCGCCGGTGAACGCGCCGTCGGGCAGCCGCGTCGGGCGGCTCGGATCGACCGCCTCGACCTCGGCCTCGTGCCAGTGGTTGACCCCGAACCAGTCGCGCACGTCGTCGGCGGCGCGCGCGGGCTCGGAGGTGACCCGGTAGAGCAGCTGGCGCAGGCGCAGCCGGTCGTAGCGCGGCGTGCGGCCGTGGCGCTCGGGCCACGCGCGCAGGATCTCGTCGGCGTCGTCGAGCGCGCCGAGGTGCTGCGCCCGGAGGCAGCGGAAGTAGTCGTGGTCCTCGGTCCCCGGGAGCAGGTGGCCGAGCGCGCTGTCCCGGTCTTCCGCGAATGCCAGCGCCTCTTGGATCTCGAGGTCCATCCGCGCGAGCGTACCTGCTATGGTCGGCGCCATGGCGCGCCTGCCCCTGGTGATCGCGCTCGTCGCGGGAGTGACCGGCGCGGCGGTCGCTCAGCCCGTGACGAAGCCCACGGCGGCCGACGCCACGACGCCGGCGAAGTCGACGACCTCGGCGAAGACGACGCCATCGGCAGCGCCATCGGCGTCGGCGAAGAAGGCGAAGTCCGCGCGCGCCAAGCGCGCCAAGCGCGCCGCGCTGGCGGCGAAGGCGAAGAAGTCCCGGAAGTCCAAGAAGGGCTCGAAATCCAGGAAGCTCCGGCGCACCGGTCGCGGAGACAACATGCCGCGCGGCTTCTCGTGGCCGCCGAACGAGGCGATGCGCACCGCCGGCGAGCGCTGCGAGGGCGAGCTCGATGCGCTGGGCGTCGAGTGGCAGCGATCGCCGACCACCGAGGGCCGGATCGTCGCGCCCGTCGAGATCCCGAGCATGGTGCTCGGCGGGATCACCTACACCAGCGTCTATCGCAAGCCGCCGCACCGCTTCGATTGCCAGCTCGCGGTCACGCTCGCCTCGCTGGGGCCGGCGCTGCACGCGCTCGGCGTGCGCGAGGTCAAGTTCGGCAGCATCTACCGGTGGAGCAACGTGCGCGCCGGCGGCACCACCAAGCCGTTCCTGTCGCGCCACGCGCTCGGCCTCGCGATGGACATCGTGTCGTTCGTCGACGACACCGGCCGCACCGCGGTGGTCGCGACGGACTACCTCGCCGATGACGAGCTGCTGCTCGGCATCGAGCGGCTGGTCAACGAGAGCGGCAAGTTCCGGATCGTGCTGACGCCGCGCAACGATCCGAAGTCGCACCACGATCACTTCCACATCGAGGCGAACCCGGACTACCGCGCGCCGTGAGCCGCCGGTGGTTCCGCGCGCTGGCCGGGCTCGCGGGACTCGCGGGTCTGGTCGCGCTGGTCGGCTGCGACCCCGATGGCGGGTCCGCGCCGGATGCAGGGATGTGTGTGCGTCCGTCGCTCGACGCGCCGTGGCTGCCGTCGTTGCTCGACGAGGCGCTCGATCGCCTCGCGCACATGCCCCGCGCGACCCCCGCCGAGCGCGCGGCGGCGCTCGCACAGCTCGAGGCCCTGGTGGCGGAGCTCGGCTGGACGCCCGAGCGCCACGATTATCCCGGCGGCGCCAACCTGTTCGCGACGATCCCCGCGACCGCGGGCGACCTGCCGCAGATCGTCGTTGGTGCGCACTACGACACCGTCGCCGGCAGCCCCGGCGCGAACGACAACGCGACCGGCGCCGCCGTCGTGCTCGCGGTGGCGCGCTTCCTCGCCGACGCGCCGTGCCGGACCGCTCCGGTGACCGTGGTGTGGTTCGATCAGGAGGAGATCGGCCTGGTCGGCGCGCGTGCGTTCGCCGCGACGCTGTCGCCGTCGAGCGTGCGCGCCGTGCACACGATCGATCAGGTCGGCTGGAACGCCGATGGCGACGCGATGTTCGAGCTCGAGCTGCCCACCGCGGCGCTCGAGGCCGAGTGGCGCGCGGCGGCGACCGCCACCGGCGCGATGCTGCGCACGACCTCGACCGGCGGCACGGACCACGTCGCGTTCCGCGAGCTCGGCTTCGCCGCCGTCGGGCTCACCGAGGAGTTCGTCGGCGGCGATACCTCGCCGTACTACCACGGGCCGGGCGACACTCCCGAGACGGTCGACCTCGACTACCTCGCGCTCGCGGCGCGGCTCACCGCGCAGGTCGTGCTCGCCGAGGTCGCGCCGTAGCCGCTTACGCGATCACCACGAGCTCGAGCTGGTCGCCTCGCGAGAGCACGAGCAGCAGCCTCGTCCCGAGTTGGAACGCGCCGAACGCCGTTCCGCGGTACGACCCGATGCGCGTGTTCCCGTGGCGCACCAGCGTCACCATCTCCGACGAGCCCAGCGGATAGAGCGAGATCGCCTCGATCTGCGTGCGGCTGACCTGCAGGATCGGCGCCCAGCTCGGGATGCTCGGCGCGACGCCTTGGTCGAGCACCCACTGCGGGTCGGTGCGCTGCGTGCGCTCGAGCGGCATCCACACGAGGTCGCGGGTCTGCCACGCGCCGTCGAGCGCCAGCACGAGCTGCGCGTCGCGCGGCACCTCGACCTGCAGTGCGAGCGCGGGGGCGTCGCGCTCCTGGCCCACGAACACCTGCTCGCGGCTGGTCACCTGCCTCGCGCCCGAGGGGCCGATCAGCGTCACGGTGACCGGCTGCGCGAGCCAGGTCGCGTGCGCGAGCTTCGCGATCGCGTGGCCATCGGGCACCTGTTCGGTCCACGCGACCTGGTCGGGCACCGCGGCGTCGGCGTCGAGCAGCACGAACCGCCGCACGGTATCCGGCCGCGATCCGGGCGCCTGCACCGACGCGATCCGGTGCGCCTGTGGCGGCAACCAGTAGTCGCCGCCACACGCCTCGGCGTTGCCCGCCGGGATCGAGATCGCGGCCATCGAAACACTGATCAGGAGCAGCATCGTGCGCATCGTTGGGTCCTTTCGAGACGCCAACGGCCGGCGCGGCGGACCGGCGCACGCGATCTTGCAAGTGAGCGAGATCGTGCGCAGAGCGCGCGCGGATGCGCCGGTGGGCGTGGCCGGCCGTTCAGCCTCGGTGAGAGATCTCGACCGATGCCAGCAGCCGCTCGACGCTCAGCTCGATCCGGCTGTTCACCAGATCGAACATCTCGTCGAGCTCGTCCTCGGGCGCGGCGAGCTTGCCGGCGACGTACGCGCGGGTCGCGCCGAACACGCCCTCGCGTGCGGCGGCGAGCCAGCGGACGATCGTCGCGCGGTGCACCCCGTACATCTGCGCGAGCTGCTCGAGCGTCACGCCGCCGAGGAAGTGCAGGCGCAGCAGGTTGCGATCGCGCCGCGAAGCCGCGGCCACGGCGTGCGCGAACCCGTCGGAGAACGCCGCGCGGTACTGCGCCTTGATCAGCGACATCGCCACGTCGGTCGGCGCGGCGAGCTCGCGCGCGGGCAGCTCCGCCTCGCGCTCCTCGAGCCGCAGCCGGTCGATCGCGGTGCGCGTCGCGGTGACCTGGACCAGCCCACGCAGCCGGCCGCGCCCGGCGTACTCGACGATGCGCGGCGGCCGGTCGCCCTCGGCGAGCAGCAGCTTGTCGCGCACCGCGGACCGCACGTCCTCGACGGTGGCGGCGGCCAGCTTCATCGACGCGAGCGCCTGGGGCACGACCGCGAGGTAGCCGCGATCAAACGCGGCGATCGCCGCCTCGTCGCCGCGCGCGCACGCGAGCGCGAGGTACAGCTCGGTCGCGGCGGCGGCGGTGAGCGGCGGCGGATCGTCGCCGGCGAGCTTGCCGGCGAGCGCGCCGATCAGCGCGGCGGGCTCCACCTCGACGCCCGGCCACGCGGCGGCGGCCTCGGCGTGCAGGCCGGCGAGCGCGCGCTCGGCGGACGCGGGGTCACCGAGACCTCGTGCGGCCTCCGGCGCGCGGGCGGCGAGCAGATCGTGCAGCGGCGTGGCCACGGGGTCGATGGTACCCTGAGCCGTGGCGCGAGCATGCGGCGCGACGTGATCTCGGCGGGAGGTGCGCGATGACCGCGGCGTGTCTCGACGACGAGCTCGTGCTCGGGCTGGTCGAGGGGCGGCTCGCGCCGCCGGTGCTCGCCTCGGTGGACGATCATCTGGATGGCTGCGCGTCGTGCCGCGAGCTGGTCGTCCAGCTGTCGCGGGCGCGCACCACCACGCAGGTACTCGAGCGCGGCAGCCAGCTCGGCCGCTACGTGATCGGCGAGCTGCTCGGCGCGGGCGCGATGGGCCGGGTCTACTCGGCGTGGCAGCCCGAGCTCGATCGCCGCGTCGCGATCAAGGTGCTCCAGGAGGACGGGCCGGGCGGCCGCGAGCGGCTGGTGCGCGAGGCGCAGGCGATGGCCCGCCTGGATCACCCCAACGTGGTCGGCGTCTACGAGGTCGGCTCGACCGATGGCGGCGTCTACGTGGTGATGGATCTCGTCGAGGGCGAGACGCTGCGCGCGTGGGCGGAGCGGCGGCGCCCGTGGCGCGACGTCGTGCGCGTGTTGATCGAGACCGCGCGTGGGATCGCGGCGGTGCACGCGGCCGGCGTGGTGCACCGCGACGTCAAGCCGGACAACGTGATCGTCGGCGCAGATGGTCGCGCGCGGCTCGGCGACTTCGGCCTCGCGCGGTCCGGCGCCGGTGCTAACAGCGCGCCGGTCGCGTCCGCCGTCGGCGCTCGTCGCGCGCCGGCCGTGCCCGGCGACGGCGCCCGTAGCACGCCGGTCGTCCTCGGCGACGGTGCCCGTAGCGCGCCGGCCGTGCCCGGCGCCGGTGCCGGTAGCACGCCGCCGGCACCCGGTGACGGTGCTCGTAGCGCGCCGGCCGTGCCCGGCGCCGGTGCCCGTAGCGCGCCGGCCGTGCCCGGTGACGCTGCCCGTAGCGCGCCGGTCGTGCCCGGCGACGGTGCTGGTAGCACGCGGCCGGCGCTCGCGGTTGGTACGCCCGCAACTGCGATCGCCGGAACACCCGCGTACATGGCGCCCGAGGTGCTGCGCGGCGGGCCCGCGGGCGAGGCGAGCGATCAGTTCGGGTTCGGCATCACTGCGTACGAGGTGCTCGCCGGCGCGGGGCCCGTCGCGGGCCGCACCAGGGGCGAGCGAAAGCGGGCGATAGAGCGCGGGGCGCTACCCCCCCAGCCCGGAT
>JBQCJR010000850.1:0-7430 GCA_051952595.1 Kofleriaceae bacterium
GAGGTCTGGACGATCCTGTCGCCACACGCGGGCGGCGGCGCGTCGATCGCGGCGTCGATCGACGCGTCGGGCGGCGTCTCGCCGTCGGGACCTTCCGGACGGGTGGACGCACAGCCGGCGGCCAAGAGGAGGGCTAAGGCGAAGCGAGATACACGCATTGTCGGCCAGCATATCGATCGGGGATCGCGGATCCAATTCCTGTGTTGGGCCTCTGGCCCACTCCGCGGGCGATCGCGATGTGTGGAAGTCTCGTCGATGTACGTTGACGCGGCTCGTCGCGCCGCCGGCCGCATCAAGAACTGAGCGACCGGCGGGGCTGGGCAAAGCGCAACCGATGCGTTGCGCTTCGAACAGTGCGCGCGTATACCTGCAACCAGGAGGTTGCGCATGAGCGAGACGACATCGGACCGGATCGAGAAGACGATCGTGCTGCGCGCGTCGAGGGCGCGGGTGTGGCGCGCGCTGACCGACGCGCAGGAGTTCGGCGCGTGGTTTCGCGTGAAGCTCGAGGGCAGCTTCGAGATCGGCCAGCGGGCGCGCGGCCACATCCTGTACCCCGGGTACGAGCACGTGACGATGGAGATGCTGATCGAGCGGATGGACGCCGAGCGGCTGTTCGCGTTCCGGTGGCACCCGTACGCCATCGATCCCGCCATCGACTACCGCAGCGAGCCGATGACCCTGGTCGAGTTCCGGCTCGAGGATGCCGCCGGCGGCACCCGGCTCACCGTGACCGAGTCCGGCTTCGATCGGATCCCCGCGGCGCGCCGCGACGAGGCGTTCCGGATGAACACGGACGGCTGGGCCGGCCAGGTCGAGAACATCCGGGCCCATGTCGAGGGCTGAGGCGACCGCCGCGCAGGTGCGCGATGCCGCGCCGCTGTTCGCCGCGCTCGGCGACGAGACCCGGCTGCGCCTGCTGTTCCGGCTGTCCGCGGGCGGCCCCGCCTCGATCGCGCGGCTCAGCGCGCACGCGCGGGTGTCCCGCCAGGCGATCACCAAGCACGTCGACGTGCTCGCCGAGGCCGGACTGGTCCGGACCAAGCGCCACGGCCGCGAACGGATCTGCGAGCTCGCGCCGCAGCGGATCGCGAGCGCGCACGCGTACCTCGACCGGATCTCCCAGCAGTGGGACGACGCGCTGGCGCGCTTGAAGGCGTTCGTCGAGGAGTGAGCCGCCGGGCCGGCGCACGCGCCGCGCGGCCGTTCAGGCCTCTTGCGCGGGGGCGGCGAGCACGTCATCGAGCGCGTCGTAGCCCGCGAGCACGCACTCGATCGGCGTCCGGAGCACCGAGTCGCGGACCGCCTTCGAGTCGTAGCAGCGCGCGCTGGTCGCGATGGTCAG
Organism: Kofleriaceae bacterium; assembly: GCA_051952595.1. GTDB lineage: Bacteria > Myxococcota_A > Polyangia > Haliangiales > Haliangiaceae > JABFXX01. The sequence goes on from JBQCJR010000850.1 coordinate 1,346, forward strand.
GCCGTCGCGCTCGGTGATCACCAGCGTGCCGATCGCCTCGCCGGCGTACCAGCGCTCGTCGAAGCGCTCGGTGCTCACCAGCCGCTCGTGCTCGACGATCTCGAGGTAGCTGCCGCGCATCCCGAGCGCGTAGCCATCCGGCCCGCGCCACACCAGCCGGTACCCGCCGCCGACCCGCAGGTCGATCTCGCAGCACACCATCGACCAACCGCGGCCCGCCGCCAGCCAGCGCTTGAGCAGCTCCGGCCGGGTCCACGCGTCGAACACCCGCTCGCGCGGCGCCTCGAACGTGCGCGTCATCACGATGTCGCGATCCGTGGTCGTCGTGATCGTCAGGTCGTGCTTCATGGCCTCGCCGCGATCTTCGACCAGCGAGCCGGCGCGGGCAACGCGAAGTACGCGATCGGAGGCGTTCGGGGGCGCGCGAGCGCGCGGGCTCGTCGCGCGGTTCGCCCTTGGATCGGAGTCCCCACCCGGGCTGGGTGTGGGCCGCTACGCGATGCTCGCGTGTGCGCGGTCGCACTCGGCGCACCCGGCGCCGCGGCGGCACAGGAACACCCGCGGGTCGGCGGCGAGCTGCTCGAGGGCGATCGCGACGAGCGCGCGCGACGAGACGAGCCGCGCGAGGCCGTGCCCCACCGGGCCCTCGCGCTGGAGGTCGCGCGCGCGCAGCCAGCGATCGGCGAGCGCGAAGCCGGCGCAGCAGTGATCGGTCTCGGGGATCTGCTTGGTGCGCAGCGTGCCATCGGGCTCGACGCCGACGACGCACGGATGGGTGACCTGGTACGGCACGCCGGCGATCGCCTCGGCGAGGTGCAGCGTGGTGTTGGCGTCGTGGCCGGTGCCGAGCAGCAACACGTCGCCATCGAGGTCGTGGACGCGGCCGACCGGGCTCTCGGGGCCGTGGGGCGGCGCCAGCGGCTGCGGCTGGCAGATCGACTCGGCGAGAGGACCCTCGGCGGCGAACGAGCCGCCCGGGTGGGTGCTGCGGCGCACGCCGGGCTGGCGCCAGAACAGCTCGGCGGTGATCCCCATGTCGGAGGTCGGCGTCGCGGCGGGATCGAACGCGGTCTCGCCGTCGGTCATCGTCGGCATCACGAGGGTCCCCGCGGGGCCGAGCGCGCCGCGCAGCGCGCGGATCAAGCCGAGCGGGCCGCCCTCGACGGGCCGGATCGCGCGGAACGATGTATGGACGAGTAACACTCCGCCGGCGCGCACGCCCAGCGCGCGCAGCTGCGCGATCAGCTCCAGCTCGCTCGTGGGGCGCGTGGTCACGGGCCGCCAACCGCTCGCAGCGTCGCGATGTTCCCTCGGCCGGAACTATCGCGCGTGTGCGGCGGCCGCGTCGCAGCCGGAGCCTAGACTGGTTCGATGGGCATTCTCGGTTCGTTGTTCGGTGGGGGCACGTCCCTCGAGATCTCGCTCGATCGCGACGCCGTCTCCCGCGGGGAGCAGCTGACCGGCACGGTCACGGTTCGCGGCGGCAAGAAGGCGGCGCAGATCACCGCGCTCGAGGTCAAGGTCATGGGCGCGCGGGTCGCCAGCAGCCGCGACTTCGACTACCGGATCGTGTTCGACGGCGCGATCGCGCAGGGCATCCCGCTGCCAGCCGGACAGCCGGTCGCGATCCCGCTCGCGATCGCGATCCCCGCCGACGCCGATCCGGGCCTCGAGTACCAGCTGGCGGCCACGGCCGATATCCCTGGCGTCGCGGATCCCTCGGCGAAGGTGGAGTTCCGCGTGATCGGCGGAGAGGACGACGACGACGGCGACGCCACGGTGTTCACCGCCGACGAGGTGCTCGAGCGCTGGGAGGCGCTGGCGGGCGACGACGCGGAGGCGTTCCGCGAGGAGGCGATCGAGCTGGTCGACGCGCGCGAGTGGGCCGATGTCTCGGCGGGCGGCGAGGTGCTCGCGCGGCGGTTCCGCGACGGCGACCCCGAGCTGCGCCACGCGGCGATCTGGTGGTACGCGAAGCTGCTCGGCCCGACCGACGACCTCGCGGCCGCCGCGCCGCTGTGCGCGCTCGCCGACACCGACGACGAGGAGCTGGCCGGCGAGCTCGCGTCGGCGGCGGGTGCGCTCGGGCCGGCGGGCGAGGAGGTGCTGGCGATCCTGGTGCGCAGCCCGTCGGCCCAGGTGCGGCGGAGCGCCGGCTTCGAGCTGGTCTCGGCGGGCGGACCGCGCCAGCGCACGCTCGCCGAGCAGCTGATGGCAGATCCGGATCCGGGTGTGGTGTCGTCCGGGGTCAAGGCGCTCGGCGGCAAGTTGCTCGCGGATCCGGCGGTGGTCGCGCGGCTGGTCGATCTCGCGACCCGCTCGGACCTCGAGGCGCTGCGCGCCCACGCGCTGTACGCGCTCGGCGACGCGCCGGACCACGGCGCCGATGCGGTCGCGCTCGCGGCGTTCGCGGCGAACGTGCGCCACAGCTCCGACTGGATCCGCGCGACGGTCGGGGAGTACCTGCCGAAGTGGCCGCCGTCGCCGCAGCAGCTGCAGCTCGTCGAGCAGCTGTCGACCGACGAGGACTCGCACGTGCGCGCGAAGCTGATGAACGCGTTCCACCGCGACTGTCCGGCGCACCTGCGGCCGCTGTGGGAGCGCGTGGCCTCGACCGATCCGGACGACCACGTGCGCGAGATGGCGAACCAGGCGCTGCGCGACTGAGCCCTGCGCGCGCTGCGCCTACGGCACCGCGACGCTGAACGTCACCTGCGCGTCGGTGGAGCCGGGCACCGCGGTGAATCCACCGGCGGCGACGTCGGCCGCGATCCCGGCGGTCTTGGTCGCGGTGCCGTTGAGCGGCGGCAGGTGGCGCAGCGTCACGGTCAGCTGGCCGGTGCCGGCGGCGGCGACCAGCGTGCTGGTGAGCCCGATCGGCAGGCCGTTGGCGTCGGTGTCGGCGTAGCTGTGGGTCAGCGGCGCGCCGGGGTGGCTCGACGCCGGGCCGTCGACCGCGGTGCCGGTGAAGAACACCTGGTGCTGGTCGGACTCGTCGCGGACCTCGTCGGTGATCTCCTCGGCCGGATCCTCGAGGCGGTTCTGGAACCGCACCGTGGTGGTGTAGGTCGTGCCGGCGACCAGCGCGAGGTCGTCGATCGTCGGCGCAGCGCCGCCGTCTCCGTCGGGGTCATCGAACGTCGCGATCACCGGCGCGCCGCCGCCGCTCGGCGCCAGCTCGAGCACGACGGTGGTGATCACCTCGTTCTCGTTGTGGTCGTGGTCGTGGCCGTCGTCGCCGCAGGCGGCGAGCAGCGAGAGCGAGAGCGAGAGCGAGGCGAGTGGATAGGAGATGCGCATGGGGAGTTCCTTTCGATCACTTGGTTGCAGAGGACGAGAACCGGACGCTCAGGCGCAGCAGCAGCTGCCAGCCCGGCTGATCGGCGAAGTAGCGGAGCAAGCTCGTGTAGTCGCGGTAGCGCGCGTGGGTGAGGTTGGTGCCGGAGAGCGCGAGCCCGACGGGGTGGCCGGCGGCGCGTAGCTCGGCCCCGGCCTCGGCGCCGAGCAGGAAGTAGCGATCCGGCGGCGGCGCGAAGTCGGCGATCGGGTCGAAGCGGCGCTGCCGCGCGACGTACGTGCCGGACACCGAGACGTACGCGTCGCGCAGCCCCCACCGCGCCGGCGGCCGATACGTCACCGAGCCGCGCACGCGGTCCGGCGGGACGAAGACGAGGTAGCTATCGTCGTCGAGGTTCCGCGCGCGGACCACCGAGACCTGCGCGGCGAGCTCGAGCGCGCGCACCGGCGCGAACGCGACCCCGCCGTCGGCGCCGTAGAACGCAGCGTCGACCGCGCGCGTGGCGAACCGCGGGAACGTGCCGCGGATCAGGACGTCGAAGATCGGCTTGCCGTCCGGGCCGATCGCCGGCGCCAGGTAGATGTAGTCGGCGATCAGGTTCGCGTACGCCGACGCCTCGGCGGTCACGCGCGCACCGGCGTACGTCGTGGTCGCCGACGCGGCGTACGTGGTCTCGGGGCCGAGGTCCGGCTTGCCGAGCGCGAGCACCGGGAAGCTGGGCGCCGCGCCGTTGAGATATTGCTCGTCGGGGTTCGGCGGGCGCGACGCGGTCGACAGCTCGACCTTGGCCGACCACGCCCGGGACAGCCGCCACAGCCCGCCGAGCGAGGCCGACGCGGTGTGGAACGACGCGTGGCACGCGACCGGATCGCGGTCCGACGCGCCGCACGCATCGAGCGCGAGCTGGCCGCTGCGCACCAGGCGCAGGAAGTCCTGGCGCTCGATGGACGCGGTGCGCGCGAGCAGGTCGTAGCGCACGCCGGCCTCGAGCTCGAAGTCGTGGCCGATCAGGCGCTCGATCGCGAACGCGCCGGTGGACCACGACGCGTGGCCCGGGACCAGCGGCAGCCCGCGGTAGCGATGGTGCTGCGCGGTGGCGGTCGCGCCGAGCGAGCCGCGCAGGTGCAGGTGATCGGTCAGGTGGATCGGCGCGTGGTCGAGCGCGAGATCGAGGCTGTGGGTCGCGAGCCGGAAATCGAACTGCGGGCCGGTGATCGCCTGGCGGACCACGTCGTACTCGCGCCGGTGGTCGTACTGGAACGCGTAGGTGGCGGTCAGCGCGCCGAGGCCGTCCCAGGTCCACCGCCCGCGGGCGAGCGCGAGGTCGTGTGCGACCTCCTGCGAAGGGCGCTCGATCTCGAAGTCGGCGCGGTACGCGTCGGCGCCGATCGGCCGGCGCTGGGCGAGCTGCGCGAAGAACTCCTCGCTCGACTCGATCCGCAGGCACGAGCACACGCCGAGCCGCGCCTGGTAGCGCAGGTACGCCAGCTTGTACTCGGCGCCGCGACGGCGGTATCCGGCGGTCGCGCCGAGGTTCCACTCGTCGGTGCCAGTGTTGTCGAGTGGATAGTCCGGCGTGCGCGAGGCGGCGAGGCGGCGCAGGCTGCCCTCGACTTGCCACGCCAGCCCGGGGAGCTGCGCCGGGGCGCCCTGGACGCGGCTCGCGAAGCCGCCGCCGAGGCCGTTCGAGATCCCGATCAGGTGTAGCTCGCCCGCGTGGCCCGGCGCGCGCAAGAGCGGCGGCGGCTCGACCAGCACCGCGCCGCCGATCGCGTCGGGGCCGTAGCGCACGCCGGACGCGCCGCGCACCACGGTGATCTTGTCGGCGACGAACGGATCGATCTCGGGCGCGTGGTCGAGGCCCCAGTCCTGCCCGCGGTGGCGGACCTCGTCGACCAGCATCAGCAGGCGGCGGCCGTACTGGCCGCGGATGATCGGCTTGGCCATCCCGGTCGCCGAGCGCAGCTGGCTCACCCCGGGGACCTCGGCGAGCGCGTCGGAGAACGCGCGGCCGCGGGTGCGCTCGAGCGCGGCGCCGGACAGCTCGGTGGTCGAGCGCATGTCGACCGGCGGCGGGGCCTTGTCCTCGACGACGATCACCTCGGTCTCGAAGGCGGTGAGCGCGAGCTCGAGCGAGCCGGCGGCCGGGATCTCGAGCGGCTGGGTGGTTGGGTGGTAGTCGGCGCGCTCGGCGGTGACCGCAAGCGGGCCGGGACACAGGTCGTGCAGCGCGAACCGGCCGGCCTCGTTGGTCTCCGCGACGATCCGGTCGCCGAGGCGCACCGTCGCGCCGGGGATTGGCTCGTGCGTGGCCGCGTCGACGACGTGGCCATCGAGCGCGGCGGTGCACGCGGCGTCGCCGGGCGGGGTCTCGGCGCGCGCGGGCGCGACGCGCAGGGTGGCGCACAGCGCGATGAGGATGGCGTAGGGGCGGAGCAGGGGGAGCACGGAGTTCCAGAGCAAGGGAAGGGGTGGGTCAGGAGGTGCTCGTGGGGCGCGAACCTGCGCGACGAGCGAGAGGGATCGAGGAAGGCCGAGCGACGAGTTGCGCGCACCACGAGGTCCGCTAGACGAGTCGCTCGGAGCGCTCGAGGCTACGCAGCCGACGAGGTCCGGGGGACGAGTCGCTCGGAGCGCTCGAGGCTACGCAGCCGACGAGGTCCGCGCGATGAATCGCTCGCCTCGCCCGAGGCAACGCAGCCGACGAGGTCCGGGGGACGAGTCGCTCGGAGCGCTCGAGGCTACGCAGCCGACGAGGTCCGGGGGACGAGTCGCTCGGAGCGCTCG
>JBQCJR010000851.1:0-5609 GCA_051952595.1 Kofleriaceae bacterium
CCGGTCACCGCGCCGAGCCGGACCAGCGCGTCCTCGGCGGCGCGCACCGCGGCCTCGGGCGGCGGCTCGTACCAGCGCAGCGCGCCCAGCCCGGCGAGCCCCGAGCCGTGCAGCTCGAGCGCCGCGCCGGTCAGATCGGCGCGCTCGACCTCCGGCACCTCGAACGCGCGGCGCAGGTCGTGATCGTGGCGGGTGTACAGCCGGATCACGCGGCCCGGTCGGGTGCGGCCCGCGCGGCCCGCGCGCTGCGCGCAGCTCGCCCGGCTCACCGGCTCGACCTGGAGCGAGGGCAGGCCGGTCCACGGCGAGTGGCGCGCGATCCGGGCGAGCCCGCTGTCGATCACACACACCACGCCGTCGATCGTGACCGAGGTCTCGGCGACGTTGGTCGACAGGATCACCTTGCGCTTGCCGCCGGCCGGGCGCACCGCGCGGTCCTGCTCCTCGGCGGTGAGATCGCCGTGGAGCGGCAGCACCGCGAGATCGAACACCGCCGCCGCGTCCGCGAGATCCTCGGCGCACCGCCGGATCTCGCCCGCGCCGGGCAGGAACACCAGCACGTCGCCATCGAGCCGCTCCTGGGCGACCCGGCGCACCGCGGCGGCCACCTGCTTGCCGAGCGGCCGGTCATCGGGCTGCTCGACGTGCTCGATCGCGACCGGGAACGTGCGGCCCTCCGAGCGAACGATCGGCGCGCCGCCGAGGAACGCCGCGACCGGCTCGGCGTCGAGGGTCGCGGACATCACGACCAGCGCGAGCTCGGGGCGGCGCGCGCGCAGCCGCTCGACCAGCGCGAGCGCGAGATCGCCGTCGAGGTGGCGCTCGTGGAACTCGTCGATCACCACGCAGCCCACGCCGCGCAGCCCCGGATCCGCGAGCAGCCGCCGCGTCAGCACGCCCTCGGTGACGAACCGGATCCGCGTCGCGGCCGAGACCTGGCGATCGAACCGCACCTCGTAGCCGACCTCGCCGCCGAGCGCCGCGCCGCGCTCGCTCGCCACCCGGGTGGCCGCGAGCCGCGCCGCGAGCCGCCGCGGCTGCAACACGACGATCTCGCCGGTCACCACGCCGGCGTCGAGCAGCGCGCCCGGCACCCGCGTGGTCTTGCCGGCGCCCGGCGGCGCGACCAGCACCGCGGCCCCGCGCTCCCGCACCGCGGCGACCAGCGGAGCGAGCACGTCGTCGATCGGCAACCGGGACAGCGAGGCAGGCAAGGCCCGCGCACCGTACTCCATCGTGCTGCGTGGTGCGCGGGGCGCGCTACGCTGCGCGCGATGTTGCTGTTCGCGCCGCCGGCGCCCGCGTTCCCCGCCGACCACGTCCACAGCGTGCCCGCCTACCTGCGCTACGAGGACCTCGCGCAGGACGGCCGGATCATCCCGATCGCCCTGCCGCCCGCGATGGGTGGGCTGTGGCATCACGTGCTGCGCGACCACCCCGGCCACCGCGCCGCGATCTCCGCGGGCATCGTCCCGATCCTGACCCGCATGGTGCTGCGCTCGCTCGACCAGCCGATCCGCGTCGATCACCGGATCGAGGCGCGCACCGGGTTCGCGCTCGCCCACGATCTCGACGCGGCGGGCGAGGTCTCCAAGCTGTTCATGAACGTGTGGACCGAGATCCACGGCGCGGCGGGGCGGCTCGGCGCGCGGCCGCCCGGTCCACTCGCGGCCGCCGGGCAGCTGTTCGCCGAGCACACGTTCACGCGGCTGTTCGCGCCGCCCGACCAGCGCCGGGTCACCCGGCTACCCATCGAGGGCGCTGCGGCGGTCCCCGAGCTGCGCTACGCCGCGCCGCCGCCTGCGAGCGCCGGCGAGCTGCCCGAGGGCGCGAGCTGGCTCGGCGAGCTGGCTGCGGATCCGGCGGAGATCGCGTTCACGCTCGACCAGACCGACTCCAACCAGCACGTCAACTCGCTGGTCTACATCCGGGTGTTCCTCGATGCGGTGCAGCGCCGGCTCGCCGCGGGCGGTCACGCGCTCGTCGTGCGCTCGCGCGAGGTCGAGATCGCGTACCGCAAGCCGTGCTTCGCCGGGGATCGGGTGCGGACGCACCTCCGGCTGTTCGAGGCGCCCGGCGCGCTCGGCGCGGCGGGGTACATCGAGGCGCTCGCGGAGCCCGGCCGGCCGCGCTGCTACGTGCGCGTCGTCGTCGGGCCGTAAGCACCCGGCGTGCTCTCGTCAACCCGTTGCGCGGACCCTCGTCGTGGTTAGTGGTGAGGCAAGACATTTCGACCCCACCACCCAGCTCTTCCCTGAACAGGAGGATTCCGATGGCTCTTCGCAACACCGCCCCCACCACGTCCAACGGCACGATCACCCGCTACCGCGATCCGTTTTCGGTCGCGCGCGAGCTGTTGTCCTGGGATCCGTTCTTCGGCGGCCGTCCGGCCAGCGCGTTCACGCCCGCGTTCGAGGTCAAGGAGACCAACGAAGCGTTCGTGCTCCGCGCCGACCTACCCGGCGTCTCCGAGGCGGACCTCGACATCGCCGTCCACAACAACGTCCTCACCGTATCCGGCAGCCGCCAGTCCGAGGAGCGCAAGGAGGGCGAGACCTACGCGCTCTACGAGCGCCAGTTCGGCTCGTTCTCGCGCAGCTTCTCGCTACCGGATCAGGCCGACGGCGATCGGATCGGCGCCAAGCTCGACAACGGCGTGCTCACCCTGACGATCGCGAAGAAGGCCGAGGCCAAGCCTCGCAAGATCGCGGTCTCGAAGTAGCCGGCCGGCGCGCGAGCCGGCGCGGCGCTCACCACGCGTGGGTGAACGCGCCGAGGAACGCCACGGCGATCTTCTCGAGATCCTCGCGCGGCGCGAGCGCGACCAGCTGCTCGCGGGTCGCGGGCGGGTCGTCCTTGTACTCCGAGACGACGCGGATCATGTTCGTGCCGTCGTTGTAGTAGAGGACGTACGCGTGGCTCATCCCCGAGGTCGGCGAATCGGTCGCCGGATCGTGTCCGGTGCCCATGGCGAGCTGGTACGTGTGGATCGCCGTGGCGCCGGGCAGCTCGGTCGCGCCGACCTCGAACGTCGTCGACGATAGATCGCGGAGCACCGGCGGCAGCATGGTCTTCAGCGACTCGGTCTTGGCCTTCCACGCGTCGAGCTGCATCGGCACGCAGTCGAAGCAGTGCGAGGCGGTGATCGTGATCCACAGCCGCGGCCGCTCCTCGGTGCGGTAGCGCACCTCGAGCACGCGCGCGTCGTCCTGGCGGATCTCGTGGCGGAACCCCGGGTAGCGCAGGGCGGCGAGCTTGTCGAACTGCTCCTTGGTCAGCGGCGCGGTGGTCTTGACCGGCGGCGTCGCGGGGAACTTCGGCAGGGTCAGCGGGCTGCCCGCAGGCGCCGCGGATCCCGCCGCGCTGCCCGTCGCGGAGCCCGTCGCCGCCGCGGGCTTGGCCGTCTTGTCCTTGCATCCCGCGGCGAGGGCCGCGGCGCTGATCAGGAGAAGCAACGTTCGCACCCGCGCGAGCCTAGCTCGAACGTTCGGGCCGCGCCATCACAGGTGCTCGACGAGCAGCCGGACCGCGATCGCGATCAGCACCAGCCCGCCGAACACCTCGAGCTTCTTGCCCAGGTGGTGGCCCGCCGCCCGGCCCGCGAAGTAGCCGGCCGCCGAGCACGCCCCGGTGATCGCGCCGATCAACGTCAGCGAGGCCCACGGCGCGACCTCGATCAGCGGCAGGGTCAGCCCGGCCGCCGCGGCATCGATGCTGGTCGCGAGCGCGAGCGCGAGGTACAGCAGCATCCCGGTGCGCTCGGACTGCTCGTCGTCCTCGTCGCCGCCGCGCCACGCCTCGAACAGCATCTTGCCGCCAATGCCGACCAGCAGGCCAAACGCGATCCAGTGATCCCAGCGCTCGAGGAACTTGCCGCCCCACGCGCCGAGCGCCCAGCCGAGCGCCGCCATGCCGGCCTGGAACAGCGCGAACAACAGCGGCAGGACCACCGCCTCGCGGCCCCGCCGGGCCAGCCCACGCGCCGCGGCGACCGCGGTCGCGTCCATCGCGAGGCCAAACGAGAGTCCGATAGCTGACCACATGGGAAGGCGTGCGAGTCTTTCGGGAAACCACGTCCGGACGCAAGGCCCGGCGGTCTCGCTTGCTAGCACGCGCCGCGCGGCGAGGCTCGCAGCGAGCTTCGGCTTCGGCTTCGGGCCTCGGGGTCGCTACGACAGTGAGAACAGGCCGGCGGCGCCCTGGCCACCACCGATGCACATCGTCACCACCGCGTAGCGACCGCCGCGCCGGCGCAGCTCGTACAGCGCCGTCGCGGTCAGCTTCGCACCGGTGCACCCCAGCGGGTGGCCGAGCGCGATCGCGCCGCCGTTGACGTTGATCTTCTCGTCGGGGATCCCGAGCTCGCGCTGGCAGTACACCGACTGGCTCGCGAACGCCTCGTTGAGCTCGAACAGATCGATGTCCGAGACCTTGAGGTTGTTCTTGGCGAGCAGCTTCTGCACCGCCGGCAGCGGGCCGATGCCCATGATCTCCGGATCGACGCCCACGGTGACGTAGCTGCGGAACACGCCGAGCGGCTTGATCCCGAGCTGGTCCGCCTTCTGGCGCGACATCACGAGCGCCGCGGCCGCGCCGTCGGAGATCGGCGAGCTGTTGCCCGCCGTGACGCTGCCGCCCTGCGCGAACGCCGGGGGCAGCTTGGCGAGGCCCTCGATCGTGGTCTCCGCGCGCGGCAGCTCGTCGACGGTGAAGTCCTTGTAGACCCGCTGGCCGTCCTGGTACTTGATCGCGCGCACCGGGACGATCTCGTCCTTGAACGCGCCGCGATCGATCGCCGCCTTGGCCTTCTGCTGCGACTTCCAGGCGAACTCGTCCTGCTGCTGGCGGGAGATGTTGAACCGGTTCGCGACGTTCTCGGCGGTGATGCCCATCGGGGTGTTCGCGCCGGGCATCGTGTCCATCAGCTCGGGCGACGCCGAGAGGTGGAAGCCGGTCATCGGCACGTAGGTCATCGACTCGACGCCGCCGGCCAGCACCACATCGGCGGAGCCGATCGCGATCGCGCCGGCCGCGGTGGCGATCGCCTGCAGGCCGCTCGAGCAGAACCGGTTGATGGTCTGCCCGGGGACCTCGTGGCCGAGGTCGGCGAGCAGCGCGATCAGGCGTGCGACGTTGAGGCCCTGCTCTCCCTCCGGCATCGCGCAACCGAGCACGACGTCTTCGATCTGCCCGCGGACCTGCGGGACGCGCGCGAGCAGGCCGCGGATCACGTCCGCGGCGAGCTCGTCGGGACGCTTGGTCGCGAGAGACCCCTTGTGACCGCGGCCGACCGCGGAACGAACAGCTTCGGCAATAACGATCTCGGTCATGGCTGACTCCTAGTTGCGGAGGGGCTTCTGGTGCTGGAGCATGTACTGCATGCGGGCCTGGCTGAGCGGCTCGCCGCACAGCGACAGGAACGCCTCGCGCTCGAGCTCGAGGATCTCGTCCTCGGTCACGGCGTGGGTAGCGCCCGAGGTGCCGCCACACAGCACGTTCGCGAGCTTCATCGCGATCTTCGCGTCGTGCTCGCTGGCGTACTTGACTTCCTTGAGCGTGTTGACGAGCATCTGGAGCGTCGCGATGCCGCTCTCGCCGGGCAGCTTGTA
>JBQCJR010000852.1:0-9876 GCA_051952595.1 Kofleriaceae bacterium
CGTACACCCACCAGCGGGTCGGCGGATCCTTGCGCTCGTCGCGCCCCGCCTCGCGCGGATCCTCGACGAGCAGCGGGCGATCCGGGTCGGGCGCGCGATCCGTCCACGCCGCCACGCGGTCGCGCACCAGCGCGAGCACGTCGCCGGCCTCGGCGACCGTCGACGGGGCGTCCTCGCCGCCGAGCCGGTGGGGCGCCTCGGCGAGCCCGATCCGCCCCCACGCCTCGAGCCGATCGCCGCGGCGGACCAGCGCGATGCGCGCGCGCGCCTGCGCCATCGCCCAGCCTAGCTCGGCGGGCGGCGGCAGCTGGCCGTTCCACGACGCGACCCGCTTCGCGATCTCTGCCGCCGGACCGGACTGCTCCGGCGTGGGGATCGCGAGCTGCTTCTGGCTGCGCACCGCGGTGCCGGCGGCCCAGCCGCGCCGGGTCCCCGCGGCGGCCGCGATCACGTGATGCCCGGCGGGCAGCAGCACCCTGGCCGGCGCGGTGCCGGCGAGCTTGCCGTCGACCCAGATCGTCGCGCCCGGCGCCTCGGCGGTGATCTCGACCTCGAACACCTCGCGATCGATCACCGCGTCGGCCTCGGGGTACTTGCGCCACAGCTCCGCGGGCACCTCCGCGCTGCCGCCGAGCGCGCGCAGCCGCTGCGCCGCGACGACCGCGGTGTCGAGCTCGCCCCGCCGATCCGCGCACAGCAGCAGGTACGTCCACGCGCGGGGCTGCTCCGGGACCGGCAATCCGGCGGCCTGGCGCGCGGCGAGCAGGCCCACCGCGCGTTGCCCCGCGGCGAGCACCGCCGCGCAATCGAGCGCGCCGAACGCGCGCTGCGCCTCGGCCATCGCCGCCGCGAGCTCGATCGCGTCGCGGTCGCCGCCCTGGCCGGCGAGGGCGTCCTCGATGCCGTCGCCGACCACCGGCGCGAGCCCGGCCGCGGCGATCGCCGCGTGTAGCTGGCGGCGGACCTCGTTACCATCGGCCGCCGGCGGGCCGAGATCGATCACCGCGACCCGCTCGTGGCGCTGGCCAGGCGCGGCGGCGACGACCTGCGCGGCGAGCGCTAGGACGGCAGCTGCTTGAAGTACTCGTTGAGCGCCCATACGTCACGCGCCCGCAGTCCATCGAACTGCAGGCCGACGCCGTTGCCGTCCGACCACCGGACGGTGGCGCCCACTTCGATCCGGTCCTCGATCGTGGGGACCTTGAACGAGATGCGCACGCGCTTGCCCATCGCGAGCTTGTCGGTCGCGCTGATCAACGCGCCGCCCAGGGAGAGGTTCGAGATCGTGCAGTCGCCGGAGGCTGCGTCGATGGTGAGCGTTGCGGCGATCGAGACGTCGTGACGAGTCTGAGAACGGCGATTGTCGGCCACGTTTCCCCCAGGTTCGATCCATTGTATGCGGACCGACGGAGAACGGCATCGGCGAGGCCGGCTGATCCATTCGAAAATCATGGATCTGAATCGGCGCTGCGCACCTACCTGATAGGCCGGCACAGACTGACGCCGGCTGTCATTGACATCGCTCGGCGCGCGCTAGCGCAGCTTGATGTCGACGTAGGCCTTCTTGCGCAGCTCCTCGATCCAGGTCTGGGTCTGCTTCTCCATCTCGCGGCGGCGCAGCTCGCGGGACAGCTGCTCCTTCATCTCTGCGAAGGGCTTGAGCTCGGACTTCTTCACGTCCGTGACCTGGAACACGTGCAGCCCCTGCGGACCGGTCACCGGGCCGCGCACCTCGCCCTTTTCCATGGAGAACACGATCGGCTCCCACTCGGCCTGCATGCTGCCGCGCTGGAACCAGCCGAGCTGACCACCGGTCGACTTGGTGCCCGCATCGTCGGACACCGCGAGCGCGACCGCGGCGAAATCCTCGCCCGCCTTGAGCCGCTGGAGCGCCGCGGAGGCCTTCTCCTTGGCCGCGGCCAGCTGCTGCTCGGTCGGGTGCTCGGGCAGCTTGAATAGGATGTGCGACAGGCTGACCGCGCTGACCGCGTCGCTGCGGCGCTGCATCTGGTCGTAGCGCGCGCGGACGTCCTCGTCGGTGATGTTGACCTTGGGCGCGACCAGCTGGTTGACCGCGCGGAACCGGAGCACCTGGCGGCGCAGGTCGTGCTTGTAGTTCGCGAGGGTGTAGCCCTGCGCGGCGAGCACCTGGGCGAGCCCGGCGTCGTCGAGGTTGTTCTGCTGCTTGATCTCGTCGAGCGCCGCCTGGACCTCGCTCGACTCGACCTCGATCTTCGCGGCCTCGGCCGCCTGGACCACCAGCTCCTCGTTGATCATCTCGTCGAGCACCTGGCTCTCGAGCTTGGCCAGCCGGCGCTCGCGCTCCTTGTCGTCGGCGATCTGCATCGCCTCGCCGCGCACCGGCAGCATGCGCGCCTCGAGCTCGCTGGCGAGGATGATCGAGTCGTTCACGATCGCGACGACCCGCTCGACCACCAGCTTCTTGCCGCTGTTCGGCGACGTCGGCTTCTTGTCCTCGGCGGGTGCGGCGGCCGCCTTCGCGGGAGTCTTGTCGTCGGCAGCCGCGGTCGCCGCCTGGGCAACCAGCATCCACCCCATCGAAACAGCGACGAAACGCAGCTTACGCACGACGATGTGACCTCGAGCCCAGTCTAGGGGTTGCTTCGCGCCGGGGCGCCGGGCGCCGCGGCCTCCCCGGGCGCCGGTGGCTCGGCCGGCGGCGGAGGCGGGTTGAGCATCTGACCGCTGGGGGCGGGCGGGGGCATCACGTCGTGGCCGTGGCCGTCGTCGCCGGCCGCGGAGGTGTCGATCCGCACCTTGGCGAGGTTCGTCTCGTTGATCTCGATCCGCGCCTTGCCGCGCAGCCCGTCGACGAAGTCCTTCTGGGCGGTGAGCCGCTTCTCGCGGAACAGCTTGTTTCGGATCTGCGACTTCGCGTCCTCGAACGACTTGGTCATCGACTTGCGCCGGCCGGTCTGCTTGAGCACGTACCAGGCGCCATTGCCCGCCGCGACCGCGGTCGAGACATCGCCGGTGTTGACCAGCGCGAACGCCGCCTTGACGATCGGCGACGGCAGCTCCTTGGTGGCGGCGTCGAAGTAGCGCAGGTCGCCGCCCCGTAGCTTGCTGTCCTCGTCGGTCGAGTACTTCATGACGAGGTCGCGGAAGCCCTTGTTGGTCTTGCCCGCGTCGCCGCGCGCCTCGGAGGCGACCCGCTCGGCCTGCGCGCGGTTCTTGAGGATGATCGCCGAGACCCGGACCTCCTCGGGCTTGACGTACTCGGCGAGGTTCGCGTCGTAGTACGCCTTCATCTCGGAGTCGGCGACCGAGTCCGCGGTGACCTTCGCGTCGAACTCGTCGCGCATGAGCTTCTGGATCATCACCTGCTTCATCGTGCGAACGACCTCGGGATCCTTGTCGAGGCCGCGCCGATAGGCTTCCTTGGCGAGCACCTCGAACCGCACCAGCGAGTCGAGGAACTCCTTCTTCTGCTCGAGCGAGGTGTAGCGCGCGCGGATGTACGGCGACTGGCGGTTGATCCGCTCCTGGAACTCGCCGAGCGTGATCACGACGTCGTCGATCTTGGCGAGCGGCGTCCGGAGCTCCTCGGCGCTCTGCGGCGGCGCCTTGGGCCCCTGCGCGGGCGATGGGCCGCGCCGTGCCTCCGCCTCGGACTCCTTCTTGGTACAGCCGGAAGCGCCCAGCACGAGCGCCATCAGCAGGATCGGAACCCGAGTCATCACGAGAGGTTCAGGTAGCACGAGCGGCCGCGTCCAACAAGGCTCTCCTCGCGCCCGCCGGCCCTCCGGGGTCGGGCGGCGCGATCGAGAACCGGCCGTCCGGCAGCTTGCGGAACCCACTCGCGATCAGCGGCTGCAACATCCGGTTCTCGGGCGCCACCACGACCGCGATCCGGGTGCTCGAGATCTCGAGCGCGAGCACGCCCATCGACCGCGCGATCGCCTTCACGCCCATCAGCTCGCCGAGCAGCGCGACATCGCCGGGGATGGGGCCGTAGCGGTCGGCGATCTCGTCCATCGCGTCGCGCAGCTCGTCGTCGTTTTCGACCGCCGACAGCCGCTTGTACAGCTCGAGCCGCTGGCTCGGGTCCGGCACGTAGTCGTCCGGGATGAACCCGGGGTTCTCGACCGCCAGCTCGGGGTCGACCTCGCTGTGGATCGGCTTGCCGCCCAGCTCGGCGACCGCGGCCTCGAGCATGTGGACGTAGGCGTCGAACCCGACCGCCGCGATCGAGCCCGATTGCTTGGCGCCGAGCAGCTCGCCGCCGCCGCGGATCTCGAGGTCCTGCGACGCGATCTGGAACCCGGCGCCCAGCTCGGTGAACCGCTGCAGGGTCTCGAGCCGGCGGCGCGCTTCGTCGGTGATGTGCTCGGGCTCGGGCACCAGCAGGTAGCAGTACGCGCGCTCCTTGCTGCGCCCGATCCGGCCGCGCAGCTGGTACAGCTGGGCGAGCCCGAACGCGTCGGCGCGCGCGACGAACATCGTGTTGGCGCGCGGGATGTCGAGGCCGCTTTCGACGATGGTCGTGGCGACCAGCACGTCGAGCTCGCCCTGGACGAACTGGACCATCACCTTCTCGAGCTGCTCGGCGGTCAGCGCGCCGTGGCCGATCCCGACGCGCAGCCCCGGGACCAGCTCGCGCAGGTAGTCCGCCCAGTCCTCGATCGAGCGATCGTCGTCGCGCGGCTTGGTCCGCCGCTTCGGCCGGTCGTCGTTGGGTAGCCGCGGGTCCGCGGCGCGCTGCGGGATCGCGCCGATCGTCGGGGCGATGAAGAACACCTGGCCGCCGCGCGCGAGCTCGCGCTGGATCGCCTCGCGGATCGTGGCGTCTTCGACCCGCGACACGAACGTGCGCACCGCGCGGCGATCCGCCGGCGGCGTCGCGATGATCGAGAGGTCGCGCAGGTTCGCCATCGCGAGGTGGAGCGTCCGCGGGATCGGCGTCGCGGTCAGGGTCAGCACGTCGACCTGGGTGCGGGTCTTCTTGATCCGCTCCTTGTGGGCCACGCCGAACCGCTGCTCCTCGTCGATCACGAGCAGCCCGAGGTCGCGGAACCGCACGTCGGCCGACAGGGCGCGGTGGGTGCCGACCACGACGTCGAGCCCGCCGTCGGCGAGCTTCTTGACCGTCTCGATCTGCTCGGCCCGGCTCTGGAACCGCGACAGCTTGCCGATGTTGAGCGGGAAGCCGGAGAACCGCTCGTTCATGGTGCGGAAGTGCTGCTCGACCAGCACCGTCGTCGGCGCGAGCACGACCGCCTGCTTACCGCCCTGGACCGCGCGGAAGACCGCGCGCAGCGCGACCTCGGTCTTGCCGTAGCCGACGTCGCCGCAGACCAGCCGGTCCATCGCGCGCGGCGCCTCCATGTCGGCGAGCACGGCATCGATCGCGGCGGCCTGGTCCGGCGTCTCGTCGAACGGGAACGTGGCCTCGAGCTCGCGGTAGCTGTCGTCGGCCGGCGGGAACGCGTGGCCCGGGAGCGACGCGCGCTGGGCGTACAGCTGGAGCAGCTCCTCGGCGAGCGCGCGGATGTGCCGCTTGACCTTGGTCGTCGTCGCCGCCCAGGTCTGGCCGCCGAGCTTGTCGAGCCGCGGTGGGTGGCCCTCGGCGCCCACGTAGCGCTGCACCTCGCCGAGCCGGTAGACCGGCAGGTACAGCGTCGCGCCGTCGTACTCGAGCTTGAGCGCGTCGATCTGGTAGGTCGCGCGCTGCCGGCCCGGCGCGGCGACGCTCAGCCGCTCGAGCCCCACGTACCGCCCGACGCCGTGCTTCTGGTGGACGAGGTAATCGCCCGGCGCGAGCTGCGAGAAGTCGCTGACCCCGCCGAGCAGGGCCTCCTTCGCGCGCTTGCGCTGGTTGCGCGCGTGGTGGGTGCGCTGGCCGAAGATGTCCGCGGTGGTCACCAGCGCCACCCCGTCGCGCGGCGACGCGAACCCGTGGGCCGGCGTGCCGGCGACGATCGTCACGCTCGCGTGCGCCATCGGCCGCTCGCCCGCCGCGGCCAGCCGCACGTCGACGCCGCGCGCCGAGAGCACGCCGAACAACCGATCCGTGCGGCTCTGCGAGTCCGATGCGATCGCGACCCGCACGCCCGCGCGGCGCCAGGCTCCGAGGCGCTCGATCAGCGGCTGCACGTGCTCGGTGTCTCCGAACGTGCGCGCGTGCTCGAGCTCCTGCTGGAGCGTGCGCAGCGGATCGACCTCGACCCGCAGCCGGATCGCGCGATCGTCGGGCTCGTGCAGCTCGAGCGTCGGCAGCTCGATCCGGCGCGCCGCGGTGAACCCGCCCGCCTCGTCGGCGGCGACCAGGTGTCGGGCCGGTGGGAACGCGAGCGCGGCGTGGCCGGTGCGCGCGGCGAACCGGGCCTCGGCGTCGCCCCACGCGTCGGCGATCGCGCGGCGCCCGGCATCCGGATCGACGATCAGCCAGCGCGCCTCGGCCGGCACGTAGGCGGCCGGCGCGACCATCTCGTCGTGGAACGCCGGGGTCAGGCCCTCGATCCCGACGAACACGTCGCCAGCCTCGAGCTGCTCGATCAGCCGGCGGGTCGCCTTGGTGGGGTGCGCGATCTCGTCGGCGTACTCGCGCAGCCGGGCCCGCACGTCGCGCGCGCCGGTGGTGATCGTCTCGCGCACCGGGTGCAGGTGCACCCACTCGATCGGCCGCAGCGTCCGCTGCGACTCGGCCTCGAACCAGCGCAGCGACTCGACCTCGTCGCCGAACAGCTCGATGCGGACCGGGTGCGGCGCGAGCGGAGCGAACACGTCGATCACGCCGCCGCGCACCGCGAACGTGCCCGGCTCGTCGACGACCGGCGTGCGCGCCCAGCCGCCGGCGACCAGCAGCGCGGCGAGCTCGTCGCGATCGACGTGATCGCCGGTGCGGATCGTTCGCCCGCGGGTCGCCAGCTCGCCCGGCGCGAGCGTGCGGCGGGCGAGCGCCTCGGCCGAGGTCACCACGATCCGCGGGCGGAGCGCCGGCTGGGTCAGCCGGTACAGCGTGCCGACCCGCTCGACGATGAACGCGCGGTCGGGTGAGAGATCCGCGTAGGGCGAGACGTCGATCCCCGGCAGCGGGGCGATCTCGTCGAGCGTGGCCGCCGGATCGTGCGCGCCGCCCCAGAAGAATCGCACGTCCGCCTCGAGGCTGCGCGCCGCGGCATCGTCTGGCGCCACGACCACCACGAGCGGCTCTCGATCTGCGAGCTGGGTCGCGAGCCAGGCCGCCCAGCCCGCGGTGGCCCCGTGGACGACGACCGGTCCGGTCGCGCCTTCGACCAGCGAACGCTCGAGCTCCGGCCACATGGCGGCGCGGACCCTACCACGCAGCCGGGGCTCGCCAAGTCCTGGCGAACACTTCGAGATCTCCCTGTCACGTCGCCTCCGCGCCGCGGCTCGAGCCCACCAGACGAGCCATGGCCGGCGCGGCGCGCTCGACGACGCGGCTCCACCTCGCCGTTCGAAGGCACGCCCTGGACTCCCGGGCGCGCGGCTGGATCGTCTTGTACGCTTGGCCGATGGCGAGGACAGTCGACCGAGCAGGCCTCGTGCTGGGTGTGCTCGGGGCGGTCGCGGTGGCGAGCGCGCAGCCGGCGCCGCCACCGCCGGCACCAGCGCCTGCACCGGCATCAGCGCCAGCACCGGCACCAGCGCCTGCACCGGCACCAGCGTCGGCACCGGCACCGGCGTCGGCTCCGGCGGACGCGCCCGCCGCGGGCAAGCGCGCCGCGCTCGCGCAGCTGCTCGCCCGCACCGACGCCGTGGCGCGCGAGGTCTCGAAGATCCGCGGCCTGCGGCTCGTGCGCCCGATCCCGAACGAGGTCGTCGATCGCGACGAGCTGCGCCGCCGCCTGCTCGCGATGGCGGCCGAGGACAAGACCAAGGCGCAGACCGCGGCCGAGGGGCTCGCGCTCGCGCGGTGGGGCATGATCCCGCTGTCGACCGACTACGAGGCGCTGGTGATCGATCTGCTCACCGAGCAGATCGCCGGCTACTACGATCCGGACACCAAGAAGCTCACGATCTCGCAGAGCGCCGGCGACGACCCGGCGTGGGCCGAGCTGGTGCTCGCGCACGAGATCCAGCACGGGCTCCAGGACCAGGCGTTCGATCTCCAGAAGTTCGAGCAGCTGCCGGATCACGAGGCGGATGCCGCGGCGGCGCGCCGCGCGCTCGTCGAGGGCGATGGCATCGCGCTGATGCTCGAGGTGCTGCTGTCGCGCGGGGGCATGCCGGTGCCGTGGTCGAACCCGCAGCTGACCGAGGCGATCCAGAAGTCGATGATCGAGCAGAGCGGTGGCGAGCGGATCGATCACGCGCCGCTCGCGATCCGCGAGGCGATGATCTTTCCGTACCGCGCGGGGCTGTCGTTCGTCGCGGCGCTGCGCCGCCGCCAGCCGTGGAGCGCGGTCGACGCGGCGTTCGCGCGCCCGCCGAAATCGACCGAGCAGATCCTGCACCCGGAGCGCTACCTCGCCGACGACGCGCCGATCCCGGTCGAGCTCGGCGCGGTGGCGTCGCTGCGCGGCTACGCGGTCGCGCACGACACGGTGTGGGGCGAGCTGGGGTTCCAGCTGTTCCTGCGCAGCCACGGCATCGACGAGGCGACCGCCGCCGAGGCCGCGGCGGGGTGGGGCGGCGATCGCGCGAAAGTGCTGGGACCCGTCGCGGATCGCCGCGCGAACAAGGCGGTGGGCCTGGCGCGCATCGAGTGGGACACCGAGGCCGATGCGATCGAGGCCGAGGAGGCCGCGGTCAAGGCGCTCGATGCGAGCACGCCGGGCGCGGTGATCGAGCACGGCCCTACCTCGACGAAGTGGCTGGCCCTCGACGGCACCGTGGCGTGGGTCGAGCGCCGCGGCACCTCGCTGGGGATCGCGATCGGCGTGCCGGCCTGGACGGCCGCGGCGCTGTCGAGCGAGCTGTGGAGCGCGTCGCGGGTGGGACCGGCCGCGCCGGCAAAGCGCGCCAAGGCGCCGTCGCGCCGCGCTCAGCCGAGCAAGTAGCGCTCGAGGGCGACCAGCCGGTCGACGTCGTGTACGTCGTCGCGCTGGAGCGGGACCTCGACGAGCAGCGCGTCCGTGCCGCCGGCGGTGCGCATCTGCGCGATCGCGTGGCGGTCGGCGGCGGCGAGCGTCTCGAGCTCGGCGTGCGCGGTCGCGAGCGCGTTGGCCGCCATGCGGTGGCTGGTCTCCGAGAGGCCCAGCGCGGCGACCCGCGGGTCATCCGCGAGCGCGGTCTCGATCTGCGCGACGGTGGCGTGGATCGGCAGCGCGTCGTGGACCTTGTTGACCACGAACCCGATGAACGGCATCCCGGCGGAGATCAGCCGCTCGTGGAACGCGAGCGCCTCGTGCACCGCCATCGGCTCGGGGCTGGCGACCAGCAAGAAGCCGACCCGCGGCTGGCGGAGCAGCGCGAACGTCTCCTCGGCGCGCTTGCGGAACCCGCCGAGGATGTCGTTGAACTCGGTGAAGAACACGCCGAGGTCGTCGATGAACTTGCTGCCGACGAACTTGGCGAGGCGCTTGAGCACGAACGAGCCGGTCTTGCCGACGAACGACCACCGCGAGCCGCCCTCGCCCTGGAGCTTGCGGAACCACTCGATCGCGGGCGAGTCGATCGCCTCGCTGAGCTTGCGCGGCGCGTCGAGGAAGTCGAGCGCGTGGGCGGTGGGCGGCGTATCGACGACGATCAGGTCCCACTGCCCGGTGCGATCGAAGTCGTGCAGCTTGGCCATCGCCGCGTACTCCTGCGCGCCCGCGAGCGAGCCGGAGATCTGGGCGTAGACCGGGTTCGAGAGGATGCGCTGGACCGCCGCCGGGTCCTTGGCGTGGCGCGCGACCACCTCGTCGAACGCCAGCTTCTGGTCGAGCATCATCGCGTGCAGCTCGC
>JBQCJR010000853.1:0-3765 GCA_051952595.1 Kofleriaceae bacterium
GCTGGGTTTGCTAAACCTCCTCGCCCTTACTATCCACCCCCTCGTCTGCCTGCGGCGCCCGCTGCCTTTTTGGGTGTTCCGGGTCCCTCATGCCGCCCCCGCCCCCACGCTCGCGGTGGTCGACGACGTGCCGGGGATCGATCTCGTGCTGTCCGGCGATACCCACGAGCGGATCCACGAGCCGATCCGCCGCGGCGACACCCTGGTGGTCGAGCCCGGCGGGTTCGCGTCGCTGCTCGGCCGCGTGGATATCGAGCTGGTGGCCGGCGCGCGCCCGCGGCTGCGCTGGCGGCTGCTCGAGCTGCGCGCCGATCGCTACGCGGAGGATCCACGGGTCGCCGAGGTCGTGCGCGCCGCGCTCGCGCCGTGGCAGGCGCGCGCCGACGCGGTGATCGCGCGCACCGAGGTGCCGCTCGAGCGCTACGGCGTGGTCGACAACTCCGCCGACGACCTGCTCGTCGACGCGATCCGCGCGGCGGCCGGCACCGAGATCGCGCTGTCGAACGGGTTCCGGTTCGGCCACCCGATCGAGCCGGGGCCGATCCGCGAGCGCGATCTGTGGATGCTGTTCCCGGTATCGACGCAGCTGCGCACCGGCACGGTCACCGGGCGGCAGCTGCGCGCGTTCTGGGAGGACGAGATCGATCACGTGTTCGCCGAGGATCCGCGGCGGCTGTTCGGCGGCTGGATGCCGCGGGTCTCGGGCATGGCGATCCGGTTCCGGACCGACCGGCCGCGCGGCCAGCGGGTGACCTCGATCCTGGTCCACGGCCGCCCGCTCGACGACGATCGCGTGTACACCATCGCCGCATGCGAGCGCGAGGGAGACGCCGAGGACACGCTGTGCCGGATCCGCGGCATCGCGAGCCCGCGCACGCTCGAGCTCGATGTGCACGCCGCGGTGCGCGCGCAGCTCGCGGCGGCGGGCTCGATCACGGCGCCGTTCGCGCCGCGCGTGGTCGCCGAGGACCTGCCGGCCCACGTCCTGTCGCAGTTCGAGCGGAGGTGATCGCGTGAGCTCGACTTCTCCTGGAACGCTGCGCGCGCTGGTCGCTGCCTGGCCGGCGCTCGTGGTGGCCGCGCTCGCGCTGCTCACCACACCGCACGCGCCGTGGCGGGCGCTCGGGCCGCTCTCGGCGGCGCTGCTCATCGGGCTCGCGGTCCGCGCGATCCGCGATCGCGCCGGTGCATCGCCCGGGCCCGCCGAGCAGGCCGGCCTGCGCGTGCTCGCGACGACGGTGCTGCGCGCGGCGGTGGTGATCAGCGCGCTGCGCCTCGACTGGGCGGCGATCGCGGCGGCGGGCGCGCGGCCGTGGTGGATCGCCGGCGCCACGGTGCTCGGTGGCCTCGCGTCGTTCGCGGTGCTGGGGCGATGGCTCGGGTTGCGTGGTCCACTCGTCGCGCTGGTCGCGATCGGCACCTCGGTGTGTGGCGCCGCGGCGATCACCGCGGCCGCGCCGCGGCTCGGCGCGCGCGACGAGGACGCGACGGTGGCGATCGCGATCGTCAGCGTGCTCGGCGCCGTGGTCTCGATCGGCCTGGTGCTCGCGCACGCGTGGATCGGCATCGGCGGCGAGGCCTACGCCCTGGTCAGCGGCGGTGGGCTGCACGAGGTCGCGCACGTGGTCGCCGCGAGCGGCGCGGTGCCGGCGACCGCGGCCCTGGCGCTGCTCGCCAAGCTCGCGCGGGTGGCGCTGCTGCCGGTCGGGCTCGCGGTGGTCGGCAAGGTCGCGCGGGTCGAGCCGGTTCCGGGCCAGCGCCACGCGGCGATCCCGGGGCTCGCCGTGGCGTTCTTCGCGACCAGCCTGATCGGTAGCCTGCCGGGCTGGATCCCCGGGCTGCCGGCCTCGGTGCTCTCGGCGTGGGGCTCGATCGTGCACGGCGCGCTGTACGCGGCGAACCTCGCGCTCGCCGCGGCGATGGCGGCGATCGGCCTCCGGCTCGCGCCGAGCGCGCTGGCGCGGCTCGATCGCGGCATCCTGCGGCTCGCCGTGCTCGGCGCGATCGCGGTGCTCGGCGCCGCGGCGCTCACCGCCGCCGCGGTGGGCGCGCGCTGGTAGTCACTCGCTGCAGGTCGCGCGCGCGGGCGGGATCTTCTTGCCCGGGTTGAGCAGGTTCGCCGGATCCCACATCGCCTTCCACCGCCGCTGCCACTCGATCACCTGGGGCGATTGCTCGAGGTGCAGGTAGTCGCGCTTGGTGAGGCCGATGCCGTGCTCGCCGGACAGCGTGCCGCCGAGCGCGATCGTGTGCGCGAAGATCTGCCCGGCCGCGGCCCACATCCGCTCGCGGACCGCCGGATCCGCCGGATCGTCGTTCGACAGCAGGTTGACGTGCAGGTTGCCGTCGCCGGCGTGGCCGAACACCGCGATCGGGATGCAGGTCTCGGCGGAGACGCGATCGATGCGCGCGAGCATCTCGACGATCGCGCCGCGCGGCACACACACGTCCTCGTTGACCTTGATCCGGTAGCCCTCCTTGAGGGCAGGGGAGATCAGCCGGCGCGCCTCCCACACCGCGCGGCGATCCGCCGGCTCGGTCGCGGCGAGCACGTCGAGCGCGCCGAGCTCGTCGCAGCGCACGCCGATCCGCTCCATCATGAGCGCCATCGCGTCCGGCTCGCCATCGACCTCGAGCAGCACGATCGCGCCGGCGTTGGCGGGGAACCGGTAGCGCGAGCGCGGCCGGACGTGCTCGATCGAGTGGCGATCCGCGAGCTCGAGCACGCGCGGGCGCAGGCCCTCGCGGAGCAGCGCCGAGATCGCCGCGCCGGCGGTCGCGACATCGGCGAACACGCCGAGCACCGTCGCGGCGGCCGGCGGGTTGGGCAGCAGCTTGACCACCAGCTCGGTGATCACGCCGAACGTGCCCTCGGTGCCCACGAAGCCGGCCACCAGGTCGTAGCCGGTGACGCCCTTGGCGGTGCGGCGGCCGCAGCGCAGCACCTCGCCGCCCATCAGCGCCACCTCGAGGCCGAGGATGTACTCGCGGGTCACGCCGTACTTGAACGCGCGCGGGCCGCCCGCGTTGGTCGAGGCGTTGCCGCCGATCGAGCAGTACTCGAGCGACGCCGGATCCGGCGGGTAGAACAGCCCCTGGGCCTCGACCTGCTCCTGGAGCTGACCGGTGACCACGCCGGGCTCGACCACGGCGACCAGATCGCCGGGATCGATCTCCTTGATCGCCTTCATCCGCTCGGTCGACAGCACGACGCCACCGGCGATCGGCAGCGCGCCGCCACACATCCCGCTGCCCGCGCCGCGCGGGGTGACCGGGACCTTGCGCTCGAGGCAGATCCGCAGCACCGCGGCGGCCTGCTCGGTCGACTCGACGAGCACCGCGCAGGCGGGCGGGTAGAACTCGGGGAGCGGGCTCTCGTCGCGTCCGTAGTCCTCGAGGCGCTCGTGGCCGGGCCCGATGATGGCCTCGGAGCCGAGCTCGCGCTCGAGGACGCCGACGATGTCGGTCACGCGCTCAGACCGAGAACGAGGATCCGCAGCCGCAGGTCGACTTCACGTTCGGGTTGTTGAACTTGAAGCCGGCCCCCTGGAGGCCCTCGACGTAGTCGATCTCGGTGCCGACCAGGTACATTAGGCTCATCTCGTCGACGACGACCTTCACGCCGGTGATCTCGAACTGGCGATCGACGTCGGCGGCCTCGTCGAAGTACAGGTCGTAGGAGAACCCGGCGCAGCCGCCGCCGACCACGCGCAGCCGGAGCGCCATGTTGCCCTCGATGCCCTCGGCGTCGCGGATCTCGTTGAC
>JBQCJR010000854.1:0-15937 GCA_051952595.1 Kofleriaceae bacterium
CGAGCTGGCGGACCATGAGGTCGACGGCGCTCGCGCTGTCCGCGAGCGTGTCGAGCTGGGCGGCGAGCGCGAGCGCGGAGCGGCGCTGCATCGCCATCGGATCGGCGAACGTCGCGGTCGTGTGCTCGCCGAGCTCGGCGAGCAGGCCGAGCGCGCTGACCTTGGCGTCGTCGTGGGCGGTGCCGGCGGCGACCTCGCGGAGCTCGCCGATCACGCGCGCGCGGGCCGGCGTGGCGGCGAGCGCGGCGAGCGCCTCGCGCGCGGCGTCGCGGCGCCGCGGATCGTTGCCGCGCAGCTCGCGGCCGAGCAGCGGGATGGCGGTGGTGCCGAGCCGGCGGGTCAGCCGCTCGATCTGCAGGATGGGGGCGCGGGACGACGCGATCGACGCGGCCGCGAAGCTCTCGACGAGCTTGCGAAGGTCCCCGAATGCGCCATCGTGCAGCGCCGCCATGTGATGCGCCATACACTAGATGTAGGGTCACTCGGGAGTCAATCGCGCCCTGGCCGCGGATCTCGCGGGGTTGCCCCTCCCGTTTTCGCTTGCGCCACTGGACCTGGTTCGTGATTCTCCGCCCGCGGTCTGGAGGAGGTTGACGCACATGGCGAAGGACACCGATTCGACCGACGAGCTGATCTCGACTGCGAAGTCGGAGCCCAGGCCCACGCCGCCGCGGGTGATCACGGTGCCTCCGCTGCCCGCCCATGTCGCGCCGCTGCCGCGCCATCGCTCGCCGAACGGCACGGGCCTCGCTCCGGTCCAGCCGGTCCGCGCGGTCGCGCCTCCGCCGACCCGCGCTGCGACGATCCCGCCGACCCGCGCTGCGACGATCCCGCCGACGCGCACCGCGACGATTCCGCCGACCCGCGCTGCGACGATCCCACCGACGCGCACCGCGACGATCCCGCCGACGCGCGCGGCGACGATCCCGCCGGCTCGCGCGGCGACGATCCCGCCGGCTCGTGGCACCGCGAAGCTCTCGGCGGTGCGGCCGCCTCCGGTGCCGGCGCGCACGAGCGCAGCGATGCCGGCGGCGAGCGACCACCACGCCCCGCGAGCGAGCGAGCCTGCGCTGCCGAGCGATGGCGCGGAGACGGTGCGAGCGAGCCAGCCGGTGCTGCCAAGCGATGGCGCGGAGACGGTGCGGGCGAGCCAGCCGGTGATCCGCGCCGCACCGCCGCCGCTGCCAGGTCACGCGCGGTCCCCTCGCACCGAGGCGCCCGCGAACATGCCGGTCGCCGCGCCGTTCGAGCCAACGACGCCTCACCTGCCGGCTGGCTCGCGGCTCGCGTCGCCCGCCTTGGCGAGCCCGTTCGTCCCGCCGCCCGCGCCCGCAGATCGATCCGCCGCACCGTCGTCTGCGCCCACGCCGGTCGACATGACCGCGCACCAGGCGTGGTTCCAGTCGAGCGAGCTGGTCGCCAAGGTCGACCTGCGGCACGAGGAGACCTGGATCGGCACGCTGCCGGTGAACCGCGGGATCCGCTGGTCGGCGGTCGCGCGGCAGATCTCGCTGCCAATGGCGCTGCTCGTGGTGGTGGGCGCGTTCGTCGGTGGCTACTTCGCGTTCGATGGAGAGGGCGGGAAGCAGCGCGCCGCGGCGCCGTCGGCGAAGCCCGCACCGGCAGCCCCGGTGGTGGTCGCGGCCGCTCCGACCGTGGTGGCGAAGACCGCGGCACCGGCAGCGCCGACCGAGGCCGCACCGGCAGCGCCAACCGAGGCCGCTGCGCCGAGCCTCGTCGACGTGCGCATCGATTCGACCCCGGCGGGCGCGACCGTGATGCTCGTCGACCGCGGCAAGACCTTCCTGCTCGGCACGACGCCGCTGCGCTCCGCGGTCGATCCGTCGCGCACGTACGAGCTGGAGTTTCACTACGGTGACCAGCCGAGCCAGCGCGCGCCGCTCGATCCGACGAAGACCCAGCGGGTCGCGGTCGCGCTCGAGGTGCCGCGACCGGCGCCTCGGCCGCGCGCGGCGAAGTCCTCGGCCCCGACGCGGGTCGCCGCGGTGGAGCCGGCGGGCGAGGGCGTGCTCATGATCTCGACCAAGCCGCCGTGCGAGATCCACATCGACGGCAAGCCGACCGGGCTGACCACGCCGCAGCGCTCGATCGCCCTGCCGGCGGGCAGCCACCGGATCACCCTGGTGAACGCGGCCGAGAACGTCCGCAAGACCGTCGCGGTCCAGATCGCCGCAGGTCAATCGACCAAGCTGATCCAGGATCTGATGAAATGACCCCCATGCGCATGACAAGCGTCCTGATCGCAGCGGTGCTCGTGGCGTGTGGCGGCGGCAAGGAGTCGTCGTTCCCCGACGCGGATCCGTCGGCACCGGACTGCACCGGTGTGGTCTACGACAACTGCCGGACCAACGCGGACTGCATGTCGGGCAACTGCCACGTGTTCAACGGCGAGTTCTCGGTGTGCACCCAGGCCTGCACCGCGGGCGACAACACGACCTGCCCGCTGTCGGCGAACGGGATGCCGGCGAAGTGCAACAACCGCGGCATCTGCAAGCCGAACGTCAACAACGCCTGCAAGCCGTAGGAGGTCACGTGGGTCTCATCGACGTCATCCAGGGCCGGAGTGGACACGCGCCGAGGCGCGCGGCGCGCGCGGCGATCCTCGCGCTCCTGCTCGCGCCCGCGGCGGCCGCGGCCGATAGCTTCGAGGCGCAGGCCGAGCAGGCGATCCGCGTGCGCCACATCGACGACGTGGTGTGGGCGCTGACGGCGCGCTGCGACCGCGGCGACGACGTGCAGAACCGGCAGTGCCGGCAGCTGCGCGATCGCGCCGAGGCGGCGTTCGCGGGGGCGAACCTGCTCGTCGATGGCGAGCCCGGCGCGCTGCGCGTGGGTGCGTGGAACGCGGCGAAGAAGTCGGTGCCGCTGGCGCTCGCCGGATGTATCCGGTGCGACGGCCTCGAGGTCGATGGCCAGCGCTGGTACGTCGCGACGAGCGGCGCGGCGCGGGTCGAGCGCGGCGCGATCCGCGGGGCGACGCTGTTCGACGGCGCGCGTGTGTTCCCGGACGAGGCGACCGCGGCGGCGTGGGGACGGGCGGCGGCGGGCGCGCGGGTGCAGCTGGTCGTCCGCGTCCCGCACCGCCGGGTCTGGCAGCTCGCGCGCCTCGACGGCGCGCCGGGCGTGGGGCTCGACGTGGTGGCGTACCGGGTGTTCACGCCGTGCGACGGCGCGATCATCGCGGCGTCGCCGGCCTCGGGGCCGGTGGAGCCGGCGAGCCGGGGCAGCGAGGCGTGTGCGGGTGCGCCGAGCGAGCGCGCTCCGGCGGCCCCGGCGGAGACCCTGCCGGACTCGCTGTCGACCGCGGTGGTGCGCGCGGCGATGAAGCCGGTGGTCGACGCGGCGAACGAGTGCTTCGTCCGGATCGGGGTCGCGGGTCGCGCCCGGCTCGAGCTCGCGATCTCCGGCGAGGGCAAGGTCGAGAGCTACCGCCAGACCGGCGACTTCGCGAACACGCCCACGGGCGCGTGCATCGACGAGGCGATGGCGAAGGTCCAGTTCCCGCGGTCGCGGCGGGCCACCACGAAGATCGCCTATCCGATCGTGTTGCAGTGAGCCGCCTCATCTGTCTCTACCCAAGCGCGCGGCGTTTTGGCATACCGCGGGTGTGACCACCTCCCAGCTCCTCGACACGCTGTGGCGCGACTACGTGGCCTCGACGCCCCAGGCCGAGCGGATCCACTACCTGCTGTCGAGCCGCGGCGAGCTCGTCCACAACGACCACGTCGCGCTGCGCACGTACGCGGCGCCGGGCATCGGCATCGACGCGCTGGCCCGGCCGTTCGAGGCGCTCGGCTGGCAGCCGCGCGAGCGCTATCGGTTCGAGGAGAAGCACCTGCGGGCGCGCTACTGGCAGCACGCCGATCCGGACCTGCCGAAGATCTTCATCAGCGAGCTCGAGCTCTCGGAGCTCTCGGAGAGCGCGCAGCGCGTGGTGAGCGGCCTGCTCGCGCAGCTGCCGGCGGACTTCGGCGAGCGCGCGGATCTGCCGTGGGCGGGCCGGCCGTGGCAGCTCGCGCACGCCGAGTACCAGGCGCTGCTCGCCGAGAGCGAGTACGCCGCGTGGGTCGCCGCGTTCGGGTTCCGGGTCAACCACTTCACGGTCGATGTCGGAGCGCTGGTCACGTTCCCGGATCTCCAGGCGCTGGTCGCGTTCCTGATCGAGCACGCGTTCGTGCTCAACGAGAGCGGCGGGGTGATCAAGGGCAGCCCGGCGGACCGGCTCGAGCAGGCCTCGACGCGCGCCGACATGATCGACGTCGCGTTCTCGGACGCGACGGTGCGGATCCCCAGCTGCTACTACGAGTTTGCCCTGCGCTACCGGATGCCCTCGGGCGAGCTGTTCCACGGCTTCGTGCCGAGCTCGGCCGACAAGATCTTCGAGTCGACCGACGTGCGCAGCCGGGCTACGCCCCGGTGAGCGTTCCGAAGTAGTCGTTGAGCTCGAGCAGCACGTCGACATCGACCCCGACGAACTGCACGCCCATCCCCTCGTCCGAGGCCCAGCGAACCACCGAGGGCAACACGAACACCCGGTCCGTGGTGGGCAGGGTCAGCTCCATCGTGATCGCCGCGCCGACCGGCGGGCGGGAGCTCGCCACGATGAACGCGCCTCCGACTCCGACGTTTCGGGTTTCGGCGGAGATCCACTCGGCGTCCTCCGCCGTGCGGAACCGGATCGGGAGCGTGCGGCCAGGTCGCGCCTTGCCGCGGAAGTGATGTCTCCGCTCGTGTCTGGGACCGTCCATAACCCCCAAGAAGGAGAGGATAACCGATCCCCGATCCGTGTGGCCAAGAGCCTTTACGTGAGGGGGATGCAGGGGTAGGTTGCGCCCGCATCGTGAAGGTCCACCTCATCGGAATCGGCGGCACCGGGATGGGTGCGGTGGCGGGGCTCCTGGCGAGCGCCGGACATGAAGTTCGTGGCTCGGACGCCGCGGTGTACCCCCCGATGAGCGAGCAGCTCGCGGCGCTCGGAGTGCCGGTCATGATGCCGTACGCTCCGGAGAACCTCGATTGGGGACCGGATCTGGTCGTGGTCGGCAACGTGCACGGCAAGGACCACGTCGAGGTCCGCGCGGCGCAGGACAAGCAGATCGCGCTGACCTCGTTCCCGGCGGTGATCGGCGAGCGCCTGCTCGACGGCAAGCACCCGATCGTGGTGACCGGCACGCACGGCAAGACCACCACGACCTCGCTGGTCGCCCACATCCTGGGCGAGGCGGGGCGGGATCCGTCGCTGTTCGTCGGCGGGGTCCCGGTCTCGCTCGGCCAGGGCTACCTGCTCGGCAGCGGGCAGGACTTCGTGATCGAGGGCGACGAGTACGACACCGCGTTCTTCGACAAGGGCCCCAAGTTCGCGCACTACCGGCCGCAGACGGTGATCCTCACGTCGGTCGAGCTCGATCACGTGGACATCTTCCCGTCGTTCGATGCGGTACGCGACGTGTTCAAGAAGCTGGCGGGCCTGATCCCGGAGGACGGGCTGCTGGTGGTGTGCGCCGAGTCGCCGGACGCGATGATGGTCGCCAAGCACGCGAGCTGCCGGGTCGAGACCTACGCGGTGATCCACGGCGACTCGCAGCGCGACGACGACGGTCCGGTCGAGGGCGCGACGTGGTGGGCGGAGAACCTCGAGGTCGCCAAGTCGGGGCGGGTCGAGTTCGACGTGTTCCACCGCGGCGAGCGGTTCGAGCGGTTCGAGACCCTGCTGGTCGGCCGCCACAACGTGGCGAACTGCGTCGCGGCGATCGCGGTGGCGCACGCGCGCGGCGTGCCGGTCAAGGACATCCAGCGCGGGGTGTCGAGCTTCGCCGGGGTGCGGCGTCGCCAGGAGCTGCGTGGGATCGCCGGCGGCGTCACCGTGCTCGATGACTACGCGCACCACCCGACGGCGGTCCGCGAGACCCTGAAGGCGCTGCGCAAGCGGTTCCCGAAGCGGCGGCTGATCGCGGCGTACGAGCCGCGCTCGGCGACCAGCCGGCGCAAGACGTTCCAGGGCGAGTTCGCCGAGGCGTTCGCCCACGCCGACGAGGTGGTCGTCGGCCGGCTGTTCGACCCCGGCAAGATCCCGCCGGAGGATCGGTTCGATCCCGAGCGGCTCGCGCTCGATCTGCACCGCGGCGGCACCAAGGCGAGCTACACGCCGGACGTCGAGGCGATCGTCAAGCAGCTCGCGGCGAGCGCGGCGCCGGGCGACGTGGTGTGCGTGCTGTCCTCGGGCAGCTTCGAGGGGCTGCACGATCGGCTGCTCGATGAGATCGGGGATCCGATGCGGCCGGCGAAGCGCGCCGACATGCCGGACATCCGCTCGCTGCTCGCCGCTGCAGGCCTGCCGAACGAGCCCGCGCGCGACGATCAGTTCAGCAGCTTCTACCTGCTGCGCAACGAGGACGGCGTGGGTGGCACCGTCGCGCTCGAGGTGCTCGGCGACGACGCGATCCTGCGCGCGCTCGCCGTCAACCCGGAGTCGCGCGGCATCGGCTACGGCTGGATCCTCGCCGACATGGCGGTCGCCCAGGCGCGGTGGCGCGGGGTGCGCCGGATCTACCTGGTGACCGAGTTCGCGAGCGACTTCTTCGCCGCGAAGTTCGGGTTCCGGGTGGTCGACCGGTCGACGTTCTCCAAGCAGGTGACCAACCACGAGACGTTTGCTCGCTCGGCGAGCGCGCAGCTGGTGGCGATGCGCCTGGACCTGTGAGCCCGTGCGCGATCGCGAGCTCGCTGACTGGCTCGAGACCGCGCGCGAAGCGGCGCGCCAGGCCAGCGCGTTGCTCGCGGGCGCGCGACCGAGCCAGGTGCGCTCGAAGAGCAGCCCGCACGACCTGGTCACCGAGTGGGACGTGCGCGCCGAGGAGCTGGTGCGCCGCGTGCTCGAGCAGCGCACCCCCGGCATCGCGGTGCTCGGCGAGGAAGGCGGGCAAGGCGAGGGCGCGTCGCGCCAGCGCTGGGTGGTCGATCCGATCGACGGCACGGTGAACTTCGCGCACGGCCTGCCGCTGTGGTCGATCTCGATCGCGCTCGAAGAGGACGGCGAGCCGCTGGTCGGCGTGGTGGCAGCGCCGGCGCTCGGGTGGTGGCACGAGGCGTCGCGCGGCGGCGGGGCTCACGACGAGCACGGCGCGCCGCTCGTGGTGAGCTCCGTGGCGAGGCTGGCCGAAGCGCTGCTGGTCACCGGCTTCCCGTACGATCGCGCGACCAACCCGCTCGACAACTTCGCCGAATGGGAGCACCTGCAGCGGCGCGCCGGGGCGTGCCGGCGGCTCGGCTCGGCGGCGCTCGACCTGTGTATGGTCGCGCGTGGCTGGATGGACGGTTACTGGGAGCGGCACCTCAAGCCGTGGGACGTGGCCGCCGGTGCGCTGATCGCGCGCGAGGCCGGCGCCACCGTGACAGATATCCGAGGGGGCCCGTTCGGCCTTCACTCGGGCGAGGTCGCGGCGTCGAACGGTGCTATTCATGGAGAGCTGATCGCCGAGCTCGGCCTCGCCCGCCCGGTCGGGTGACGCGCCCGCGCGACGCGCTCGCGGAAAGGGAACGAGCCGACATGAAACGCCTCGCCGCGCTGGCCCTCGTGCTGTTCGCGTCGCCCGCCGCTGCCCAGCCTCGGTCGGCGCCGAAGCCGGCCCCGAAGGCGTCGCCGGCGCCGGCGGACGCGCCGGCCGATGCGCCGATCGATCCGTACGACGACGCGCCGGCCGCGCCGCAGGCGACCAAGGCACCGGCGACGAAGGCCAAGGGGACGGCGCGGCCGAAGGGCCGGCCGGCGGCCAAGCCCGGCCCGGCAGAGAGTGGCAAGCCGGTCGACCCGTACGCCGCGCCCGCGCCGGCGGATCCGTACGCCGACGCGCCCGATGCGGCGGACGCCGGCACGAAGGTCGACGCGAAGCCCGCGGCGCCGCCCGCGCCTACGCCACCGGCGACGCCCGCGCCTGCGCCGGCGCCGCAGACGCAGGCGAAGAGGCCGCCCGAGCCCGCCGGCAAGGACGATGTGCCGAAGGTGCTGTCGCGCGTCGGGATCGCGGACGTGACGGCGGTGCAGGGCTTGCTCGCCGTGCAGCGGCTCGATGGTTGGCTGCTGTTCGATCGCGCCGGCGCGAACCCGATCGCCAAGCGCCTGGTCGCGCCCGAGGGCGATCCAACGCGGCCGTGGTTCTACATCATTCCGGCCAAGGGCGAGCCGCTCGCGCTCGTTCACGACGCCGAGAAGCGCAGCTTCGATCACCTGCCCGGCGGCAAGCTCACGTACCAGGGCTACCGCGATCTCGACAAGCAGCTGCGCGCGATGCTCAAGGGCGTGCGCGCGGTCGCGCTCGAGTACTCGCCCAAGGCCGCGGTGCCGAACATCTCGCGGGTCGACGCCGGCACGCTCGAGCTGATCCGCGCGGCCGGCGTGCAGGTGAAGTCGTCCGAGACGCTGGTCCAGTTCACCAAGGCGATCTGGGGCGACGCCGGCCGCACCGCGCACTACGTCGCGGCGCACCACCTCGTCGAGCTGCGCAAGGAGGCGCTCGCGTTCGTGGCCAAGCAGCTGCGCGCGGGCGCGCCGGTCACCGAGTACGACGTCCAGCAGCGGCTGGTCCGCGGCATGGCGATGCGTGGCCTCGCGAGCGCGGCGCCGGTGGTCGCCGCGGGCGTCAACACCGCGGATCCGTACTACGTGCCGAACGCGGCGAAGGCGGCGCGGATCCAGCGCGGCGATCTGATCGTGATCTCGCTGGCCGCCAAGCTCGACAAGCCCGAGGGCGTGTACGCGGCGCAGACCTGGTGCGCGGTCGCCGATGCGACGGTGCGCGACGAGGTCAAGCGCGCGTTCGAGACCGCGAGCCTGGCGCGCGATCAGGCGCTCGCGTTGATCGCCGATCGGCTGCGCAAGCACCGCCCGATCACCGGCGCCGAGGTCGATCAGTCGACCCGCGCGTTCATCAAGAAGGCGGGGCTCGCCGACAAGGTGAAGCACCGCACTGGTCACTCGATCGACAACGATCTCCAGGGCGGCGGCGCGGATCTCGACGACTTCGAGGTGCGCGACACCCGGATCCTGACGCCCGGCACCGGCGTCACGGTGGGGCCGGGGCTGTACTTCGCGGGCCAGTTCGGCGTGCGCACCGAGGTCTCGGTGTACCTGTCGCCGGGCGGTCCGGAGATCACGACGCCGGCGCAGGATGACGTCGAGGCCCTGCTCGCGCGGTGACGTCACCGCGCTGATCCTCGCGGGCGGCAAGGCGACGCGGCTCGGCGGGGTCGACAAGCGCGACCTGGTGATCGCCGGGCGCACGATCTTCGAGCGCCAGCGCGAGGTGCTCGCGCCGCGGGTCGGCGAGCTGATCGTGTCGTCGCCGCGCGTGGTGCCCGGGCATCGCCACGTCGTCGACCGGGTGGCGGATGCCGGCCCGCTCGGTGGCATCGCCGCGGGCCTCGCCGCCGCGACCACGCCGTGGTTGCTGGTGGTCGCCGGCGACATGCCCGAGCTCGCCGGCCCGGTGATCGACCTGCTGCTCGGGCGCGCGGTGCCCGGCGTCGACGCCGTCGGGATCCGGATCGGCGGCCTGCCCGAGCCGCTGCTCTCGGTGCTGCGGGTCGCCGCGGCGCGCCCGGTGGTCGAGGCCCAGCTGGCGGCCGGCCGGCTCAAGGCCTCGCGGCTGCTCACCGAGACCGGCCTGGTCGTCGACTGGGTGGACGAGGCCGCGGTGCGCGCGGTCGACCCGGCGCTGCGGTCGCTGTTCAACGTCAACGAACCCGCGGATCTGGAAGGCCGATAGGTCTGGCCGCGGCGCCGATCGGGGTTTCCTCGGCGGCGTTCATCCGGTATAGGTGCCCGTCATGCGCATCGGCGAGATCCCCGTCGACCCGCCGGTCATCCTCGCGCCGATGGCCGCGGTGACCGACCTACCGTTCCGCACGGTCTGCGAGGAGTTCGGGGTCGGCATCACGATCACCGAGTTCCTGTCGGCGCACGCGCTGTCGCTGAAGGACCCGAAGACCACCGGCAAGCTGACCGCGTCGCTCGGCGGGCGGCAGTTCGGCGTCCAGATCTTCGGGCGCGAGGAGTCGATGATGGCGGAGGGCGCGCGGATCGCGGTCGCGATCGGGGCGTCGCTGGTCGACATCAACATGGGCTGCCCGGCCAAGCGGGTGGTCGCCGGCGAGTGTGGATCGGCGCTCATGCGCGAGCCGCTGATCGCGCAGCAGCTGGTCCGCGCGGTGGTCGGCGCGGTGCCGGCGCACGTGCCGGTCACCGTCAAGCACCGCGCGGGGTGGAACCAGGACAACCGCAACGCGCCGGAGTTCGCGTGCGCGATGGTGGAGGCGGGCGCGAAGATGATCACGGTGCACGGCCGCACCCGGACCCAGGGATTCTCGGGCCACTCGGATCCCGAGATCATCCGGCTCGTGCGCGAGGCGGTGCCGTCGCACATCCCGGTGGTCGGCAACGGCGACGTGGTGGACGTCGAGGGCTACCTCCGGCTGCGCGAGCAGACCGGCTGCGACGCGGTGATGATCGGGCGCGGCGCGCTCGGCAACCCGTGGCTGTTCGCGCGGCTGCGCGAGGTGTGCGCCGGTCGCCCGGATCCCGGCCCGCCGTCGCTCGACGAGCGGATCGCGGTGTTCCGCCGCCACGTCGATCTGATCGAGCAGCTCAAGCCCGGCCCGCGCACGCTGCACGAGGTGCGCAAGGCGTGTGCGTGGTACGCGCGTGGCCTGTACGGCTGCAACGCGCTGCGGCTCAAGGTGTGGGAGGCGCCGGATCTCG
Source organism: Kofleriaceae bacterium (assembly GCA_051952595.1). Lineage (GTDB taxonomy): Bacteria > Myxococcota_A > Polyangia > Haliangiales > Haliangiaceae > JABFXX01. The sequence continues at coordinate 10,775 of JBQCJR010000854.1, forward strand.
CGGTGGCGCGCGCGCTGGTCGAGGAGTACTTCGCGCAGCTGATCGAGCGCCAGCGCCGGCTCGGCCTCGCCCCGGAGATGGCGGGCGAGCGCGTGGACATCGATGGTGGATTTGCCTCGGGTGACGAGGCAGCGTAGATGCTGCGGCCGAACCTCAAGGCCAACGATTTCCTCGTCGCTCAGAGCCCGGCCATGCGCGCCGTGGCAGCGGCGATCGACGCGTACGCCGATGGCGGCGCGCCGGTCCTGATCTGCGGCGAGCACGGCACCGGCCGCGAGCTGGTCGCGCGGGTGCTCCACCAGCGCGGGCCGCGCCGCCGCGGCAAGTTCATCGCGGTGCGCCCGACGTTCGAGGACGCGCCGAGCGCGCCCGGCGACGACGCGTGCGAGCGCGCCCGCGGGGCCCTGCGCGCCGCGACCGGCGGCACGCTGCTGGTCAAGGACGTCAGCGACCTGTCCGCGACGTCGCAGCGCACGCTGCGCCGCGCGATCCGCGGCGACGTGCCGCTCGATCTACAGGTCGTCGCGACCGCCGATCTGGAGCTCGAGCGCGCGGTCGACGCCGCGATCGTCGCGCGCGACTTCTACGAGCTGTTCCGGCCGCGCCGGATCGAGGTGCCGCCGCTCCGCGATCGGCTCGACGATCTGCCGGCGCTGTTCGAGCGCTGGATCAAGCACTACGCCGCCGAGATCGAGCGCAAGACCCCCACGATCTCGAGCCGGGCGGTCGCGCGGCTCGCCGAGTATCCGGGGCCGGGCAACGTCGCCGAGCTCAAGTCGATCGCGCGGCGGCTGGTCGTGCGGGTGACCCGCGCGAAGATCGAGGCCGGCGACGTCGACGAGATCCTGCCGGTGGTCGCGACCCGCGTGCCGCTCGAGGACCTCGCGTTCGAGGACATGGTGAAGAGCAAGCTCGCCGGCCTGCTCGCGCGGATCGATGGCTATCCGATCCACGATCTCTACGAGAAGGTGCTCGCGCGGGTCGAGCGGCCGCTGTTCGATCTGGTGCTCGGGCACACCGGCGGCAACCAGCTCAAGGCCGCCGAGATCCTCGGCCTCAACCGCAACACGTTGCGCAAGAAGCTCGCCGACCTCGGCCTGCAGCGCCGCAAGTCGAGCCGGCGCGAGGATCGCGCGCTCGACGGCGCCCGCAAGGCCTAGCTCCCAGCCGCAGGCGAGGAATAGCGACGCGCGCGGGGGCGTTGCGGCGAGATGCGGATCGCGCTCGCTGTGCGACGCGTGGCACGACGCGTCCAACGTGGTCGAGCGCGCGCGGGGGCCGCTGACCCTCGCGGCGCTGGACCAGCTCGCCACCGTCGCGGCGCTGAAGCGGGTCGCCCCGCCGCCCGACGCCGACACCGCGGCGGGGCTGTCGGCGAGGTTCGTCCCGAACAAGCGCTACGCCGAGCACCAGCTCGAGATCCGTGGCGGCGCGCGCGGCAGGACGCTGCTGCCGATCCCGGTGTGGTGCGTCGGCTCGTGCCATCGCGACGAGGACTGGAAGAAGTGGGGCGCCACGGTGCTCGCCACCGCGAAGGCGGGCGATCGCACGCTCTACGTGGTCCGCATGCGCCGGGTGTGCAACGGCGGCAACGATCGCGACCTGTGGATCGACCGCGTGATCGCCGCGCCCGGCGGCGAGCCGCGGCCGCCGCGCGTGGATCGGGGGCATAGGCCCGCACGCGCCCGGCGGCTTGCTACAGTGACCGCCGCCGTGACCGCCCCGAGCTCGTCCTTCGTCCACGTCACCGAGATCTGCCCGCGCCGCGGCGAGGGCCAGGACCGCGTCACCGTGGTCTCGTCACCGGATCGCCTGGTCATCGCGCTCGCCGATGGCGCCGGCGGCGCCGCGGGCGGCGAGCGCGCGGCCACCGCGGTGATCGACGCGGTGATGACCTCGAACACCGACGACTGGCAGATGGTGCTGACCGAGCTCGAGCTCGATCCGGACCGCCTCGGTCCGGGCCTCACCACCGCGGTCGCGCTGACGGTGACCGGCGACGGGATCTCCGGCGCGAGCGCGGGCGATTCCGGAGCGTGGGTCGTGTGGTCGCGCGGCGACGAGCCCGCGATCGACGAGCTGACCGCGAACCAGCAGGGGGCGCTGATCGGCAACCACGCGGTCGCGGTGGCGTTCCGCGGTGGTCCGCTCGCCGGAGGCACGCTGGTCGTCGCGTCCGACGGGCTGTTCCGCTACGCGCCGCGCGAGGCGATCGCCCGCGCCGCGCTCGGCCCGGATCTCACCGCGGCGGCCCACGCGCTGGTCGCCCTGGTGCGGTTGCCCTCGGGGGAGCTCCCCGACGACGTCTCGATCGTGCTGTGTCGCGAAGCGCCACCGCGCTGAGCGACCCGGGGCTCACTGCTTCGCGACGATCGAGATCGGGCGCCCGATCTGGTGGCGCTTGACGAACCCGCGCCGGATCTCGACGTTCGAGAGCAGCTGGCGGCGCGCCGCGCGGAACGCATCCCCGACCGCCACGTAGATGTCCTCGTGGCCGATGTGCGATACCGCGATGTTCTTGCCGGGGACCTCGAGCGTGATCGTGATGTGGAACTCCCGGCCGTGGCGATGCCGCTTGTGCGGCTGATCGATGACCACGTGACAGTTCTCGATCCGATCGAAGACGTGCTCGAGCCGGGCGACCCAGCGCATCACCGACGCCTCCACCGCGGCGCTCGGATCGATTCCGTGGAACGTGATCTCAGTCGGAATGGGCATGATGACTCCTGGAGAGAGGCGTGCGCTCCGGGCACGTAGCGCGTCAGCGCCACACCAGCGACGCGAGCGATCCACCCTGTCACGCGGGCAGCAGAGCCTGAGAACGTGACGCCCGAGCACATCGAGATCTCCTTGCAGCATGTGCGCCACGATCTCGGTGAGCGCCTGCGAACGGTCCCGAGCGCGCGCTACGTGGTGGTCCGGCTGCGCGATGACGCGGCGACCACCGCGGCGCCGGCGAGCATCGCAGCGGTGGCGACGACCGAGGCCGCGGTGTGGCTGCGGTCGTAGATCGCGCCGAGCAGCAGGCTGCCGACCCACCACGCGAGGCCCCACACCAGGTAGTACACGCCGTAGGCGCGGCCGCGCTCGCCGCGCGGGACGATCGTCGCGATCATCGCTTTCCCGATCGACTCGGTCGCCGCGAGCGCGAGCGACCACAGCGCGATCCCGGCGATCGCGAGGTACGGCGCGTCGCCGCTCGATAGCCAGACGAGCGGCGCATAGGCGGCGCCGGCGAGCACGAACGCCGAGACCACGCCGGCTCCGGTGCCGCCGCGCTCGCGCGAGCGATCGAACGTCGAGCCCGCGGCCAGCGCGGCGAGCCCGTCGGCCGCCATCGCGCCCGCGTAGGCGACGGGGAGCCACTTGGTCGCGAGCACGCCCTCGCGCTCCATGTGGTAGGCGAGCAGCGGCCAGTCCGCGAGCCCGATCGCGATCAGCGCGACGCCCACGAGGTACACCCGGTAGCGCGGGCCGAGCCCGGTGCGCCCGTCCTCGCTCGAGGTGTCGAGCGCGCGTGGATCCGGATACAGCCGGCGCGCGCGGAGCAGCACCGCGATCGCGGCGAGCGCCGGGATGCCGAGCAGCACGAACGCCCACGCGAACCCCTCGAGCGTCTCGCCGCGCCACGCCAGCACGCCCGCGACCACCAGCGGCCCGAGCAGCCCGCCGACCTGGTCCATCGCCTCGGTGATCGCGAACACCTTGCCGGCGCCGACGTCCGACGCGGCGAACGACGTGATCGTCGTCTTCGCCGGCGAGCGGATCGCCTTGCCGAGCCGCTCGAGCCCGACCAGCGCGGCGACCATCGGCCAGCTCCCAGCGAGTGCGAGCAGCGGCACCGCGACCAGGTTCGTCGCGTAGCCGGCGATCGTCAGCGCCCAGTAGCGGTGCGTGCGGTCGGCGATCGTCCCGCTGGCGTAGCGCAGGGCATACCCGATCGCCTCGCCGGTGCCCGAGACCGCCCCGACGGCGGTCGCGCTCGCGCCCATCAGCGCGAGGTACGGCCCGATCGCGCCGCGCATGCCTTCGTAGCAGAGGTCGGCGAACAGGCTCACCCAGCCGAGCAGGAACACGAACCGTCGGGCGCGGCTGCGATCGGACACCGGGACGCAGTATATCCGGCCTCAGTCGCGCAGCCGCGGGTCGACCCACAGCTGGACCAGGTCGACGAGCAGGTTCGCGACGGCGATCGCGATCGCCGCGATCAGCACGACGCCGACGATGAGGGGCAGGTCGAGCTCGAGTGTGGCCTGGAGCACTTCGCGGCCGAGCCCCGGCCACGCGAAGATCTGCTCGGTCACCACCGCGCCGCCGAGCAGCACCCCCAGATCGAGCCCGAGCAGGCTGATCAGCGGGCCGAGCGCCGGCCGCAGGCCGTGGCGGAGCACCACCACGCGCTCGGGCAGGCCCTTGGCGCGCGCGGTGCGCACGTAGTCCTCGTCGAGCGCCTCGCCGAGCTCGCTGCGGACCACCCGGGCGTACGCCGCCGCGCCGATCGTCGCGAGGGTCATCGCTGGCAACGCGAGGTGGCGCAGCCGGTCCGAGAATCCCTCGCCGTAACCTCCGAGCGGAAATAGCCCCCAGCGATACGCGACCACGTACATCAGCACCGTCCCGACGACGAAGCTCGGCGCGCTCTGGCCGATCAGCGCGACGAGCTCGGCCGCGCGATCCGGCCACCGCCCGCGCCGGACCGCGCCCAGGACGCCGAGCGGCACCCCGATCAGCAGCTGGAGCGCGATCGCGGCGAGCGCGAGCTGCGCGGTCGGCCACACCCGCTCGGCGAGGATCTCGGTGACCGGGCGCCGGCTGCGATAGCTCTCGCCCAGCTCGCCGCGCGCGACGTGGCCGAGCCAGCAGGCGTACTGGGTGGCGATGCCTTCGTCGAAGCAGTAGTGCGCGCGCACCCGCTGGAGCGCCTCCTCGGACGCGTGTGGCCCGAGCATCGCGCGCGCCGGATCGCCCGGGATCGCCGCGACCATCGCGAACGTCGCGGTGATCACGAACCACACCACGGCGATCGACCAGCCGATCCGGCGGAGCACCAGGCGGGTCACGCGCGGCTCCGTGGATCGAACCGCGCGCGCAGCCCCGCGGCGAGCAGGTGGAACCCGGCGACCGCGAGCAGGATCGCGAGCCCGGGCGCGAGCACCAGGTGCG
>JBQCJR010000855.1:0-14144 GCA_051952595.1 Kofleriaceae bacterium
CGGACGCCTCGGCGGTGCCGGACCTCGCGCTCGGCGTCAGCTACTCGTACGAGCGCGATCCGGACTTCACCGCGCGCACCGTGCTGGCGACCGCGGCGATCGATCTGCCGATCCTGTCGCGCAACCAGGGCAAGCGGCGGGCCGCCCGCGCGCTCTCGGCGCGGGCCGAGCTCGAGCTCGGACGGGTCGCGATGGAGGTCGAGCGCGAGCTCCGGCTCGCTGCGTACGGCTACCAGCGCGCCCGCGATGCCGTGCTCGGGTTCGACCGCGAGGTCAACGAGCGCCTGCACGACAACCTCGAGCTGGCGCGCGAGTCGTACACCAGCGGCAAGATCGACTACTTCCAGTTCAACGTGGTGCGCCGCGAGCTGCTCGCCGGGCGCAACGCCTACCTCGACGCGCTCGAGGAGCTGGTGGATGCGTGGTCGGCGCTGTCGCGCGCGACCGGCGGGGAGGTGGCGCCGTGATCCGCGCAGCACTCCTCTGGAGCCTCGCGCTGGCGGCGTGTGGGTCGTCCGGCAAGGGCGATCCCGATCACGAGGCCCACGGCGCGGGCTCCGAACACGCCGAGCGCGCCGCGGGCGCGGAGCGCGACGATCACGCCGCGCCCGGCGTGGTGCGCCTCACGCCCGAGCAGGTGGCGACCGCACGGATCGCGACGGCCGCCGCCGAGTCCCGGCGGGTCGCGCACGAGATCGTCGCGACCGCGGAGATCGTGCCGCCCGATGACGGCGTGGCGCGCGTCGGCTCGAAGGTCGCCGGCCGGATCACCCGGCTGCCGGTCGCGGTCGGCGCCCCGGTCAAGGCCGGCCAGCTGATCGCCGTGGTCGATTCGCCGGAGCTCGGCACCGCCAAGGCGGACTTCTTGGCCGCCAAGGCCGAGGCCACGCTGACCCGCGAGACCGCGAACCGCGAGAAGATCCTGTTCGACAAGAAGATCTCGTCGGAGCAGAGCTATCGGGTCGCCGAGGCCGCCGCGACCAAGGCGCGCGCGGCCAAGGAAGCGGCCGAGGCGCGGCTGCACACCCTGGGCTTCTCGGACGAGCAGCTCGCCCGGCTCGACGCCGAGCAGCACGCGTCGTCATCGATCGTGGTCAGCACGCCGATCGCCGGTGTGCTCGTCGAGCGGCCGGTCTCGCTCGGCCAGGTGATCCAGCCGCAGGACACCGTGGCGGTGATCATGGACCTGCGCACGGTGTGGATGCAGGTCGATGCGTACGAGCGCGATCTCGCGCAGCTCGCGATCGGCCAGCAGGTCGCCGCGCGGGTGGTCGCGTACCCAGAGCGCGTGTTCAGCGGGGAGATCCAGTCGATCGGCGCGGTCGTCGATCGCCGGACGCGCACGGTGAAGGTGCGGGTCGTGATGCCGAACGGCGACGGCGCGCTCAAGCCGGGCATGTTCGCCAAGGTCGAGCTCGCGGGCAGCCGCGGCGAGTCGCGCGAGGGGCTGTTCGTCCCGTCGTCGGCGGTCCAGCGCGACGGCGCGCGCACGCTCGTGTTCGTGCCGGTCGGCGAGACCGAGTTCCAGCTCCGCGAGGTCGAGGTCGGCGCCACCGTCGATGGCTGGACCCAGATCTCGCGTGGCCTGGTCGCCGGCGACAAGGTCGTCATCACCGGTTCGTTCCAGCTCAAGTCCGAGGCGCTCCGCGAGCGGTTCGGCGGGCACGAGCACTGAGGAGGATCCGATGATCGAACGAATCCTCGAGTGGTCGCTCGAGAATCGCGTGATGGTGGTCATCGCGTCGCTGGTGCTCGTCGTCGTCGGGCTGTTCTCGATGTCGCGGCTGCCGATCGACGCCGTGCCCGACGTGACCAACGTGCAGGTCCAGGTCCTCACGACCTCCCCCGCGCTCGGCCCCGAAGAGGTCGAGAAGCTCATCACCACCCCGGTCGAGCAGGCGATGAGCGGGTTGCGCTCGCTCGTCGAGGTGCGCTCGACCTCCAAGTTCGGGCTGTCGGCCGTCACGCTGGTGTTCGAGGACGGCACCGACATCTACTTCGCGCGCCAGCAGGTGGGCGAGCGACTGGCCGCGGCCAAGGCGGCCATCCCGCCGGGGTACGGCGAGCCGGAGATGGGCCCGGTCTCGACCGGGCTCGGCGAGATCTTCCAGTTCGAGGTGCGCGCGGACCCGAGCGCGCCCCCGAGCGCGCCCATGACACCGATGGAGCTGCGCACGATCCTCGAGTGGGAGATCGCGCCGCGGCTGCGCCGCGTGCCCGGCGTGGTCGAGGTGAACGCGTTCGGCGGCGAGCTCAAGACCTACGAGGTCCGGGTGCGCCCCGATGACCTGCTGCGCCTCGACCTCTCGCTCGACCAGGTGATCTCGGCGCTCGAGCGCAACAACGCCAACGCCGGCGGCGCGTACCTCGAGCAGAACGCCGAGCAGTACCTGATCCGCGGCGAGGGGCTGCTCGCGAACGCCGACGACATCGGTGACGTCGTGGTCAGCGCCGGCAGCGACGGCGCGCCGGTGTACCTCCGCCAGGTGGCCTCGGTCGCGCTGGCGCCGATGGTGCGCCAGGGCGCGGTGACGCGCGACGGCCGCGGCGAGATCGTGACCGGCATCGCGATGATGCGCATGGGCGCGAACTCGCGCGAGGTCGTGACGGCGGTCAAGGAGGCGCTCGAGCAGATGCGCCCGGCGCTCGCCAAGCTCGGCGTCGCGATCGATCCGTTCTACGACCGCACCGATCTGGTCGACAAGACGATCCACACGGTCGCGAAGAGCCTGATCGAGGGCGGCCTGCTGGTGATCGTCATCCTGTTCCTCATGCTGCGCAACCTGCGCGCCGGGCTGCTGGTCTCGCTGGTGATCCCGCTGTCGATGCTGGTCGCGTTCATCGGCATGCGCCGGTTCGGCGTGTCCGGCAACCTGATGTCGCTGGGCGCGATCGACTTCGGCCTGATCGTCGACGGCGCGGTGATCGTCATCGAGAACTCGGTGCGGATGCTCGCCGAGCGCTCGCATCACCTCGGGCGGCCGGTGACCCCCGCGGAGCGCACCGAGACGGTGCTCCAGGCGAGCCGCGAGGTGCTGCGCTCGGCGACCTTCGGCGTGTTCATCATCGCGATCGTCTACCTGCCGATCCTCACGCTCACCGGCGTCGAGGGGAAGATGTTCAAGCCGATGGCGCTCACCGTGCTGTTCGCGCTGACCGGCGCGCTGATCCTCGCGATGACGTTCATCCCGGCGGTGGCGTCGCTGCTGCTGCCGCGGCGGCTGTCCGAGAAGGAGAGCTTCCTGGTCGCGGGCGTGCGGCGCGTCTACGAGCCCGCGCTCCGCAGGGCGCTCGCCCACCGCTGGATCGTGCTCGTCGCCGCGCTGGTGATGCTGGCGGGCAGCGCGCTGCTCGGCGCGCGGCTCGGCACCGAGTTCGTCCCCAAGCTCGACGAGGGCGCGATCGCGATGCAGGCGATCCGGCTGCCCAGCATCTCGCTCGAGGAGTCGGTGCGTCAGACCACCGAGCTCGAGAAGATCGTGCGCAAGTTCCCCGAGGTCACCACGGTGATCTCGAAGACCGGGCGCGCGGAGATCGCGACGGATCCGATGGGCGTCGAGATCTCGGACATCTTCATCATGCTGAAGCCACACGACGAGTGGACCACCGCGCAGACCCGCGAGGGGCTGGTCGCGGCGATCGACGCGGCGCTCGTGCGCTCGCTGCCCGGGCAGATGTTCAGCTACTCGCAGCCGATCGAGCTCCGGGTGGCCGAGCTGATCTCGGGCGTGCGCTCCGATGTCGCGCTCAAGATCTACGGCGACGACCTCGCGGCGCTCGAGCGGATCGCGCGCGACGCGGTGGCCGTGTTGTCCCGGGTGCCGGGCGCCGCCGACGTCAAGGCGGAGCAGACGGCCGGCCTGCCGGTGCTGCGGATCCGGATCGATCGCCGCGCGATCGCGCGCCACGGCGTGAACGCCTCCGAGGTGCTCGAGCTGGTGTCGACGATCGGCGGGCGTGAGGTCGGGGTCATCCTCGAGGGCCAGCGGCGGTTCGCGCTCACCGTGCGGTTCGACCCGGAGGCGCGCGACACGCTCGAGGAGATCTCGGCGTTGAAGGTGCGCACGCCTTCGGGCGCGTCGCTGCCGCTCGCCGAGCTGGCCGACATCCGGGTCGAGGAGGGGCCGGCGCAGATCAGCCACGAGGCCGGGCGGCGGCGGGTGACCGTCGAGCTCAACGTCCGCGGGCGAGATCTCGGCGGCTTCGTCGAGGCGGCGAAGGCGGCGCTCGATGCCTCCGGAGTCATTCCGCCGGGCTACTTCACCGACTGGGGAGGGCAGTTCGAGAACCTCGAGCAGGCGTCGCGGCGGCTGACGATCGTCGTGCCGCTCGCGCTCGCGCTGATCTTCGTGATGCTCTACGCCGCGAACGGCTCGGCGCGGCTGGCGGCGCTGATCTACCTCAACGTCCCGTTCGCGGTGACCGGCGGGCTGATCGCGCTGTCGGTCCGCGGCATGCCGCTGTCGATCTCGGCGGGGGTCGGGTTCATCGCGCTGTTCGGCGTGGCGGTGCTCAACGGCCTCGTGCTGGTGAGCTATCTCGAGGAGCGGCGGCGCGCGGGCCTGCCGGCGCGCACCGCGGCGTTCGAGGGCGCGCGGGTGCGCCTGCGGCCGGTGCTGATGACCGCGCTGGTCGCTTCGCTCGGGTTCATCCCGATGGCGGTCGCGTCGGGCGCCGGGGCCGAGGTCCAGAAGCCGCTCGCGACCGTCGTGATCGGCGGACTGGTCACGGCGACCGCGCTGACCCTGCTGGTCCTGCCCACGCTGTACGCCTGGATGATGGGCCGCCGCGACGCACCGGTGGGCCGGCTCGCCGATGCGCCGCCGGCCGGGCCGCCGCCGCCGGGACCGGAGGAAGCGCCGAGCTGATCGCACCCACAACAGGCTACTCGATGGTTGCAGATCATCGGAGTATCACCTTGATCTAGAATCGTAGTCATGCAACGAATTGGTTGCATGACTGACCAAGCATCTCGAGATCGAGTCGAGCGCGAGACCGTGGTCCGCGCGTCCATCGAGCGGGTGTTCGCCGCGCTGACCGACCCGGCGCTGTTCCCCACCTGGGGCCCGGTCTCCGTCGAGGGCAAGATCGCCCCCGGCGAGCGGCCGGTGTTCGATTTCGGCCCCGGCGGCAAGACGGCGGTCTACGTGGTCGCGATCGAGCCGCCGAGCTACTTCGCGTACCGCTGGATGCAGGGCGAGACGGATCCGGCGGCGCTGCTCGGCGATCCGCTGGCCAGGCCGAACACCCTGGTCGAGTTCCGGCTCGAGCAGATCGCGGACACCACGCGGGTGCGGGTGATCGAGAGCGGGATCTCGGCGCTGCCGCAGGTGCCCGGCGTGGACATCGGCACCGCGATCGAGCACATGGGCGAGGGCTGGAAGCTCATGATCGGTGGTCTGGCGCGCTACTTCGCGTCGGCCGACCTGATCGCGGGCGATCGGATCGAGAGCGAGCTCGCGCTCACCGCCGCGCGCGACCAGGTGTACGCGGCGCTGATCCACCCGGAGACGTGGTGGGCGCAGCGGGTCGAGGGCTCGATCGCGCCCGGCGAGCGGCCGACCCTGGATTTCGGCCCGTTCGGTCGGATCCAGATCGACGTCATCGCGGCCGACGCACCGTCGCGGCTGGTGTTTCGCTGGATCCAGAGCGACGACGCGGCGCTGCGGGCCGAGGATCCGCGCCGCCATCCGGCGACCCAGGTGGAGATCCAGCTCGCCGACGCGCCGGGCGGCACGCGGCTCCAGCTCGTCGAGCACGGGTTCGATGCATTGCCCGGAGATCGCGCCGCGCTGTGGAAGCGCGCGCACCAGGCATGGGGCATCATCCTGGGGATGCTGGAGGGACACCTCGCGAAGCGATGACGGCCGTCGCCCAGGTCTTTCACGCGCTCGGGGACGGCGTGCGGCTCGAGATGCTGCAGCGGCTGATCCGTAGCCAGCCGTGCACGATCGCCGAGGTCTCCCAGGGCCTCGGGATCACGCGGCAGGGCGCGCGCAAGCACCTCCAGGTGCTGGTGGATGCCAAGCTGGTCGCGCTGTCCCCCGCCGGCCGCGAGGTCCACGTCCAGCTCGCCCCGGGCGCGTTCGACGACGCCAAGGCGTTCATCGCGCGGCTCGAGAAGCAGTGGGACCGGCGGCTCGACGCGCTGCGCCGCTTCGTCGAGGAGTCTTGACCGCTCGGCGCACCTCACGGTGAGCTCGCGCAGATCGATCCCGCCGTGCCAGCGCGCAAGGATCCGTGCGCCGTGGGCTCGCGTTCCGGGGCGGAGCGCGACAAGGTCGAGCATGACCTGCGGATCGCATGGCCCGGCCGGCGCGCGGCGCTCGCTCGCGTGTGCCGCCGCGCTCGTGGTGCTCGCGATCGGTCCACGCGCCGGCGCCGATCCGCTGCCCGCGCTCCGCGGCGTCGATCCCGCAGACGCGGCGCCGTCCAGCCTCGATCCCGAGCAGCCGCTCCGCCGTAGCCACCTGTGGGCGACCGTACACGCGGTCGGCGTCAACGCCGGCTTCTCGGTGGTCGGGCTCGCGATCGGCAAGGAGTACCTGCGGATCTCGCCGAGCTCGATCCGCGACAACATCACCAGCTCGTGGGTGTGGGACGAGGACGCGTTCACCACCAACCAGTTCGGCCATCCGTACCTCGGCGCGCTGATGTTCAACGCCGCGCGCTCGAACGGGGTCGGGTTCTGGGGCGCGGCGATCTACACGTTCCTCGGCAGCATGTTCTGGGAGCTGGTGATGGAGACCGAGACGCCGTCGATCAACGACCAGATCTTCACGCCGACCGGCGGGATCTTGCTCGGCGAGGCGCTCCACCGGTTCGGCCGGTCGCTGCGGTGGAGCGATGGCCGGGCGTTCCGGATCGGCCGCGAGATCCTGGCGGTCGCGGTGGATCCGATGGGCGCGCTCAGCCGGTGGACCCACGGCGAGGCGTGGCGGCTCACCCCGCCGCCGCCGCGGTTCGGGTTCGTGAGCGCCGGCTGGAACGGCCTTTCGCTCGACTTCGACGAGCCCTCGGGCGAGCGGTTCCAGCAGACGCTCGGCCGGGCGCACGCCGCGCTCGCGATCAGCTACGGCCTGCCGACCGACGAGACCGTGGTACCGCGCGACCCGCTCGACTACTTCGACTTCATGATCGAGGGCGACGTGTCGCGCGACTCCGCGGCGCTGGCGCTGCACACCCGCGGCCTGCTGTGGGGGCGCGCGTTCGGGTACCGCGGCGTGCGCGCGATCGGCGGGCTCATGGCGAGCTACGACTTCGTCAACCCCGAGCGGATCCGGATCGGCGCGTTCGGGCTGGGCGCCGGCGCGGTCGTGCACGCGCCGATCGGCACCAAGACGTTCGCGCAGATCACCGCGATGGCGACCGCGATCCCGTTTGGCGCCGCCGGCGGTGGCGTGGACGAGGACGGCGCGGGCATGGAGACCGATCGCGACTACCACCGCGGCCCGGGCTCGGCGCAGCTGCTCGACATCCGGCTCGGTCGGCGCGGCCTCGGCATGATCAACCTGACCTCGCGCGCGTTCTACATCGCCGGCACGTACTTCGACGAGGGCAGCGAGTGGGTCAACTCCACCCGGATCGGCGTGCTCGCCTCGGTGTACGACAACCACGCGATCGGCGTCGAGGGCCTGTTCTCGGTGCGCCGCGCCGACTTCGATGGCTACACGCGCGACCTCGTCGATAGCTCGGCGCAGCTGCGGCTGTCGTACGCGTTCCTGTCCGATCTCGATTTCGGCGGCGGGCGATAGCGCTACTTCTTCTTCAGCAGGCCGTGTGGATCGAGCACGTACTTGCGCGCGACCCCCGAGTCGAACTCCTGGTAGCCGCGCGGCGCGTCCTCGAGCGGGATCACCGTCGCGTTGACGATCTTCGCGACCGGGATCCGGTCGTGCAGGATCGCCGTCATCAGCTGGCGGTTGTAGCGGAGCACCGGCGTCTGGCCGGTGTAGAAGCTGTGCGACTTTGCCCATCCAAGCCCGAACCGGAGCCGCAGGTTGCCCTGCTTGGCCGCCTCGTCCTTCGAGCCCGGATCGTCGGTGACGTACAGCCCGGGGATGCCGATCCGGCCCGCCGCGCGCACGACGGACATCAGCGAGTTGAGCACGGTCGCGGGCGCCTCGGTGCCCGCCGCGCGGCCGTGGCCGTGGGCCTCGAACCCGACCGCGTCGATCGCCGCGTCGACCTCGGGCACGCCGAGGATCGCGTGGATCAGCTCGTCGAGCTTGTCGCTCTTGGTGAGGTCCACCGGCTCGAAGCCCACCGACTTGACGTGGGCGAGCCGCTGCGGGTTCATGTCGCCGACCAGCACCGCCGCGGCGCCCAGCACCTGCGCCGACGCCGCGGCCGCCAGCCCGACCGGCCCGGCGCCCGCGATGTACACCGTCGAGCCCACGCCCACCCCGGCGGTCACCGCGCCGTGGTAGCCGGTCGGCAGGATGTCCGACAGCATCGTCAGATCGAGGATCTTCTCCATCGCGCGCTGCTTGTCGGGGAACTTGATCAGGTTGAAGTCGGCGTACGGCACCATCACGAACCGCGCCTGGCCGCCGATCCAGCCGCCCATGTCGACGTAGCCGTACGCGCCGCCGGCGCGCCCCTCGTTGACGTTGAGGCACACGCCGGTCTGCTGCTCGCGGCAGGTGCGGCACCGCCCGCACGCCACGTTGAATGGCACCGTGACCAGATCGCCGATGGACAGGAACTCGACGTCCTTGCCCTTCTCGATGATCTCGCCGGTGATCTCGTGGCCGAGCACGAGCCCCTTCGGCGCGGTGGTGCGGCCGCGGACCATGTGCTGGTCCGAGCCGCAGATGTTGGAGGCGACGACCTTCAGGATCACGCCGTGCTCGATCGGCTTGCCCTTCGGGTTGACGAACGCGGGATCCTTGATCGACTGGACCTCGACCTTGCCGGGGCCGAGGTACACGACACCGAGATTGCCGGCCATGGTGTGCTCCTCTCAGAACGCGGCTGCGCCGGCAGCCGCCACGAGTTGATCCTGCTCGCCCGAACCGCCGCTCACGCCGATCCCGCCGACGACCTTGCCGCCGCGCTTGAGCGGGATGCCGCCGGCGAAGATCATGACGCGGCCGTGGTTCGACACGTGGATGCCGAAGAACTGGCCGCCCGATTGCGACATCGCGGCGAGGTCCTTGGTCGCCACGTCGAACGCGCGCGCGGTGAACGCCTTGTTGATCGAGATGTCGATGCTGCCGAGCCACGCGCCGTCCATGCGGACGTGTGCGACGAGGTTGCCACCCTCGTCGGCGATCGCGATGTTCATCGGCTGACCGAGCTCCGCCGCCTTCTTCTCCGCCGCCGCGATCACGCGGCGCGCGTCGTCTAGCTTCACCATGGAACCGTCCTCCTCCCCGCAGGGCTAGGACGGAGTGCGCGGATGGGAACGTCGGTGAGCCGTTCCTCCGGGACGCTCCCGCTGGTAGTGTCGCGCCGACCATGACCAAGCTGTTGGCCCCCGCTCTCGTCCTCGCCATCGCCGCGTGTGGTGGCTCCAAGCCCGCGCCCGCTCCGACCACGCCGGTCGCCGAGCAGACCGAGCCCGCGCCTGCGCCCGCCGAGCCCGTCGAGACCGCGCCCGCCGAGCCCGCAGAGCCGCCGGCTCCGGATCCGGCGCAGGTGAAGGCCGAGCTGCTCGCCGCCGAGACCGCGGCGTACGAGAAGGCCAAGCCGGTGTTCGTGAAGTACTGCGCGAGCTGCCATCAGAAGGGCGGCCGCAAGGCGAACAAGAAGAACCTCGACCACTTCGACATGACCAGCTATCCGCTCGGTGGCCACCACGCCGCCGAGATCGGCGAGGAGGTCCGCGAGGTGCTCGGGATCGGCGGCGGCAAGCCGACGATGCCCGCGGGCAAGCCCGGCTCCGTCAAGGGCGAGGAGCTCGCGCTGATCGCGGCGTGGGTCGATGCGTTCGAGGCCGCGCGCGCCGGCGGCGCGCACTGATCGCGCGGGTCAGCTCGCGGCGGCGGCGGGCGCCGCGCCGTGGTCGCAGCGCTGGATCTCGACCGTGAGGTGCGAGACCTCGGCCGCCGCCCGGACCGCCGCGCGGTAGTCCTCGATGTCGCGCGGCGTCGAGGTGACCACCGAGACGATGCAGCCGGTGCGCTGCGGGCCGAGCTCCCACAGGTGTAGATCGGCGACCCGCACGTCGTCGATCGCCTCGAGCCGCGCGCGGATCGCGCCGGCGTGGTTCGACGAGGACTCGAGATCGAGCAGCTGGCGGCTCGCGCGGCGGCACAGGTCGATCGACCAGCGCAGGATCACCGCGCCGCCGACGATGCCCATCACCGGATCGAGGAACCACCAGCCGGCGTAGTGGCCGGCGAGCAGGGCGCCGATCGCCAGCACGCTGGTCAGCGCGTCGGCGAGCACGTGCACGTACGCCGCGCGCAGGTTGTGGTCGTGGTGGTCGTGCTCGTGGTGGTCGTCGTGGTCGTGGTGGTCGTGGTGGTCGTGCTCGTGGTGGTCGTGAGCGTTGTGCCCGTGGTCGTGGTCGTGCCCGTGGTGGTCGTGCCCGTGCCCGAGCAGCACCACGCTCGCCAGGTTGACCGCGAGGCCGGCGATCGCGACCGGCAGCGCATCCGCGAAGTCGATCGCGCGTGGGCTGGCGAGCCGGGCGATCGACTCGACCGCCATCCACAGCGCGATCATCGCGAGCGCGACGCCGCTCGTGTACCCCGCGAGCCCGTAGACCTTGCCGGTGCCGAAGCTGAACGCGCGATCGCCCGCGTGGGCGCGCGCGTAGCGGTACGCGAACAGCGCCAGCCCGAGCGCGCCGGCGTGCGTCGCCATGTGCCAGCCATCGGCGAGCAGCGCCATCGATCCGGTCCACCAGCCGACCGCCAGCTCCGCGCTCATCATGAGCGCGGTCAGGACCACGACGTAGCGCGTGCGCCGCTCGCCGTGCGAGACGTCGGCGAGATCGTCGTGGCGATGGGTGTGCCGTCCGAGATCGTGCTCGTGCATGCCGCCGAGAATAACCGCTCGGCGGGCGCGCGATGCACGCGATCGCGCCCCCCTACGCGAGCGCGGCGCGCAGCTCCTGGTTCGCGAGCTCGATCGCGGTGCGGGTCTCCGGCGTGTCGCTGATCGCGTCGAGCATGACGAAGTCGTGCATCGTGCCCTCGATGCGGAGCGCGCGGGTCTCGACCCCGGCCTGCATCAGCTTGTGCGCGTAGGCCTCGCCCTCGTCGCGCAGCACGTCGTTCTCGTCGGTGATCACGAGGGCCGGCGGCAGCCCGCCGAGCTCGTCGAGCGAGGCGCGCAGCGGCGAGACCATCGGCGTCTCGCGATCCGGCAGGTTCGGCGCGTAGGCGTCGAAGAACCACTTCATCGCCGGGCGCGTCAACCACGGCCCATCGGCGAACTCGAGATACGACGCGGTCTCGAAGTTGGAGTCGGTCACCGGGTAGAACAGCACCTGGTAGCAGAGGTCGGGGCCGCCGCGCTGCTTGGCGAGCTGGGTGATCACCGCCGCCATGTTGCCGCCCACGCTGTCGCCCGCGATCGCGATCCGCGAGCCATCGAGATCGAGCTCGTCCGCGTGGTCCGCGATGTACTCGAGCGCGGAGTACGCCTGCTCGATCGGCACCGGGAACTGCGCCTCGGGCGAGGGTGTATAGTTGACGAACACCACCGCGGCGCCGGTGCCGTTCGCGAGCTCGCGGATCAGCCGATCGTGGGTCGTCTGGTCGCCGAGGATCCAGCCGCCGCCGTGGCAGTACAGGATCGCCGGCAGCGTACCGGTGCTGCCCTCGGGGCGCACGATGCGAACCGAGACCGAGCCGCCGGGCCCCGTCGGCAGCGTTCGGTCCTCGATCTTCGCGGCCATCCGCGGGACGCCGTTCGTCTGCGCGTCGACCAGCAGCTTGCGCGCGTCGGCGTACGACATCTCGTAGAGCGGTGGCCCGCCCTTGGCGTTCAGGTCATCGACGAACTTCTGGACCTGCGGGTCCAGGCTTGGGATCGCTTCGGGCTTCATGGTCCCACGCGGCTGCAAGGCATGCGCCCCGGACCGCCGCCGCGCGTCGAGCTCGCGCGCTCGACGCGTACGGGATCTCACGAGGGGAAGCGATCGCGATCGGACGCCCGCGTGAGCCGCGATACCAGCTTTGTGAACGGCGCGGCGTGCGCGCGAATTCGGCGTCGGTGATCTTTCGATGCGAGGCTGTGCGAGAACGTCCACAGCGACGAGGCGAGATGCACTCGGTAGGTTGTGCGGCCATGAAGCTCTTCTTCGCGAGCGCCTCGGCGGCGCTCCTCTTCGGCGAGCTCGCCTCGGCGGCGACCTGGCACGTGGCGACCACCGGCAGCGACAGCGCCGCGGGCACCGAGGCGGCGCCGTGGCGAACGATCCAGCGCGCCGCCAACGCCGTCGGCCCCGGCGACACCGTGGTCATTCACGCCGGCACCTACACCGGCTTTCTGGTTCGCGCGCGCGGCACCGAGGCGGCGCCGATCGCGTTCGTCGGCGAAGGCGCCGTGATGATCGATGGCGCCGCGACCTCGGATCGCGACGCCGTGCACATCGAGGGTGCCGCGTGGCTGCGGATCGAGGGGCTCACCGTGACCGGCGCGACGCGCGCCGGGATCAGCGCGCTCGAGTGCGACCACATCACGGTGCGCCGCAACCGCGTCGATCGCAACGGCCGGTGGGGCGTGTTCTCGGCGTTCTGCGACGACCTCGTCGTCGAGGACAACGAGGTCTCGCGCTCGACGAGCGAGCACGGCATCTACGCCTCGAACAGCGCGGATCGCCCGGTGATCCGCCGCAACCGGATCTGGGGCAACGGCAGCTGCGGCGTGCACATGAACGGCGACGTCAACTTCGGCGGCGACGGCGTGATCAGCAACGCGGTCGTCGAGGACAACGTGATCCTCGACAACGGGCTGCGCGGCGGCTCGGGGATCAACGGCGACGGAGTGACCGGCGCGGTGATCCGCAACAACGTGCTCGACGGCAACCACGCCTCGGGGATCTCGCTGTACCAGATCGACGGCGGCGCCCCCTCGACCGGCAATCAGATCA
This sequence comes from Kofleriaceae bacterium, assembly GCA_051952595.1. Lineage (GTDB taxonomy): Bacteria > Myxococcota_A > Polyangia > Haliangiales > Haliangiaceae > JABFXX01. Next base: position 13,052 of record JBQCJR010000855.1, read on the forward strand.
TCAACAACACCGTGCGGATGGCCAGCGACGCGCGGTGGGCGATCAACCTGCAGGACGGCGCGCGCAACAACGTGCTGCGCAACAACGTGCTGCTGCACCCCGCGCCCGGCCGCGGCGCGGTGGATCTGTGCGCCGCGTGCGCGACCGGGTTGGTCTCCGAGAACAACGCGGTGGTCGGCCGGTTCATGGTCGGCGGCGCGACGGTCGATCTCGCCGGCTGGCGCGCGCGGACCGGTGGCGACGCGACGTCGTTCGTCGCGACCGATAGCCAGCTGTTTGCCGATCCGGCCGGCGGCGATCTCCGGCTGCGCGCCGGCTCGCCGGCGATCGACGCGGGCAGCGCGACCGGTGCCCCCGCGCGCGACATCGCCGGCACCGTGCGCCCGCAGGGCGCCGGGGTCGACATCGGCGCGTACGAGCACTGCGAGGGCCCGTGCGTCGGCGGCGGCAACGGCAGCGGCGGTGGCAACGGCAGCGGGGGCGGTGATGGCACCGGCGGCGGTGATGGCACCGGGGGCGGTGATGGCACCGGCGGCGGCGATGGCACCGGCAGCGGTGGCGGCAAGGGCGACGACGGTGGACCTGATGGCGCTGACGTCGACGACGGTGGCTGCAACGCCGGCGGCGCATCCGGCGCGGTGCCCGCGCTGTGGCTGGCGATGTGCGCGCTGGTCAAGCGTCGCCGGCGGCGGCGGCGGACGCGCGCGACGTCGCCGGCAGCGCGCGGCTGAACGCGGCGGCCGCGGTCGTCAGCGGTCCGCGCTCGCGCTCACGCCGCGTGCTCGGCGCGGCGGAACGTCGCTCGAAGCGCGCGGCTGAACGCGGCGGCCGCGGCCGTCAGCGGCTCGCGCTCGCGCTCAGGCCGCGCGCTCGGCGCGGCGGAGCATGCGATGCAACGCAAACGGCGCCCACGGCCCGATCGCGGCGACGAGCACGAGCGCGGATTTGCGCGCCGGCCAGCCGAGCTCGGACGCGGCCCGGAACAGCTCGATCACGAACCACGTAAAGAGCAGGCCGTGGATCGGTCCGGCGATCCGCACCGCGATCGGCAGGTCGAGGCCGTACTTGAGCGGCATCGCGACGCCGAGCAGGA
>JBQCJR010000856.1:0-9460 GCA_051952595.1 Kofleriaceae bacterium
CGCTCGACCGACTGGAACCCGTACGTGATCGCCTCGGAGGCGCCGGCGTGGGCGAGCGCGGCGCGCGCCAGCTCGGCCGGATCTGCGGGGCGGACTCCCGGCGCCTGGCGGAGCGCCGGGATCGTCGAGGTCACCTGCTCGTAGCCGACCACGCGCAGGATCTCCTCGATCACGTCCACCTCGCGCGCGACATCGACGCGGGCGCTCGGCGGGGTGACCTCGAGGGTCTCGCCGCCGGTCCTCTCGCTCGACGCGACCACGAAGCCGAGCCGCTCGAGCGCGTCGCGCGAGGTCGCGGTGTCGAGCGCGACCCCGGTCAGCATCCGGACCCGCGGCATCCGCACCGCGATCGTCGCGGGCGTGGTGCGCTGCGGATAGGCGTCGACCGGCGCGCCGACCACGTGGCCGCCGCCGACCTGGCAGAGCAGCCGCGCCGCGCGCGCCGAGGCCAGCGCCGCCAGCTCGGGATCGACCCCGCGCTCGAACCGGTGCGAGGCCTCGGAGTGCAGACCGAGCCGGCGCGCGGTGCGGCGCACGGCGAGCGCCGCGAAGCTCGCGCTCTCGAGCAGCACGCGGGTCGTGCCTGCGGTGACCTCGGAGTCGAGGCCACCCATCACGCCGGCGAGCGCGATTCCGCGGTGCTCGTCGCGGATCACCAGATCGCCGGGCACCAGGGTGCGCTCCACGCCATCGAGCGTGGTGAACTTCTCGCCGTCCGAGGCGCGCGACACGCCGATCACCCCGCTGGTCAGCGTGCCGGCGTCGAACGCGTGTAGCGGCTGGCCGAGCTCGAACATCACGTAGTTCGTGACATCGACCAGGTTCGAGATCGGCCGCACGCCGACCGCGCGCAGCCGCTGGGCGATCCGGCGCGGCGACGGCGCGACCCGCACGCCCTCGATCACCCGCGCGATGTAGCGCGGGCACGCCGCGGGATCCTGGATCGCGATCGCGATGCCCGGCGCGCCGTCGCGCTGGTGCGCCGCGAGATCCACGTCGGGCAGGACCAGCCGGCCGCGCAGCATCGCGGTCAGCTCGCGCGCGATCCCGAGGTGGCCGAGCACGTCGCCGCGGTTCGCCGGCGCGTTGACCTCGAGCATCCAGTCGTCGAGGCCGAGCGCGCGCTGCGCCGGGGCGCCCAGCGCGGTGCGATCGTCCTCGTCGAGCACGATGATGCCGCCGTGATCGTCGCCGAGGCCGAGCTCGTCCTCGGCGCACAACATGCCGGGCGACATCACGCCCTTGACCGGCTTGGCGGCCAGCGTCATCCCGTTCGGCAGCACCGCGCCGACCTGGGCCCACAGCACCTTGCGGCCCGGCGCCGGGACGTTCGGCGCGCCGCACACCACCTGGGTCGCCGCGCCACCCCGCTCGGTGATCACGTCGACCAGGGTGAGCTTGTCGGACTGCGGGTGCGGCTGCTTGCCGACCACCTCGGCGACCACGACGCCGGAGAACCCGGCGCCCAGGTCGGTCATGCCTTCGATCTCCAGGCCGCCGCGGGTGAGCGCGCGCGCGCCCTCCTCGACCGTCGGCTGACGATCGAGATCGCAGAGCTCCAGTAGCCAACTCCAGAGGACCTTCATCGCTAGACTCCTATGCGCTCGTGACCGGAGCTCAGAACTGCTCGAGGAACCGGACGTCGCCCTCGTAGTAGAACTTGATGTCGTTCACGTTGTTGCGAAGCATCGCCATCCGCTCGAGGCCCATGCCGAACGCGAACCCGGTGTACTTCTCGGCGTCGATCTTCACGTGAGCGAACACGTCGGGATCGACCATGCCCGCGCCGCCGATCTCGACCCAGCCGGTGCCCTTGCACACCCGGCACGTGCTCTGTCCGGTGAGGCAGAAGCTGCACTGCATGTCGACCTCGGCGCCCGGCTCGACGAACGGGAAGTACGACGGCCGCAGCCGCACCGTGAGGTCGCGCGCGAAGAACCGGGTCACGAAGTGGATCAGCGTGCCCTTGAGATCCGCGAACGACACGCCCTCGTCGACGACCAGCCCCTCGATCTGGGTGAACATCGGCGAGTGCGTCGGGTCGTCGTCGCGGCGATAGACGTGGCCCGGCGCGACGATCCGGATCGGCGGCGCCTGGGTCAGCATCGTGCGGACCTGCACCGGGCTGGTGTGGGTCCGCAGCACGATGTCCTCGGACACGTAGAACGTGTCCTGCATGTCGCGCGCGGGGTGCTCCTTGGGGATCGCGAGCGCCTCGAACGTGTGCCAGTCGGTCTCGATCTGCGGCCCGTCGGCGACCACGAACCCGAGCTCGGCGAAGATCGCCGTCGCCTCGAGCCGCACCTGCGAGAGCAGGTGGAGGTGGCCCGCGGGCACCGGGCGCGCGGGCAGCGTGACATCGACGGTGCGCGCGAGGTCGGCCCGCGCCGCCGCGTCGGCCAGGTCGCGCAGCCGCTGGGCGACCTGCTCCTCGATGTCCTGCTTGACGCGGTTGACCGCGGCGCCGACGAGCGGCCGATCGGTCGGGGGGAGCTTGCCGAGCTCCTTCATCAGCTCGGAGACCTTGCCCTTCTTGCCGAGGAACTGCGCCTGCGCCGCGCGGATCGCCTGCTCGTCGACGAGCGGCTGGATCACGTGCAGGAACTCGTTGCCGAGCCGCTCGAGGTTCGCGATCAGGTCGTTTGCGCTCATGGAGTCACTCCCACCAGAAACAAAAAAACGGCGGCTCTTTCGAAGCCGCCGTCACAGAGAACAAGGATCGACGCTTCGCTTACGCGCTGGCGATCGCCTTGAATGCAACCGGGTCCGAGATCGCGATCTCGGCGAGCATCTTGCGGTTGAGCTCGATGTTCGCGGTGCCCAGCTTGCCGATCAGCTTCGAGTAGCTCTGCCCGAGCCCACGCGCCGCAGCGTTGATGCGCTGGATCCAGAGCGAGCGGAAGTCCCGCTTGCGGACCTTGCGCGACCGGTACATGTGCATCCAGGCGTGCTGCACCGCCTCGTTGGCGATGGCGTGGCAGCTGGAGCGCTTGCCGCGGAAACCCTTGGCGGCCTTGAGCACGCGGTTGCGGCGACGACGTGCTTTGAATCCTCGTTTAGCGCGGGGCATGACTAGTCCTTGTACGGAAGGAGCACTTCGATCTGGTGATGGTGCGCGGCCGGCACGTAGCCCGCGTTGCGCAGCTGGCGCTTGCGCTTCTGGCTCCGGTTGGTGAGCAAGTGCCGCTTGAACACGCGCTGGAACTTGAACTTGCCGGTGGCAGTCCGCTTGAACCGCTTCTTGGCACCGGAGTGGGTCTTGACCTTGGGCATAGCTACTTCCCCGCAGAACGGAGGGTGGTTCTTATGCCCGACCTGGACCTGCGAGACAAGTCCTTTTCGACGATCTTCATCGCTGGTCCCAGGTCGGGATCTGTATCGAGTCGTACGAAACTGGCGAAAATCAGGCCTTGTCCGGCGCGCCGTCCGCGCCGTCCGCGTCGTCGTCCTCATCGTCGTCGACGTCGGCGTTGATCTCGTCCTCGTCGAGATCCTCGTCTTCATCCGGGCTCGGCCCCGGGGCCTGCTTGCCGGGCTGGTCCTTCTTGTGCGCGGACGCGGCCATCTGTGCGGCGACGGCGGCCTTCTTGGCCTCCTGCGCCTTGCGGACGACGCCCGGGCGCGGCGCGATCACCATGATCATGCGCCGGCCTTCCATGTTCGGCGTGGCCTCGACGGTGGCGATGTCGTTGCAGAGCGCGACCACGCGGTTGAGCACCGCCATGCCGGTCTGCGGGTGCGTGATCTCGCGTCCGCGGAACACCACGGCGAGCCGGACCTTGTTCCCGCCCTCGAGGAAGCGACGGACATGCTTCACCTTGAAGTCCATGTCGTGTCCCTCGGTCTTGGGCCGGAACTTGATCTCCTTGGTCTCGACGGTCGAAGCGCGCTTGCGGGCCTGCTGCTTCTTCTTCGCCTCTTCGTACTTGTACTTGCCGTAGTCCATGATCCGGCACACCGGCGGGAACGCGCGGGGCGAGATCTCCACCAGGTCGAGCCCCTTCTCTTCGGCGAGTCGGAGCGCTTCATGCGTCGGCATGATGCCGAGCTGTTCCTCGTCCATGATCACGCGGATCTCGGGGACGCGGATGCGGTGGTTGATGCGGAGGCCCTGTTCGGGGCGGCGGCGGTCGAAACGTCCAGGCGGTCGGCCGTTCATGGGATCACGTCACTCGTCGTCGTCAATGTCATGTGTCTCTGGATTCTCCTGATCAGGGGGCCGGTTGTACCCCGCAGCACCCAGCAGGGCAACGCCGTTGCGCGTTCGCTCACGCCTGGCCGGGAGTCTGACCACCGCGCGGGATCGCGGCGGCCGCGGTCAGGTGTGCGACGAACGCCTCGATCGACATCGCCGGTAGCTGCTGGCCCTCGCGGGTCCGCGCCGCCACGTTGCGCGCCTCGACCTCCTTGTCGCCGCACACCAGCATGAACGGGATCTTCTCGAGCTGGGCCTGGCGGATCTTCGCACCCAGCTTCTCGCCGCCGGTGTGCGTGTCGACCCGGAACCCGTGCTTGGACAGGATCGCGGCGACCTCCTCGACGTACGGCGTCTGCCGATCGCCGATCGAGATCACCCGGGCCTGCACCGGGGCGAGCCACACCGGGAACGCCCCGACGTAGTGCTCGGTCAGCACGCCGAAGAACCGCTCCATCGAGCCGAGGAGCGCGCGGTGAACCATCACGATCCGGTGCTTCGCGCCGTCCGAGCCGACGTACTGGAGATCGAACTTCTCCGGCAGGTTGAAGTCGACCTGCACTGTCGAGCACTGCCACTCGCGGCCGATCGCGTCCTTGAGCTTCAGATCGATCTTGGGGCCGTAGAACGCGCCGCCGCCCGGGTCGACCTCGTACGGCAGGCCGGACTTCTGGAGCACGTCGAGCAGCGCCGCCTCGGCGATCTGCCACAGCTCGGGCTCGCCGATCGAGTCCTTCGGACGGGTCGCCAGGTACAGCTTGAAGTCGGTGAAGCCGAACGTCTTCAGGATGTAGAGGCAGAAGTTGACCACGCGCTCGAGCTCGCCGGGCAGCTGCTCGCGGGTCATGAACAGGTGGGCGTCGTCCTGGGTGAACCCGCGGACGCGCAGCAGGCCGTGCATCACGCCGCTGCGCTCGTAGCGGTACACGGTGCCGAGCTCGGCCCACCGGTACGGCAGCTCGCGGTAGCTGCGCAGGCCCTTCTTGAACATCGTGCAGTGGAACGGGCAGTTCATCGGCTTGGCGATGTACTGCTGCCCCTCGACGTCCATCCCGGAGAACATGTTCTCCTTGTAGAAGCTGAGGTGGCCCGAGGTCTTCCACAGCTCGTCGCGCGCGATGTGCGGGGACGCGACCAGCTCGTAGCCGTGCGCGAAGTGCTCCTCGCGCCAGAACGTCTCGATCTGGTGGCGGATCCGGCCGCCCTTGGGGTGCCACAGCACGAGCCCGGCGCCGATCGTCTCGTCGATCGAGAACAAGTCGAGGTCCTTGCCGATCCGGCGGTGGTCGCGCCGCTTGGCCTCCTCGAGCATCTTCAGGTAGGCGTCGAGCTCGGCCTTCGATGGGAACGCCGTGCCGTAGATCCGCTGGAGCTGCGCGTTGTGCTCGTTGCCGCGCCAGTACGCGCCGGCCACCGAGAGCAGCTTGAACGCCTTGATCTCGCCCGTCGTCTGGACGTGCGGGCCGCGGCACAGGTCGAGCCAGTCGCCGGTGGTGTAGTAGGAGACCACCGCATCCGGCGGGAAGCTGTCGATCAGCTCCACCTTGTAGGTCTCGCCCAGCTTGTCGAACATCGCGCGCGCGTCGGCGCGCGGGATCTCGTGGCGGACGAACGGCGCGTTGGCGTCGATGATCTTCTGCATCTCGGCCTCGATGCGTCCGAGATCCTCCTCGGTGAACGGCGTGGCGCGATCGAAGTCGTAGTAGAAGCCGGTCTCGATCGAGGGGCCGATCGTCACCTTGGTGTCGGGGAACAGCTTCTGCACCGCGGCGGCCATCACGTGGGCGGTCGAGTGGCGAAGCGTCTCCAGCGGCGACAGCGTCGGGGTCGCACCGACGAGGCCGTTGATCAGATCTTCATCGACTGGCGCTTCGTGTGGCTGCTGCTCGGACATGACGGCGGCATCTTGCGGTACTTCGCGAGCCCTGTCGAGCGCGCGTCCCGGCTCACCAGCACGCCGCGGCGGAACAACGTCGCCTTCGCCGGCTGCCACGCCTGTGCGGTCGAGCGCTAGCGACGGGGGACGACCGAGTACGACTGCGCCATCAATGCTTGCTCGAGCTGCCGGTCGTTCGAGGCCGAGACCTCGGCGGGGCGAGACACACGGATCCTCCCCCGCGCGAGCAAACGATGCCGGGCGGCGGCCTCTCGCTGGAGCTGCGCGAGGAATGCCTGGGTGCTCATCGTCGGCCTAGACTCTACCCCGCTGGTGCGGATGGTGCAGGAGTTTTCCCGGATAACTCAGGATCTCGGGGTCGGGGACGACGCGCAAGACCAGGACGTCGATCGGTCCACCACACGCGGGCAGTCCAGGAAGAAACCGGTCCATCTCGATCTGCGTGTGGGCGAGGAACACCGCGAGATCGATCGCGTCCTGCAGCGGCATCGTCCACAGGTTCAGCTTGTCGATCGGCCTGAGGAGCTTCAGGTCCGCCATCGCCGCGGCGATCTGCTGGGCGTCCGCCGCGAGCGCTCGGCCTAGCGCGAGCGCGAAGGTCCCCGTGTATTATCCATAGAGCAGGCTGAACACCTGCTCGTACGTGCCGTCGAGGAGGACGCCCGGCTCGGTGAGCACTTCGTCGTGCTCGTAGCGATCGCCCTGGAGCGAGGCCTTCCAGAGGCGAGGTCGGCGTCGCTCCGACGATGCGGTGGCCATCACGAGCTGCGGACCGGGCCAGTCCGCTGGTTCGATCTGGGTCTGTGCCCAGAACGCTCGCTTGTGAGCGGCCATGCGCTCGAGCAGCTCGACGATCGCCGCGTTCTCGTCTGCGGCGGTCTCGCAGCGCGGGAACGCTTCGCTGGCGATGAAGTCGCCGACGGGCATCTGCCCCAGGTTGGCGCTCCCAGCGGCCATGGCCATGAGCTGCCGGGTGCGATCGTGCACCACCTTGGTCGCGTTCTCGTAGGTCTGATCGACCCAGTTCGGGTTCCCGTCGGGATCGAGCCCGGCGATCCCGCGGGCGGTGAGCTTGCTATCGGTCGCGAACACGACCGCAGAATCCGTTCGCACAGCGACGGCGATGGTCACCCGAGACCTCCTGGCACCCGCCGCCATGCTGCCTCATGGCCCCCCCGAACCGCGACAACTTGGCCGCCAGTCGCCCGAAACCGAGAACGGCCGGCGTCTCATCGACGGCCGGCCGCATCGCGGTCTGTCTCTCGTAGGCACGCGCGGGATTGAACCGCGGACCCCTACCGTGTCAAGGTAGTGCTCTCCCACTGAGCTACGTGCCTGGGAAGGGCTGTTTAAGTAGACGGTTGCGCGTTCCAAGTCAAGGCGCCGTCCTGCTGATTGCGGCCCGTGTGAGCGATCCCGGTGCGACCGCGTGCGGCAGGTGGCGCCGGCCGCGAGGCATTGCCTTGCACGGCCTGTCAGAGCGACGGCTTCCTCCCGGCTTGATGATTCCCAGATAACCGGCGTAGGCTTGAGGCCTTAGACAACCTTATCGGGCCGCGAACAGGTCCGACCGTCGCAGGGAAGCTCCCGTGACATCGGTGTCATGGGCCGAGATCAACAGGGACGAGCGAAGCGAGACGTGATCCAGGTCGGCCAGGTCCTCGACAAGTACGAGCTGCTCGAGCGCGTGGGCCAGGGCGGCATGGCGGTCGTGTATCGCGGGCTCGATCGGTCGCTCAAGCGCGTCGTCGCGGTCAAGGTGCTCCACAAGCACCTGTCCGACTACCAGGAGGCGCGCGATCGCTTCGAGCGCGAGGCCCAGGCGGTCGCGAAGCTGCGCCACGAGAACATCCTCGAGATCTTCGACTACTCCGGCGCCGAGGCCGCCGAGGCGTTTGGCTCGAGCTACATCGTCACCGAGTTCATCGACGGCCAAACGCTCAAGCAGCTCATCACCGATCGGCCGATCGCGTTCCCGGAGATCGGCGCGATGCTGGTGCTCCAGGTCTGCCGTGCGCTCGCTCACGCGCACTCGGTTGGCATCCTGCACCGCGACGTGAAGCCGGAGAACATCATGATCCGGTCCGACGGGATCGTGAAGCTGATGGACTTCGGGATCTCCCACATGGTGGATCTCGAGCGGCTCACCGTGACCGGCCAGCTGCTGGGCTCGCCGGCGTACATGGCGCCGGAGCACGTCGAGGGGCGCCAGCTGGACTTCCGCACCGACGTGTTCGCGGCGGGCATCGTGCTGTACCAGCTCACGGTCGGCAGGCTGCCGTTCGAGGGCAAGAACCCGCACGAGGTGCTCAAGCGGATCGCCGAGTGCAAGTTCATCGATCCGCGCCAGGCCAACCCGCGGATCGGCAACCGGCTGGGCCGGATCATCCTGCGCGCGATGTCCGCCGATCCGGACGCCCGCTACCCCTCGGTGGGCGAGATGGTGATCGCGCTCGAGGGCTACCTCGAGGAGAGCGGGATCGCCGCGGACAAGGTCCCGGCCGAGCTCGCGCGGTTCTTCCATAGTCCGGCGTCGTACGAGCTGGCGCTCGAGGAGCGGCTGGTCGATCACCTGACCCGGCGCGGCCAGCAGCTGCTCGCCGACGACGATCGCGCGGGCGCGCTCGACGTGTTCGATCGGGTGCTCACGATCGACGCCGACAACCAGAAGGTCATCGCGATCCTCGACGGGATCAACCGCCGGCTGCGGATCAAGGCGGGCGCGGTGGGCGGCGTGTTGATCTGCCTGGTCGGCGTCGGGGCGTTCATGATCCATCGCCGGTCGCAGCCGCCGAACGCGGAGTCGCCCACCGGGATCGCGGCCGGCACCTCGCCGCTGTTCGAGCGGATCACCGAGGTGACCCAGATCGAGTCGCCCCCGGTGCCGGTGGATGCCGCCGAGCCGCCGCCCGAGGTCGACGCCCCGGCCGAGCCGGCCCACGTCGGATCGCCCGGAGGTGGGCGCCCCGCGTACGTCGAGCCGGACGCCCCGGCCGCGCCGGTCGTCCACGAGCTGAAGGTGATCGTCAAGCCGTCGAAGGGCTCGGAGGTCCGGTTCGGCGACGGGCCGTGGCTGCCGGTCTCCGAAGACGGCTGGATCGTCCGGCCGATCGACCGCGACACGGTGATCACCGCGCGCAACGACTGCTGCGAGACGGTCGAGAAGCCGGCGCGCGCCGGGCAGCCCCAGGTGTCGTTCGATCTGAAGCTCAATCCGGGCGGCGTGATCGCCCGATGTGACCAGCCGGGCGCCACGGTCAAGATCGAAGACAAACCGGCGACCCTCGGGGCACGAACGCCCGTGTTCTTCGCGAGCTCGTTCCTCAATGAAAAGACGGTGACCGTCGAGTTCCTCGCCCGCGACCGGG
>JBQCJR010000857.1:0-6731 GCA_051952595.1 Kofleriaceae bacterium
ACGACGTCGCCGGCAACCGCCGGTTCGCGACCGCGCTGCTGCCGCGGATCCGCCAGGTCCACGGGATCGTCGACGCGCGGATCCAGCAGCCGCACGATCGCCAGGGCCTCGATGTCGCGGTCGATCGGACCAAGGCGAGCCTGCTCGGGTTCACCCAGCGCGACGTCGCGACCAACCTGCTGACCTCGCTGAGCGGCAGCTCGCAGACCTCGCCGACGTTCTGGCTCAACCCGCAGAACGGCGTCAGCTATCTGATCTCGACCCAGACGCCGCAGTACCGCGTCGACTCGCTGCAGGAGCTGAACAACATCCCGATCACCGGCGCGCTGGCGCCGCAGATCCTCGGCAACCTCGGCACGATCACGCGGAGCGCCAGCTCGCCGGTGGTCTCGCACCGCGACGTCCAGCCGGTGATCGACATCTTCGCGTCGGTCCAGGGCCGCGACCTCGGCTCGGTCGCGCGCGACGTCGAGGCGGTGGTCGAGCGGAGCCGCGCCGAGCTGCCGCGGGGCTCGCGCGTGGTCGTGCGCGGCCAGGTCGAGACCATGCGGACGTCGTACGCCGGGCTGCTCGGCGGGCTCGCGTTCGCGATCGTGCTGGTCTACCTGCTGATGGTCGTGAATTTCCAGTCGTGGCTGGAGCCGTTCATCGTGATCACCGCGCTGCCCGCCGCGCTCGCCGGCATCGCGTGGTTCCTGTTCGTCACGCAGACGCGGATCAGCGTGCCCGCGCTGATGGGCTCGATCATGGCCATGGGCGTGGCGACCGCGAACAGCATCCTGGTGGTCACGTTCGCGACCTCCGAGGTGCAGGCCGGCCGGCCGCCGGTCGAGGCCGCGCTGGACGCCGGGTTCACCCGGTTCCGTCCGGTGATCATGACCGCGCTCGCGATGCTCATCGGCATGGTGCCGATGGCGCTTGGCCTCGGGGAGGGTGGGGAGCAGAACGCGCCGCTCGGCCGCGCGGTGATCGGCGGCCTGCTGTTCGCGACGGTCTCGACGCTGCTGTTCGTGCCGGTGCTGTTCAGCGTGGTGGTCCGGCGGCGGGGGCGCTAGCCGGCGGAGGCGCATGGCCGGCGATCCCCCTCCGCCCGACGACCCGCCCCGCGAGCCGGATCGCCCCGCGCCCGAGCCGGTCGCGCCGCGGCGGCACCGCCGTCGCCGCGTGGTGATCGTCGCGATCGCGGCCGTGTGCGCCGCGTTTCTCGTCGGCATCGCGCCGCGGCTCTCCGAGCGGGCCACGGTGAGTCGCGAGACCGCCGACCTCGCGGTGCCCTACGTCGCGGTGATCCGGCCCGAGCGCGCGTCGCCCATCCGCGAGATCGTGCTGCCCGGCAACGTCGAGGCGTACGTGAGCGCGCCGATCTTCTCGCGGATCTCGGGCTACCTGAGCCAGTGGTTCGAGGACATCGGCGAGCCGGTCAAGCAAGGCCAGCTGCTCGCCGAGATCGATACACCCGAGGTCGACCAGCAGCTCGAGCAGGCGCGTGGCACCCTCGCGGTCGCCGAGGCCAACCTGCGGGTCTCCGAGATCACCGCCAAGCGGTTCACGGAGCTGCGCAACACCAACTCGGTGTCGCGCCAGGAGGTGGACAACGCCGTCGGGACGCTCCAGGCCAACCGCGCCACCGTGTTTGCCGATCGCGCCAGCGTGCGCCAGCTCGAGCAGCAGAAGGCGTTCTCGCAGATCCGCGCGCCGTTCGACGGCGTGATCACCGCGCGCAACGTCGATCGGGGCGATCTGATCACCGCCGGCAGCAGCACCAACGCGAACACCGCGCTGTTCCAGCTCGCCCAGGCCGACAAGCTGCGCGTGTTCGTGAACGTGCCCGAGGTCCACGCCCTCTCGGTCGACATCGGGCTCGCGGCGACGCTCGCGCTCGGCGGCATGCCGGGGCGGCGGTTCGAGGGCAAGGTGGTGCGCACCGCGAACGCGATCGATGCCTCGCTGCGCACGCTGCTCGTCGAGATCGAGGTCAACAACCCGACCGGCGAGCTGCTCACCGGGTCGTTCGCGCAGGTCACCCTGGTCCTGCCCTCGACCGGCGACCGGTTCGTGGTGCCGGCCGAGACCCTGGTGTTCCGCGACGCCGGGCTCCAGATCGCGACGGTGCAGGACGGCCGCATCGTGCTCAAGGCGGTGACACCGGGCCACGACTTCGGCGATCGGATCGAGATCGAGCACGGCCTGACCGCCGAGGACTGGGTGGTCGTGAACCCGCCGGACTCGATCTCGACCGGCGATCCGGTGCGCGTCGTGCCGGCGCGGGGGGGCGCGGCGCAGGGGCCCGGCCGGATGTAGGTCGCCGCGGGCAGATCCCGGACGCGGCTCGAGATCGCGGCGAGATCTCTTGTTCGTGCTAACCGCACGATCTTAGACGGCTATCGACCTTCGTGGCCCAAATTGGGTGTTGGTTCCGCCTGCTTTACATCGTGTGAAGTATGAGCGGAGCAGGCGGTCGTTCGATCAACGATCTTTCAGTAGGCCATGCAGTCTCTGTCGATGCCCGGACCGGGGCAGCGGGGCTGCGCGTCCCGATCCCGTGCCCAACCGGCCGAGGCGGAGCTGGCCCACAGCTCGCCTTGACCTATTCGTCGTCGGCGGGCTCGACGGCGTTCGGGCTCGGCTGGACGCTCGCGGGACTCCCCGCGATCTCGATCGACACACACAAGCGGCTACCTCGCTGGGACGGCACGGACAAGTTCCAGCTCGGTGGCGACGAGCTCGTGCCGTGGCTCGAAGGGGGAGGCGGATCCCCGACTCCCAGAACGTTCGAGATCGGCAATCATAGAATCCAGATCTTCCGTGTGCGCATGGGAGGGTCGGGTGTCCGGATCGAGCAGTGGACGCACGCGCTGACCGGGCGGATCCACTTCCGCACGCGCGACGCGCAGAACGCGATCACGATCTTCGGCGCGCGCGCGGGGACCACGACGCGGATCGCCGATCCGGAAGACGAGAGCCGCACGTTCGCCTGGCTCCCGGAGGTGCGGATCGACGCGCGCGGCAACGCGATCTGGCTCGACTATGCTGCCGAGGACGCGCGCGGGATCGATCGGGCGTCCCCCGCGGAGGGCGGCCGCACCGCGAGCGCGCAGCGCTATCTGAAGCGGATCCGCTACGCCAACGCGGAGCCGCTCGTGCTCGATGACGAGCTGGCCAGCGGCACCCTCGACGAGAGGCTGCGCTGGTGCTTCCAGCTCGTGTTCGACTACGGCGACCACGCCCCGGATCCCGCCGTCGCCGCGGATCGCGCGTGGCTGGCGCGCCCCGATGCGACCAGCACGTATCGCGCGGGCTTCGACGTGCGCACGCACCGGCTGTGCCGCCGCATCCTCACGTTCCACCACTTCGACGAGCTCGGCGCGTCACCGGTGCTCGTGAACGAGCTGCGCCTCGAGCACGAGCTCGATCCCGCGGGTTCGGTCCTGCGGTCGATCCGCGAGGTCGGACACCGGGTGGATGGGGCCACGCGCACCTCTGCAGAGCTGCCACCGCTCGCGATGGTGTATGCACCACCCGCCGCGACCGGGGCCTTCACGCCGGTCCCCGCCGAGAGCACCGCAAACGTCCCCGCGGGTCTGCTCGGTCAGCGCTACGCGTTCGTCGACCTGTTCGGCGAGGGGCTCCCCGGCATCCTCGCGGAGACCGAGGGCGCCTGGTACTGGAAGCCGAACATCGGCGATGGCCGATTCGGTGCGCAGGCCGTGCTCTCCGAGAAGCCCGCGGTTCGCCGCGGCGCCGCCGGCCTCGGGGATCACGATCGCGATGGCGACACGGATCTCGCCCAGCTCACCGGACGCTTCGCTGGTGCCTTCGAGCTCGATCGCGAAGCCGGGGTGTGGCAGGAGTTCCGTCCGCTCTCGACGGTGCCGCACGTGGAGGCCCTCGGCGGCCGCGCGCAGTGGGCCGATCTGAACGGCGATGGCCGCGCGGACCTGGTGATCGCCCAAGCCGATCGGTTCCTGTGGTTCCCGTCGGGCGACGAGGGCTTCGAGGCCCCGGTCGAAGTGCCGAAGCCACCGGGCGTGCCCGCAACGCTCGAGGACGCGGCGCTCGACTTCTACTTCGCCGACATGAACGGCGACGGTCTGCCGGACCTCGTCCGCGTCCAGAACGGCCGCATCGAGTACTGGCCCAACCTCGGGAACGGCCGCTTCGCCGACGGCGTCGTGATGGACGACGCGCCGTGGATCTCGACCGAGCGCGAGATCGATCCGAGCCGGCTGCGCTTCGTCGACCTCGACGGCTCCGGCACGACGGACCTGCTCTACCTCGGCGAGGGCGAGATCCGCGCGTGGATCAACGCCGGTGGCAATCGCTTCGTCGACGGCCCCCACCTGCGCGGGCTGCCCTACCTCGATGGCGCGAGCTCGGTGCGCATCGTCGATCTCCTCGGCGATGGCCGGCCGTGCCTCGTGTGGTCGTCGCCGCTCCCCGGCGCCGAGGCTCCGCTCCAGTACCTGCCGCTCGTGCCGGAGGTCCGGCCGCGCCTGCTCCTCTCGGTCGAGGACTCTCTCGGTCTGGAGACCCGGCTCGTCTGGGGCCATTCCTCTCGGCACTACCGGCGCGACGTCGCGGCCGGCCGCGGGTGGTCAACCAAGCTCCCGATGCACGTCAGCGTCGTCGACCGGATCGAGACGCATGATCGGATCGGCGGTACGAGCGACGTCCGTCGGTACGAGTACCGCGATGGCTTCTACGACGGCGACGAGCGCGAGTGGCGCGGGTTCGGCCAGGTCGATCTGTTCGACGCCGACACCTCGGACGGCGGGCCCGCGCCGGGCGAGCCGGGCTTCGCGGCGCCCACGCTGACGCGCACCTGGTTCCACCTCGGGACCGAGATGTGGAATCACCGCCGCCCAGTCGACGCCTACGACGCCGATCCACAGCTCCCGCGGCTGCCGACCCACGTTTGCGATGACTCGCTCGCCGGCGCGCTGCCCTCCGAGCTCGACGACGCGCTCCGCGCGCTCGCCGGCCGCGAGATCCGCAGCGAGGTCTACGCGATCGATGCCGAGGGGCGCCGCGGCGATCACCCGTTCGTCGTGACTCAGCAGTGCGCGCGCGTGCGGCAGGTCCAGCCCGCGCATCGCGCGTACGCCGCCGGGTTCTCGGTCGTCGAGCACGAGTCGATCACCGCGACGTATGACCAGGTCGCCGGAGATCCGCGCGTCGAGGGCCGGATCATCGTCGCGACCGACGAGCTCGATCAGCCGACGTGTGACGCCGCGATCGCGTACGCGCGGCGCGCCGGCCGGCCGCGCGAGGCCGATGCGCAGGATCGCACCTCGATCACGATCCACGACTTCACGCTCCGCAACTTCGATCTCCCGGAACGGTTCGAGCTCGGCGTCCCGCTCGAGAGCCGGGATCTCGAGCTCTCGCTCCCCGCGGCCGATCTGGCGCGCGTGACCCGCGAGCGACTGCGGGCGCCGGATGTCGCCGCCGCGCTCGCGGCGCCCGCGCCGCACCACACGGCCCTCGGCGCGGGGCTCGGCGCCCGGCTCCTCAGCTGGGATCGATCGTACTACTGGAACGACGACGCGACCGCCGCGCTGGCGTTCGGCGAGGTCGGCGCGCTCGTCCGCGTCCACCACGAGGAGTCGGCCGTGTTCGCGCCGGGGTTCGTTGCCGACGTCTACGGCGCGCGCGTGGACAGCACGCGGCTCACCGCGGCTGGCTACACCCTGCGCGATGGGCTGTGGTGGCAGTCCGACGACGTCCACCTGTTCGGTCCCGCCGCGCGGTTCTACCAGCGCGAGGGTATGGCCCACCGCGACGGCACGGTCACGCGGATGACGCTCGATGCGTACGCCCTCGAGCAGATCGCCACGGTGGATCCGAGCGGGAACCAGACGACGACCGAGATCGACTACTGCGCGATCGCGCCGCGTCGGGTCACCGATGCGAACGGCGCGGTCGCCGAGACGCTCTACGACGCGCTCGGCGTCGCCGTGGTCAGCACCGCCCGCGGCGCGGTCGCCGGCCAGCCGTGGGGCATGGAGCTGCTCGCCTCGTACACGACGCGCTCGGCGCCCTCCACCGCGCAGCAGGTCCTCGCCGATCCCGCGCACTACCTCCAGGGCGCCGGTCAGTTCACGTACTACGACCTCGGCGCGTGGCAGCGCGAGGGCGCGCCGATCACCGTCGTGCAGCTCTCCGCCGAGGAGCTGCGCGCGGATGGCGCCGGCGGCGGCACCAGCGCCGGCCGCATCGCGGTCGGGGTGAGCTACCTCGACGGCTTCGGCCGCGTGCTCCAGGAGAAGCACCTCGTCGACGCCGGCGACGCGATCGCGCGCGATACGAGCGGCGGCGTCGTGGTCGACGCCGGCGGTCACCCCGTGCTCGCGCCTGCGGACCCGCGGTGGCGCTGCTCCGGCCACGTCACGTACGATCGCAAGCAGCGCCCGGTTCGCACGCACGAGCCGTTCCACACCGGCGCGTGGGCCTACGAGGGCGACGCCGTGCTCGCGCAGCTCGGCGTGGCCACCATCGAGCTGTACGACGCGGTCGGCCGCTCGGTCCGGCGCGAGCTCCCGAACGGCACGTTCGAGCGCACGACGTACGGCCCGTGGCGGGTCGAGCGCGCCGATGCGAACGACACGGTGTTCGAGTCGACCTATCGCCTCCTGCGCGAATCCCGTCCGGTCGACGACCCGGAGCGCCAGGCCTACGAGCACGCCCTCGCACACCGCGACACGACGTCTGCGGCGGTGCTCGATCCGCGC
>JBQCJR010000858.1:0-3011 GCA_051952595.1 Kofleriaceae bacterium
ATCGGCAGCTCGGCGCCCGCGACGAGCAGCGTGAGCGCGGCGGCGGCGGGCACTGGCTCGGTGGTCGCGAGCGCGGGCAGCCGGCCGGGCAGGGCGGCGGCGCGATCGGTGCCGGCCCACGCGGCGAGCGCGCGCGGGGTGAGCCCGGCGCCGCGCAGCTGGTCACCGAGCGCCGCGAGCTCCACCGGGCTCCGGTGCGGCGAGCTGCATCCGCGCGAAGTCGTACTCGGCGTCGAGCACGACGCGCGCGTCGATCGCCTGCTCGAGCAGGCGGCGATGGCCCTCGGGCGTCGCGGCGGCGGGATCGAGCCCGAGCGCCGCGCCGTAGAACGCGAGCTCGCCGCGGCGCGGCCCGGTGTTCGCGGCGGCGCGCAGGGCCTCGAACGGCAGCTCGCCGCTCGCGGCGCGCGCGAGCAGCTCGTGCCACGCCTCGCCGCGCTGGCTGGCCAGGTACTCGCTCGCGAGCCGGTCGCGCGGCTCGCCGAGCCGCCGCGCCTCGGCGGCGATCCACAGGCTCATGTACACCTTGTACAGCTCGCTCGCGCCCGGCGTGCCGAGCGCGCGGTGGTACGCGTCGAGCGCTTCGCGGTAGCGGCCGGCCTCGATCAGGAACGCGACGGCGGCCGCGGCGATCGCCGGCGCGCCGGGATCGTGGTCGACGGCGCGGGCGAGCAGCTCGAGCGCGCGCGGCGCCTCGCCGAGCCACCACATCGCGCGGCCGGTATCGAGCATGCGCTCGGCGACGACGCCGCGGGGCAAATCCTCGGGCTCGCCGAGCGACGCCCACGTCCGCAGCGCGTCGAGGTAGCTCGCCGAGGCCTGCTTCGCGTGGCCGGCGCGGCGGTGCGCGTCGCCGGCGATCCGCTCGAGCTTGGCGCGGCGATAGCGATCGCCGGTGGTCGCGTCGCCGAGCAGGGCGAGCCCGTGGGCGATCCACCGCTGGGCGTCGCGGTAGCGATCGACCTGGACGTCGATCTGCGCGAGCGTCTCGTAGGCGTCGATCGAGGGCGCGTGATCGAGCGAGTCGACGAGCGCGCGGCGCCCGGCATCGACCAGGCCCTGGCTGGCCAGGCCGCGGCCGAGCGCGGACTCGGCGAGCGCCGCGGTCTGCTGCCACGCCGCACGAGGCTGCTGGCCTCCGACGAACGCCTCGACGTCGCGCCACGCGGCCTCGGCGGCGCCGGGGCGGCCGTTGCCGGCGAGCCGCGCGATCCGTTCGCCGTACAGCTTGCCGAGCCGCAGCGCGAGCGCGGTGTCGAGCTCGCCGGCGCGCACCGCGGCCTCGTACAGCTGGATCGCCTGGTCGATCCGGCCGAGCGTGCGCGCGTCGCCGGCCGCGGCGACCAGCAGCTGCGGATCGCTCGGGAACCGCACCAGCCCGGCCCGCGCGACCGCGAGCGCGCCGCCCGGATCCGGGGCGTGCTCGTCATCGCGCAGCGCCGCGGCGAGCGCGACGAACGCCTCGGCGGTCGGCTGCTCCGCCACGACCTCGGCGCGCACGGTCAGCTCGCGATCGACGCCGATGCCGTTCATCCGCGCGAGCACGCGATGGATCTCGGTCGCCCGATCGGCGCGGGCGAGCGCGCCGGCGATCCGCCGCGACGTTCCGAGGATGTCGTGGTGAGCGCGCACCAGCGCGAACGAGGCGCCGCGGGCGTCGAGCAACCGCGAGACCACCTGCTGGCGCTCGACGGCCAGCGCGACGTAGCGATCGACCAGCCACGGCAGCGGCACCGCGAACGCCGCGGGCTGGAGCAGCTGGAGCGCCTGGGCGCGCACCGCGTCCGGCCCGTGCTCGGCGACCGCGAGCTCGTCGGCGAATGCGAGGATCTCGTCGAGCTCGGCGAGGTGATCCGCGCGGTGCTCCGGCGCGAGCTCGGCCAGCAACACCAGCGCGAGCGCCGCGTGCTCGAGCCAGCCGGCCCGCGCGAACCGCGCTCGCAGCTCCCGGATCGCATCGGCGTGTGGCGCGAGCCCCGCGCCGAGCGCCGCCGGGTCGTCCTGCCACAGCGCGGTGAGCTGTTCGAGCAGGGCGGCGGCGATCACCGGCCGGTCGGCCTCGGCGGCCTCGACCATCCGGCGCGTGGCGGCGATGGCGATCGACGCGCGCAGGTCGTCGCGCTCCCGGCCGGCGGGCAGGATCCACAGCCGGTCGGTCGCCGCGTCGCGGTCGGTGTCATCGCGCAGCGCGACCGGCGCGTCCGGCCAGCTCGGTCGCAGGTTCGTCACCGGCCGGCAACCGCACGCGATCACGAGGAGGACGGCGGCGATCCGACTGACGGCCATTGCGAACAACCTACCATCGCCGCGGCGTTGACATCGTGTATGGTGCACGACGTGACTCCGACTGGCATCGTGGTTCAGAAGTACGGCGGATCCTCGGTCGCCGACGCAGACAAGATCAAGCTCGTCGCACAGCGCATCGCGCGGACCAAGGCAGCCGGCAAGAAGGTCGTCGTCGTGGTGTCGGCGATGGGCAAGACCACGAACCAGCTGATCGAGAAGGCCAAGTCGATCAGCCCGTCGCCATCGCGCCGCGAGCTCGACATGCTGCTGACCTGCGGCGAGCGCGAGTCGATGGCGCTGCTCTCGATGGCGTGCTCCGAGGAGGGCCTCGAGGCGATCTCGTTCACCGGGTCGCAGGCCGGCATCCTGACCAACGATCGCCACTCCGGCGCGCGGATCGTCGAGGTGCGGCCGTTCCGGATCGAGGACGAGCTGGATCGCGGCAAGGTCGTGATCGTCGCCGGGTTCCAGGGCGTGTCGTACAAGCGCGAGATCACGACGCTCGGCCGCGGCGGCAGCGACACCACCGCGGTCGCGCTCGCCGGCGCGCTGCGCGCCGACTACTGCGAGATCTGCAGCGACGTCGACGGCGTGTACACCACGGATCCGCGCATCGTCAGCGCGGCGCAGCTGCTCGAGTCGATCAGCCACGACGAGATGCTCGAGCTCGCCGCCCAGGGCGCCAAGGTCCTCCACGACGCCTCCGTCGAGTTCGCGCGCAAGTC
>JBQCJR010000859.1:0-15021 GCA_051952595.1 Kofleriaceae bacterium
CGCTCACCGCCGCCGGGAGCCCATACACCGCCGCCGGCGATCTCACCGTCGCGCCGAACGTCTCGCTGACCCTCGAGCCGGGCGTGCGCGTCCAGTTCACGTCGAACGCCGACCTCATGAAGTCCGGCGAGAACACCGCGCGCAGCGAGCTGACCGTGCGTGGCCGGCTGGTCGCCGATGGCACCCCGGCGGCGCCGATCACCCTGGGCTCGACCTCGACCACGCTCGGCAGCTGGTTCGGCCTCGTGCTCGACACCACCGCGCGCGACGTGGTGCTCGACCACCTCGTGATCGACCGCGCCAACCACGGGCTCACCTATCGCTCGACCGGCGCCAACAACCAGCTGACGAACCTGACCATCCAGTCGACGCTGAACTACGGCATGTGGCTGCGCACCGGCACGCCTTCGATCAACGGGTTCTCGATCGTCAACGCCGGCGGCTACGGCGTGCACGTGGCCGATAGCTCCTCGCCGAGCCTGAGCAACGGCACGATCCTGCACGCGGGCTACGGCGTGTACGTCGCGCACAACGAGCCCGGCCACACCGTCGCGATCGACAACGTCACGATCGACAACTGCGAGCCGTTCGGCATCTACACCGCCGCGAGCGGCTCGAACGGCGCCACGGTCAACGTCACCGACTCGATCATCACCACGTCCGGCTACGGCATCTACCGCGCCGATTCGGCCGCGATCTCGGTCACGCACTCGAACATCTGGAACCACATCAACGGCGATCTGCGCAACGTCACCGCCGGCACCGGCGTGATCTCGTCGAACCCGCTCTACGTCTCGGCCACCGACCTGCGCCTCACCTCCAACTCGCCGTCGCGATTCGGCGCCGGCAACGGCGCGGACCAGGGCGGGCGCCCGTACGACACCGTCGCCACCCCGGGCCTGCACGGCGTGTTGTGGTCCAACACCACGCTCACCGCCGCCGGCGGGCCGTACCCCGTGGCCGGCGACCTCACCGTCGCGCCGAACGTCACGCTCACGATCGAGCCGGGCGCGACGCTCCAGTTCACGTCGAACGCCGACCTCATGAAGTCCGGCGAGAACACCGCGCGCGGCGAGCTGACCGTGCGTGGCCGGCTGATCGCCGATGGCACGCCCACCACGCCGATCACGTTCGGCTCCACGTCGACCACGCTCGGCAGCTGGTACGGCCTCGTGCTCGACGCGACCGCGCGCGACGTGGTGCTCGACAACGTGGTGATCACCCGCGCCAACCACGGGCTGACCTATCGCTCGACCGCCACCACCAACCAGCTGTCGCGGCTGAGCATCCAGTCCACGCTGAACTACGGCATGTGGCTGCGCGCCGGCGCGCCGAAGATCAACGGGTTCTCGATCGTCAACGCCGGCGGCTACGGCGTGCACGTGAGCGACTCCGCCTCGCCGACCCTGCTCAACGGCGTGATGCTCAACGCCAGCTACGGCGTGTACGTCGCGCACAACGAGCCCGGCCACACCGTCGACGTGGTGAACTGCACGATCGAGAGCTCGGAGCCGTTCGCGATCTACACCGCGGCGAGCGGCTCGAACGGCGCGGCGGTCACCGTGACCAACTCGATCCTCACCAACTCGGGCTACGGCATCTACCGCGCCGACTCGGCGACGGTCACCGTCACGTACAGCGACGTGTGGAACAACATCAACGGCAACTACCGCAACGTCACGGCGGGCGCCGGCACGATCTCGAGCAACCCGCTGTACGTCTCCGCGACCGACCTCCACCTCCAGAGCACCAGCGTCGCGATCGACGCCGGCACCACCGGGCCGACGACCGACGCCGAGGGGATCACCCGGCCGCTCGATGGAAACGGGATCGGCGGCGCGCAGTGGGACATGGGCGCGTACGAGTTCGTGCTCGCCGCGGTGTGTGGCAACGGCGCGATCGAGCCCGGCGAGGCCTGCGACAGCGGCGCCAGCAACGGCATGTACGGCCACTGCAACGCCAACTGCACCGGCCTCGGCCCGCGCTGCGGCGACGGCATCACCAATGGCCCGGAGACCTGCGACGACGCGAACACCTCGAACACCGACGGGTGCCTGAATTCCTGCGTGGTCGCGACCTGCGGCGACGGCTACGTCCGCGCCGGTGTCGAGCAGTGCGACGACGGCAACGACTCCAACACCGACGCGTGCCTGAATTCCTGCGACGCCGCGCGCTGCGGCGATGGCTTCACCCAGGCCGGCGTCGAGCAGTGTGATGACGGGAACACCTCGAACACCGACGCGTGCCTCACCTCCTGCGAGCCGGCGAGCTGCGGCGACGGGTTCGTGCAGGTCGGCGAGGAGGACTGCGACGACCAGAACGACTCGAACACCGACGCCTGCCTCAACACCTGCGAGGCCGCCCGCTGCGGCGATGGCTTCACCCAGGCCGGCGTCGAGGAGTGTGACGACGGCAACGACATCGCGACCGACGCGTGCACCGCGGTCTGCGAGCACGCGACCTGCGGCGACGGCGTGGTCCAGACCGGCGTCGAGCAGTGCGACGACGGCAACGACGTCGACACCGATCAGTGCTCGAACGCGTGCGAGCGGACGCGCTGCGGCGACGGCGTGGTGCAGGAGCCGGAGGAGTGCGACGACGGCAACGACATCGACACCGACGCCTGCCGCTACGACTGCACCGACGCGGCGTGCGGCGACGGCGTGGTGCGCGCCGGCGTGGAGCAGTGCGACGACGGCAACGTGAAGGCCGGCGATGGCTGCAGCCCGGCGTGTATGGTCGAGACCGGCGAGCCCAACGACCCGAACGATCCGCCGGGCGGGGATGGCTGCTGCCAGACCTCGGGGCACGCGAACGGCGGCCTCGTGCTCGCGGCGCTCGTGGCGATCGTGCTGCGCCGCCGCCGCCGCCCGGCGCGCTGATCACGCGCGGCGCTACCGGGTGCGGTGGTCCTCCGGCTCGGCCTCGGGGACGCCGTCGGACGGCACGTCCGAGAGATCGAACCGGCGGAGCTCGACCGTCCGCCCCGCGTCCTCGGCGCCGACGATCAGCTCGCGCAGCGCGACGTAGAGCAGCGCGCGGGTATCCGACACCGCCTTGACCCACGGCGCGCGCGCGTCGGACAGCGCGCGCATCTCGGCGCGCAGCTCCGCGCGCATCCCGTCCACCGCGCGCAGGCTGAAGTCGAGCGTGCGCTGGTGGTCCTCGAGGATCGCGTGGAGCGCGAGCAGGTTGGACTCGAGCAGGGTGCGGAGCTCGTGGCACTCCGCGATGGTGGCCGGAGCTGCCTGGGGGATCGCCTGGGGAATCGGAGCCGGACGGGAGTGGCGTGCATTCACTGGCGAGTGGTTCATGTCGACGAAGATACGCACCCACCCGGACAACCCTTGTCACGGAGATCGATCCGGTAGATGCTCGGAATTGCTTGTATCGTAGAGGCGATCTCAACCACCTTTCGCGGGTGCTCCGCGTGCTGGACGAGCTGCGTGGGTTCCGGCGCGGCCGCCGGCTGTCCGAGCTCGCCGCCCAGCTCGGAGCGAGCGAGCGCACGATCCGCCGCGACCTCGCGGACCTGCGGACCGCCGGGTTCGAGATCGAGAGCCTGGCGATCGAGGGCCGCGCCGCCGCCCGGCTGGTCGAGCGGACGTACTCGAACATCGCGATCACCCGGCGCGAGCGCTACACCCTGCTCGCGATCGCGAGCCTGTTCGACGTGCTGCGCGGCACGCCGCTGTGGGAGGACGTCGCGAGCCTCCAGGCCAAGCTCGCCCAGCGGATGACGCCCGAGGAGCGCGCCGAGCACGCCACGCTCGGCGATCGGTTCGCGTACGTGCCCGACGGCGGCACCAAGGCGTACGAGGGCAAGGAGGACATCCTCGACGCGCTGCTCACCGGCGTGCTGTCGCGCCGGGTGATCCGGTTCGCGTACCGCGACGGCCATGGCCGGGTCCGCCACGGCCACCTCGCGCCGTACACCATGGCGCTCTACAAGCACGGGCTGTACGTGATCGGCTGCCGGTTGCGCGCCGCCGCGGATGGCCGCGCGATCCCACCCGGCGAGCCGGTGGCGGTCTACGCCGTCGAGCGGTTCACCGAGGTCGAGGCGCTGCGCGGCGCACCGTTCAGCGCGCCCGCCGGGTTCCGGATCGCGGACCTGCTGCACGGCGCGTTCGGGATCCACGTCGCGAGCAGCGACCAGCCGGCGCGCCGCGTGGTGATCGAGTTCAGCGCCGCGAAGGCGGCGTACGTGCGCGCCCGCGTGTGGCACCCCCGCCAGCGCATCGAGGAGCTCGCCGATGGCCGGGTCCGCCTCGAGTTCCCGTGCGCCAGCTTGATCCCCGTGGTGTCGTGGGTGCTCGAGTGGGGCCCCCACGCGCGCGCGATCGAGCCTCCGGAGCTGGTCGCCGAGGTGGTCGGCGAGCTCGACGCCGCGCGCCGCAACTACGAGGCGCCCGCCAAGTAGATCTACGTTAGCCGAGCCGCCGCGAGATCATCGCGCCGAGCCGCGTCGCGACGCCCGGCGCGAACCGCGCCATCGTCGAGAGCGCCCAGCTGTCCCGCCCGACCGGCCGGACCGCGGGGTTGGTGTGCACGGCGTCGAGGATCGCGCGCGCGACCAGCGCCGGCGGCGCCCCCTTGCGGAAGATCGAAGACACCTTGGCCTTGCGATCGAGCACCGATCCGGTGAGCCGGCCGTCCTCGATGATCGACGTGTCGATCATGCCGGGGCAGATCGCGGTGACGCCGATCCGGTGCGGCGCGAGCTCGGTGCGCAGCGACTGCGACATGCCGAGCACCGCGAACTTCGACGCGACGTACGCCGAGACCCGCGGCGGCGCGAAGATCCCGAAGATCGACGAGA
The DNA here is from genome assembly GCA_051952595.1 of Kofleriaceae bacterium. GTDB lineage: Bacteria > Myxococcota_A > Polyangia > Haliangiales > Haliangiaceae > JABFXX01. The sequence goes on from JBQCJR010000859.1 coordinate 4,823, forward strand.
TGTTGATCACGTGCCCGCCGGCGCCGCGCTCGACCATCCTCGGCACGAAGAAGTGGCAGCCGTGCACCACGCCCTTGAGGTTGACGCCGAGCACCCAGTCCCAGTCGTCGAGGCTGGTCTCGAGGAAGTTGCCGCCGCAGCCGACCCCGGCGTTGTTGACGATCACGTCGGCGGCGGGCGCGCGCGCGTGGACCTCGGCGGCGAACGCGGCCATCTCGTCGCGGCTCGCCACGTCGACCTTGCGGACGAGCAGCGCGCGCGACCCGAGCTCGCCGGCCAGCGCATCGAGCCGCTTCGGATCGACGTCGCACGCGACGACCCGCGCGCGCTCGGCCGCGAACGCGAGCGCGGTGGCGCGGCCGATCCCGCTGCCGGCGCCGGTGACCACCACGACCTTGTCTTCGAGCTTCACGCGGCCTCCACGCGGGCCCCGCGGGCGGGAGGCATCGCGAGGCCACGCGCCGCGAACCACGCCGCGGCCAGCTCGTGGTTCGGGTTGTCGTTGGGGTGGAAGTCGCGGCGCAGGTACTCGCGGATCCCGCGCGCGAACACCCGCCGGGCGATCGAATCGCGCGGCATCGGCTCGCCGGACGCGGTGCGCCGCGGCAGCTCGCGCAGCTGGCGGAGCGCGCCGATCCAGCCGAGGCCGTCCTGGCGGAGCAGCAGGGTCGCCGCCCACAGCCAGAACCCGCCGAGCAACGCGGTCGCCATCACGAGCCCGGTGACCCGCAGCCGGTACGACGGATCGATCTGCTGGAGCACGTCGAACGCCACGGACTTGTGCTCGATCTCCTCGGCGGCGTGCCACGCGAGCAGGTCGCGCATCTGCGGCGCGCACGCGTCGAGCATCTGATCCGAGAACGCGCCCTCGGCCATGATCGCCGTGAAGTGCTCGGCCGCCGCGGTGATGGCGAGCCGCAGCTCGGGCGACAGGCGCGCCTCGATCCACAGCGAGAGCGCGTGGTAGGTCTCGAGGAACTTCTCGACCTGGTAGCCGTGGTCGCGGAGCACGGCGTTGAACCGATCGTGCTCGCGCGCGTGGCGGCCCTCCTGCCCGAAGAAGCCCTTGATCTGGGCGCGCAGCTCCGGATCGTCGATCCGATCGAGGAAGTGCTTCACCGAGCGGACGAAGAACCGCTCGCCGTGCGGGAACAGCAGGTTGACCCCGTTGCTGATCGCCGTCGCGGCGGCGTTGTTGGCGAGCCAGTGGCGCGGCACCGGCTCGAAGTCGACGTCGAGATCGCGAGGTACGATCGGGTGGACCGATGCGGTCATGGAGAGCCTCCCGTCATGCGTTGTCTTGCCTCCAGCCTAGAGCTTATTGACCTCAAGTCAATAACGATCGTGCCACCGCCCCCAACACCGCGGAACGCTTGGGCTAGGATGTGACCGTGCCCCCTCGCCGTGCGCCGATCCGCAAGCTGGTGGAGCGCGCGCGCCCGCGGCGCCGCGTCCGGCTCGACAACGATCAGCGCCGCGCCCAGCTGCTCGGCCTCGCGCGCACCGCGTTCTCGAACCGCGCGTACGACGAGGTCTCGATCGACGACCTCGCGCGCGAGGCGAAGATCTCGAAGGGCCTGCTCTACCACTACTTCCCGACCAAGCGAGATCTCTACGTCGCGGGGCTGACCGAGATCGCGAACGACCTGGTCGCGGCGATCGGCCGCGTGCCGAGGGACCTGCCGCCGATGGAGCGCGTGCGCCAGGGGCTCGATGCGTACCTCGAGCACGTCATGATGCACTCGCGTGCGTTCGTCTCGCTGATGCGCGGCGGGATCGGCAGCGATCCCGAGGTCGCGCAGGTCGTCGAGGGCGTGCGCAGCCAGCTGTTCGACCAGTTCCTCAGCAGCTCGCCGTCCGCGCCGCTGATCACCGGCAGCCCCCGGTTCGAGGTCGCGATCCGCGGCTGGATCGGGTTCGTCGAGGGCGCCTCGATCGACTGGTGCGCGAACCCGCGGCTGTCGCGCGACGAGCTGCGCGAGCTGCTCGCGCAGGTGCTGTTCGAGATCCTGCGCGTGGTGGCGCCGGGCGTGCCGATCTAGGCGTGGGCCCCGCGCGCGCGCGAGCTCACAGCCTCATCACGTCGGTGCCGGAGTCGCCGGTCGCGACCGGGGAGCGGTTCGCCCGCAGCGTGCGCAGCGCCTTGGCCGAATCGCGGACCACGCGCGAGATCGCGGGGGTCGTGGTGAGCTGGCCGGACTGCGCGATCTCGCGGACCTCGGCGAAGTCCGACGCGGCCTGTTCGAGCCACGGCGCGATCACCCGCTCGACGTCGGCGCGGCGCTGCGTGGTGCCGGGCTTCGGCGTGGGCGCGACGGCCTTGCGCATGCGCGCCGCCATCGCGAGCCACAGGTTGCCGCGGGCGTGGTGGGCCCGCAGGCGATGCTCGGGGTCGGCGATCTTGGAGACCTCGTCGAGCAGCTGGAGGCTCGGCGCGGCGGCCTCGGCGATCGCGACCGCGGAGCGGAGATCGTCGGGCAGCTCGCCGAGCAAGGCGAGCCGGTTATCGGCGACGCAGGTCGCGACCGAGACGGCCGCAGCGTAGAGAGGTCGGTCGTCCTTGGGGTTGTCGGGGATGTCCTCGACCAGCTTCTCGCAGTCCTTGAGAGGAGGAGTCTCGCGCTCGGCGTTTGCCGCGGCCGGCATCGCCAGCGAGACGAACAGGACACCCACGAACACGACCGGACGCATCACGACCTCCTGAGAAGTTGGAAGCTCCAGAGTGCATCGAATGTGCCCCGCCGCCCTGCGAAGCGTTCGCTCGCGCGTTCACTCGCGCGCGAACACCAGCGGCAGCGTCACCCGGCTCGCGGCGCGCTGCGCACCAAACGTCCAGCCGGCGATCGCGCCGCGCAGCCGGCGGACCAGCGCGAGCCGCGCGCGCTCGTCGGCCCGCGGCACGCGCGTGGTATCGGACAGCACGCGGACGTTCGCCGCGTCGCCGCGCCGGTCGACGTCGAACGCGAAGCTGACCATGCCGGCGATCGGCAGCGCGCCGAGCCAGCCGCCGAGCCGATCCGTGAGCTCGTCGATCCGCGCGGTCAGCGCGCGCGCCGCGAGGGGCCCGTGCACGAGCGGCCGCGGCTGCACGAACCAGCCGTGGATCACCAGCCGGCCCTCGCGTGGATCGTGGGTGCCGGTCACCGTGCGCACGCCGTGTGGGATGCGTGGATCGAACGCGACCAGCCGGCCGAACCGCGGCTCGATCGCGCGGATCAGCTCGCCCTGCTCGACCGATCGCTCCGAGGCGAAGTCCTGCCAGAAGTCGAGCACCTCGTCGCGCAGCAGCAGGGTCTCGCCGCCGCGGAACGTCCGGCCGCGCCACGGCGTGAGCGAGAACACGAACGCCCACGGGCCGTGCGGTAGGTCGCCGTGCAGCTCCTGGCGGCAGCCCTCGACGTACAGCGACAGCCACGGCGGCGAGATGTCGTGGCAGCCGAGCGTCTCGCGGCCCCACGCGACCAGCCGGCGGTGGAACCTCTCGTAGATGCGGCGCGGGAAGTACGTCCACGCCGGCGTGCGCAGCGCGGTGTACTGCCCCGGGACGTGCCAGTAGTCCCACACGAACCGATCGCCTCGGGTCGACCTCGGCTCGGAGAACCGGTCGTCGAACGTCGCCCGGAGCTCGGGGGCCTCGGGGGCGAATCGATCGACGACGATCACGCTGCGCGACATCGCCGCGGATCTAACACGCGTCACGCCACGCGCGCGAGCCGACTGCCGCGCTCGAACAGCCGGACCACCAGGCGATCCGCGAAGTCATCGGGCACGGTCTCGACCACCGACGGCCGCGACGCGAGGCGGTAGGTGTACTCGGTGAACCGCGGCGCGCGCTCGATCAGCGACGCGCCGAGCCGCTGCTCGGCGACCACGAACCGGAAGCACACCGGCGCGAGCGCGACGTGGACCAGGCCGAATCCGTCCGCATCGATGTGGCCGGCGGCCAGCGCGCGCTCGAACCGCTCGACCAACATCGCGACGTCGCGGCGGGCCACCGCGAACGCGCTGTCCGAGCCCGCAGTGAGCGCCTTGAACTGCGCGTGCACGAGATCGTTGGCGACCTCGACCCAGGCGCGCTGGCGGGCGCGCTCGAACGGATCGCGCGGGACCAGCGGCGGCGGGTGGATCTCGTCGAGGAACTCGACGATCGCCGACGACTCGAACAGCGCCTCGCCATCGGCGATCAGCACCGGGACCTGGCCGAGCGGCGACAGCTCGAGGAACCACGACGGCTTGTGGCGGAGATCGACGTAGCGCAGCTCGAACGCGATCTGCTTCTCGTGCAGCATGATCGCCGCGCGGTGGACGAACGGACACAGGGGGTGACTGACCAGCTCGAGCTTCATGCGTGGACCTCGTGGCGCGCGCGCGCCTGCGCCAGCGCCTCGCGCAGCACCGACTCGGGCTGCGCGCCCGAGAACGCGAGATCGCCATCGACGATCAGGTGGGGCGCGCAGGTGATCCCGCGCCGCACCGACTCGTCGGCGTCGCGCCGGGTGAGCGCCAGCTCGTCGACGTCTTCGATCAGCCGGATCGCCTCCTCGGCGGGGATGCCGTGCGCGGCGGCGATCGGGACCAGCACCGTGGGATCGCCGATGTTGCGGCCCTCGAGGAAGTAGGCCTCGAACAGCGCGTTCGCGAGCGCGCGCTGGGTGCCGAGCGGGATCGCGCGGCGCAGCAGGGTGTGGGCGCGGGTCGTCGGGTACCGCACGCGGCGCTTCGCGAGCTCGAGCGGGATGCCGGTGTCGCGCGCCTCGGCCTCCGCGCGCGCGACCATGTCGCTGGGATCGACGCCGTAGCGCTTCCGCAGGTGCTCGTAGAAATCGACGCCGTACGGCGGCGTATCCGGCTGGACCAGGTACGTGCGGTAGGTGATCGCGGTCCCGCGATCCGCGGCCGCGACGTGCTCGAGCCGGCGACTCGCGATGAAGCACCACGGGCACACCAGGTCCGCGTACAGCTCGACGCGTACGGGAGGTCCGCTCGAGGCGGCAGGAGCGAGTCGTGGGGCCACGATCGAAGACTGCCCCCACGCGCGCGCGCGGCAATCGGCGGCCGTCGCTCCGAAATGAGCCGAAAATGCAAACGCCGCCCGGAGGAGAGCGGCGCCTGCGAGTCGATCGAAGAGATCGAAGAGATCGACTACTTGGTGACCGGCTTGGCCGCCTTGGCGTCGTCCTTCTTCGGGGCCGCCTTGGCGTCGGCCGCCGGGGCGTCCTTCGCCGGCTCGGTCGTCGGGGCCTTCGCATCGCCCGCCGGGGCCTTCGCGTCGGCGGCCGGGGCCTTCGCGTCCTTCTTGGCAGGCGCCTCCTTCTTGGCGGGGGCCTCGGCGAACGCCGGGGCAGAGAGGAGAGCAACGGCGAGGGCGGCACGGATCAGAGTACGCATGAACTGCTCCTGGAAGAGGTTGGTTAGGCCCAGCCTCCGGTGCAGCGGATGTGCCGCGGAGACGAAGTCATTCCAGCAAGTTAGACGCCACACCGCGGGGCAAACTACCCCCGTGGGGCAAAGAGCCCCCGGACGCCACCGGCGGTGAATGCCCGCGCCGGCTCACGCGTCTCTGCGGGTTCGCTCACGCCTCGTCGCCGACGCCCCACCGCAGCAGCTTGCGGTAGAGCGTCTTGCGATCGAGCCCGAGCATCTTCGCGGCGTCGGTCCGGTTGCGGTTGCACGCCTCGAGCACCCGCAGCACGTGGCGGCGCTCGATCTCCTCGAGCGTGAGCAGCTCCGGAACATCGGTGCCGGACAGCGCGACGTTGCGCCGCGACGACCGGATCTTGTCGGGCAGATCCTCGACCTGGATCTCCTCGAAGTTCGCGAGCGCGACCGCGCGCTCGAGGCAGTTGCCGAGCTCGCGCACGTTGCCCGGCCAGTCGTAGGTCAGCATCCGCTCCGCGGCCGCGGCCGACAGCCCGACGACCTTCTTGTCGAACACCGCGGCATAGTGGCGCAGCAGGTGGTGCGCGAGCATCAGCACGTCGCCGCCGCGCGCGCGCAGCGGCGGCAGCGGGATGTGGATGACGTTGATCCGGTAGTACAGGTCCTCGCGGAACCGCTTGTCCTCGACCATCTCCTCGAGATCGCGGTTGGTCGCGGCGACCAGCCGGACGTCGATCGTCACCTCGGCCTCCGAGCCGACCGGGCGCACCTTGCGCTCCTGGAGCGCGCGCAGCAGCTTGGGCTGGAGCACCAGCGCCATCTCGCCGATCTCGTCGAGGAACAGCGTGCCGCCGCTCGCCTGCTGGAACAGCCCCTGGCGGCTGTGCTTGGCGTCGGTGAACGCGCCCTTGGCGTGGCCGAACAGCTCGCTCTCGAGCAGCGCCTCGGGCACCGCGGCGCAGTTGACCGCGACGAACGGGCCGCCGGCCCGCCGCGAGCGGTTGTGGATCTCGCGCGCGACGACCTCCTTGCCGGTGCCGCTCTCGCCGGTGATCAGCACCGTGGCGTCGGTCGAGCTGACCTGATCGATCAGCTGATAGACCTGCTGCATCGCCGGGCTCGCGCCGATCAGCTCGCCGCGCCCGCGGGTGTTGGCGACCACCTCGCGCAGCCGCTTGACCTCGCCGCGCAGCGCGCGGTGCTCGGCCGCCCGGCGGATCGCGATCGCGAGCGCCTCGATCTCGACCGGCTTGGTGACGAAGTCGTACGCGCCCGCGCGGATCGCGCCGACCGCGGTCTCGAAGCTGCCGAACGCGGTCAGCATCAGCACCGGGATATCGGGGCGGTCCGCGACCACGCGCTGGCACAGCTCGAGGCCGGTCATCCCCTTCATGTTGAGATCCGTGACCACGACGTCGACGTCGTGGGACTGGACCGCGGCGAGCGCGTCGGCGCCGCTGCCGAACGGCACCACCGAGAACCCGCGCTTCTTGAGCCCGAGCGCGATCAGATCGACCATCTCGCGCTCGTCATCGACCACGAACACCGTCGTCATGCGTTGCCCCGCGGAAGATACACGGTGAACGTCGATCCGGCCGCTGGTTCGGACGCGATGTCGATCCACCCGCCGTGCTCGCGGACGATGCCCCAGCTCACCGAGAGCCCCAGGCCGGTGCCCTCGCCGATGTCCTTGGTGGTGTAGAACGGCTCGAACACGCGCGACCGGGTGACCTCGTCCATGCCCGAGCCGGTGTCGCGCACGTCGATCGCCATCCACGCGCGCTCGGCGCTGCCGACGTACGGCGGCGGCGTGGGGGGGGTAGGGCGCACCGCGATAGAGACCTGGCCACCCTCCGGGGTCGCCTGGATCGCGTTGACCACCAGGTTGGTGAGCACCTGGGTCAGCTGGCCATCGTCGGCCTCGACGCGCAGCGCGTCTCCGGGGAGCTCCGGCGGCGGGACCAGCACGACGCCGGTCTTGCGCGCGATAGTGGCGACCAGCTCGCACACCCGGCGCGCCAGGTTCGGCACGTGGACCGAGGCCTTGAGCAGCGCGCGCGGCCGCGCGAAGTCGAGCCGCTGGCGGATCAGCGCGGTCATCCGCTCGGCCTGCTCCACGACGATCCGCGCCGAGTCGATCACCTCCTTGGGCTCGAGCTCCTGGTCGACGATCAGCTTGGCGCGGCCGCGCACCACGTTGAGCGGGGTGCCGAGCTCGTGCGCGAGCCCCGAGGCCAGCTTACCCACGGTGGTCAGCCGGTCGGCGTGGCGGAGCTGCTCGGTCGCCTGCTCGCGCGCGCCGCGCTCGGCGCTCAGCCGATCGCACATGTCGTTGATCTCGGCGGCCAGCTCGCCGAGCTCGTCGCGCTGGCGCAGCTCGAGCGGGCCGCTGAGATCACCGGTGCCGACCCGCCGCGCCTTCGCCGCGAGCCGCGAGATCGGCCGGCCGATGAACACCACGCCGAGGCCGAGCGCGAGCGCCGCCGCGAACGCGACCGCGCCCACCGAGGCGATCGCCTGGGTGCGCAGCGACGAGCTGAGGTACGCGTCGAGCTGCTCGAGCGACTGCGCGATCTCGATCCCGCCGAGCCGCCGCTCGTTGACCTCGACCCGGAAGTAGGTGAGCGCGAGCCGCCGGATTGGATCGCGCACGGTGACCACGCGATCCTCGATCAGCGGATCGAGCTCGTCGCGCGGCGCGCGCGGCGCATCCGGCCCCTTGGCGTCGAGCCACACCCAGCGCGCCTGGAGCCGGCCGCTCTTGCTCGCCGCGATCTCGAGGAACTGGCGGGCCGCCGCCTCGCCGTCGCGCTGCCACACGTCAGCCACGCCACGGGCGAGCGCGCGCCCGAGCACGGCTGCCTCACCACGCAGCTGGCGATCGAAGGTCTCGCGGTCGCGCTGGTAGTCCAGGTAGCCCTGGACCAGCGCCACCAGCGCCACTCCGATCACGAGCGCCGCGATGAACTTGCGGGTCAGGCGCATGCGCCGCTCTGTTCTATCACCGGGGCCATCTCCGTGCGCGACCGCCCAGCGTGCGCCTGGCGCGCAGTGCGCGGCATGGCCCGGTTCGTGAAAGGTCCGATCCGACGAAAGGAGCCCCCATGCTGCCCAAGAACATCCTGGTCCCGACCGACCTGAGCGAGGCCGCCGAGGAAGCGCTCGACTACGCGTGCGAGCTCGCGAACCGGCTCGGGGCGACCATCCACCTGCTCAACGTGATCGGCATCCCCGCGCTCGGCGTCCCCGAGCTCGGCGTCGCGCTCACCAGCACGATGATCGACTCGCTGATCGCCGACAACCAGCGCGCGCTCGACGGGCTGGCCGATAGCCGGCGCGACCGCGCCCAGATCGGCGAGGTCCTGCTCAAGACCGGCGACGCACGCGACATGATCGATCAGGCCGCCGAGGAGCTCGGCGCGGATCTGATCGTGATGGGCACCCACGGCCGGCGCGGCGTCTCGCGCGCGCTGCTCGGCAGCGTGGCCGAGACCGTGGTGCGCACGGCGCCCTGTCCGGTGCTGACGATCCGCGCGCGTCACGGCGAGCACTCCGGCCGCCACGCGGCGTGAATCGAGCGTAGGCTCGTCGAGTGGGCCGCGCGTCCGGAGGATTTCTCTCATTGCCCGGTCGGGGCGATGTGACCACGGTGGGAGCATGGCGAGGGCGGCGTTGACCACGGAGCTGCTGCGGCAGCGCATGATCGCGGACCAGCTACGCGGCCGCGACATCGTCGATCCGCGCGTGCTCGCCGCGTTCGGCCGCGTGCCGCGCGAGGCGTTCGTGCCGCCGGAGATGGTGCGCTACGCGTACGAGGACGCGCCGCTGCCGATCGAGGGTGGCCAGACGATCTCGCAGCCCTACGTGGTCGCGATGACGGTGCAGGCGCTCCAGCTCGCCGGTCACGAGCACGTGCTCGAGATCGGGACCGGCTCGGGCTACGCCGCCGCGATCCTCGGCGCGCTCGCGCGCGAGGTCGAGACCGTCGAGCGGATCGAGCTGCTCGCGTCGACCGCCTCGACGCGGCTGGCCGCGCTCGGGTTCACCAACGTGCACGTGCACTTCGGCGATGGCTCGCTCGGCTGGCCGGAGAGCGCGCCGTACGAGGCGATCGCGGTCGCCGCCGGCGCGCCTCGACCGCCGCCGCCGCTGCTCGATCAGCTCGCGGTCGGCGGCCGGCTCGTGCTGCCGTTCGGCACCACCGACCAGCAGCGGCTGGTCCGGATCACCCGCCACGCCACTGACCGGTTCGTCGAGGAGGAGCTCGGAGAAGTCCGGTTCGTGCCGCTGGTCGGCGCCGAGGGCTGGCCGGAGGGCTGGCGCAGCACCAAGCCGCACCCGGCGGGCTAGCACCACAGTTCCCGCCGCGCGCGACCGCGACAGCCTGGTCCGCCCGCGGCGCGCGTGCGAGAACCCGGCATGTCCGACCGCTTGCCTGCCGAGGTGCTCGCGCGACGTACGAGCCTGCCCCGCAAACCGGCGCCCGTGGTGCTCGCCGGCGCGCGCGTCGAGCTGCGCCCGCTCGACCTCGACGCCCACCTGCCCGGCCTGCACGCCGTCTCGTGCGGCGCGCCGTTCGCGCTCGGCGACCGGCGCTGCGACGCCTACGATCCCGACGAGCGGATCTGGTGCTGGATGAAGGGCGGCCCGTTCGACGACGCCGCCGCGCTCGGCAGCTATCTCGCGGCGATCGACGCCGCGCCGGATACCCGGGCGCTGACCGTGATCGATCGCGCCACCGGCGCGCCGCTCGGCGTCGCTTTCTTACTGGCCAGCACGCCGGCGGATATGAATATAGAGCTCGGCTCGTTATGGTAAGG
>JBQCJR010000860.1:0-5030 GCA_051952595.1 Kofleriaceae bacterium
CGGATCGTCAGCGCGCCGCGACGATCTCGATCTCGAGCAGCCACGCCGGGTCGTAGATCCCCGCGATCAGGACCGTGAGCGCCGGCAGGTGCGCGCCGAAGAACGCGCGGCGGATCCGCGAGCTCTCGTCGCGGTACTTGCGATCGGCGAGGTACGTCGTGACCTTGACGACGTCGCCCCGCGCGAGGCCGGCCTCGGCGAGCCGCTCGTCGATGTTCGCCCAGACCTGGCGGCACTGCGCCTCGAAGGTGTCCGGCACGCTGCCGTCCGGCCGCGTCGGGATCTGGCCGCTGATGTAGACCGTGCGGGCCGGCGCGGTGACCTCATAGGCGTGTGCGTAGGCGCCGCCCGGCGCGATCGAGACGCTGCGATGGGTCGTGGTGCTCATGATCTCCTTCATGGCGACGCGGTACATGTCGCCCTTGCCGTTGCTGTTCGCGCCGGCGCGTGGCCGGTTGCTCGTGAAGTACAGCCACGCGCCATCGGGCGAGACGCTGTGGTTCCACTCGCTCGCCGCGGTGTTGATCCCACGCAGCGGCTCCGCGCGGCTCCACCCCGCGCCCTCGCGGCGGCTGAGGAACAGATCGTAGCCACCTGCCCCGTCGGCGCGGCGCAGCCCCGAGAAGATCAGGTAGCTCTCGTCGGGAGCGATCCACGGCTCCACCTCGTGCGCGCCGCTGTTGATCGCGTCGCCGAGGTTCTCGGGCGGCTGGTACGCGCCGCCGACCCAGCGCGACACCCACAGATCGCTGCCGCCGCGCGTGCCCGGGCGATCCGCGCCGAAGTACAGGTTGCCCGAGGCGGCGATCGCCGGGCTCCACTCGTCGCGCTCCGGATCGTTGACCGGCGCGGGCAGCCGCCGCGCCTCGCCCCACTCGCCGTCCGTGCGGCGCGACGCCGCGAAGATGTCGTACGTCGCGCGTGGCCCCGGCTCGCCGGGATCCGGGCGGTTGGAGATGAAGTAGACCGTGTCGCCATCGGGCGAGATGTGTGGATCGGCCTCGCTCCAGGCGCTCGCGAATGCCGGCCGCACCGGCGGGGTCCACTGGCCATCGGCGCCGCGCCGGGTCTCGTACAGCTCGTAGCGCTCGAACGCGTCATCGGCGCGGCCGAACAGCGCGCGCGACTGGTCGGGAGAGAACGCGAGGAAGAAGTCCCACGCGTCGGTGGTGAACACGCCCGCGCCGTAGAGCTCGGGCTCGGCGCGCGCGGCGTTCGGTGCGTTCGGTGCGTTGGGTGCGGCCGGCGCGTGCACCGGATCGCGGCCCGGTGCGGCGCGGCAGCCGAGCGCGAGCCCGATCAGCGACATCGTCCACGGCGATCTCATGCGGCCGTGGTAGCAACGAGCCATGGCGACCGACTTGGGGAAGCTTGCGATCGCGCTCCCCGACCGGCCCGCCGGCTTGTACGTGCTCGCGCGCCGCGCCGCGTTTTGCGTCGAGGACTGCGTGTGTCACCTCCACGCGCGCAGCCCGGTGGTCGAGCGCGAGCATCCACGCGCCGCGATCGCCGTGATGCTCGGCGGCGCGATGCACGCGCGCGGCAGCGAGGGCGAGGCCGTGGTCGGCGCCGGCGCGATCCTGCTCAAGAACCCGGCGACCCACCACGAGTACCGCCACGTCGACGACGGCGGCGATCGCTCGATCACCTTCGAGTACGAGGACGCGTTCCTCGAGGACGTGCGCGCGTCGTTCGCGGTCCACCGGCGCGCCCGGCGCGCGTTCGATCGCGTCGCGATCCCACCGTCGGCCGAGACCGTCGCCGCGGTGGTGCTCGCGCGCGGCGCGCTGTGCAGCGGCGATCCGGACGCGCTCCACGACGCCGCGATGGCGGTCGCCGAGCTCGCGATCGCCGCCGACTGGTCGCGCGCCGATCGGCTCGCCGCGCCCGCGCGGGACCACGCCCGGCGGATCGCGCAGATTCTGCGCTATGTCGATATCCACCCTGCGGAGGATTGCTCGCTCGACACGCTCGCCGCGTACGCCGAGCTCAGCCCGTTCCACTTCGTGCGCGTGTTCCGCGCGATCACCGGACAGACGCCTCGCCAGTACGTGATCGCCGCGGCGCGCAGCCGCGCCGCGATCGCGCTCGAGACCAGTCGCAGCGCCGTCACCGACGTCGCGCTCGACGCTGGCTTCGGCGATCTCTCGCACTTCATCACCAGCTTTCGGCGCGCGTTCGGCGTGTCACCGCGCCGCTATCGCCAGCTGCGCGGCGCGCCGCGCTGACGATCGCCTCGGGTACGCATGGGGTTCGCCGCGTGGATCTCACGCGATTCCCACTCTCCGCGCGACGCGCACGACCGCTATTGTGGTTGCCAGTGTCTCCAATGCGTAGCTCGTTCGCATTCCCCCTCCTGGTCTCCGCAGTGCTCGGCGCCTGCGCGACCTCGCCGCCCGATCCAGATCTCGACTCGACCGATCAGCCGGTCTGGGTCAACGGCGATTTCGAGAACGATCCGATCGGCACCACGCCACCGACCGGCTGGACGCGGCAGACCTATCTGAACCCCGGGATCACCGATACGCGCCCGACGCCGCAGACCCTCGCGAGCCTCAACCTCGGGGCCGGCGGCGTGGCGATGTCCTCGGTGGTCGGCGGCGCACCGGAGTCGCAGACCGATCCCGATATCCGGACCACCGGCTCGCTGCGGTTCCCCAAGTACGGCCAGCGCGCCGCGGTGGTGAACTACCTGAGCGCCACCTCGCCGGGCAAGGACCGGAACGTCAACGCGCTCCGCCAGACCATGACGATCGGGCTCGGCGACGTCGATCCGACCGACGACAAGGTCCACGTCCGGTTCGCGATCGCGCCCGTGCTCGAGAACCCGCCGCACGCCTACCACGAGCAGCCGTACTACTTCGTGCGGCTGCACAACGCGACCACCGGCGCCACGCTGTACCAGGACTTCAACGCCAGCGGCCAGCCGGGCGTGCCGTGGAAGGACTTCACCAGCCTCGCCGGCAACGCGAGCCAGTACACCGACTGGCAGCTGGTCGACATCGCGCCCGGCAACGCCGGGCTCGCGGTCGGGGACCAGGTCGAGCTGCTCGTGGTCGCCGGTGGCTGCTCGCTCGGTGGCCACTGGGGCCGCGTCTACGTCGACGCGGTGGGCTCGGGCATCCCCGGCCTGTTCGCGTGGGCGACCGGCCCGCAGCAGGTCAACGCGGGCGACGACATCACGTACACCGTCCACTACAAGAACGGCGGCACCACCACGACGACGGGCACCAAGCTCGATCTGGTGACCCCGCCGAACACCACGTTCCAGGCGACCAGCCTCGGCGCCGCGTGCACCACGCCGGCGGTCGGCGCGACCGGCACGGTGTCGTGCTCGCTCGGCTCGCTCGCCAACGGCGCGACCGGCTCGTTCACGATCCGGGTCAAGGTGCCCGCCGGCACCCCGAACGGCACGCGGATCACGAACGGCACCTACTCGATCTACGCGACCGGGATCTCGGCGCTGATCGGCCCGAAGGTCTACACCAACGTCACCTCGAGCGTGGCGTACGCCGACGTCTGCGTCAGCGTGACCGATGGCCTCGCGGCGATCGGCTGGGGCCAGCCGATCCGCTACACGCTCCAGGTCTCGAACGCCGGACCGATGGCGGCGCCGGTGGTCGTGCAGGACACCCTGCCGCCGCAGCTCGTCAACGCGGCGTGGACCTGCGCCAGCACCGGCGGCGCGACGTGCACCGCGAGCGGCACGGGCAACCTGCTCCAGACCGTGCAGCTGCCGGCCGGCGGCGTGGCGACGTTCACGATCGACGCGCAGGTCGTCGCCGGCACCGGCGCCGGCACGCTCAAGAACACCGTCACCGCGACGGTCGGCGGTGGGATCACCGATCCCGATAGCACCGGCAACACCGCGGTCGACCTCACCCAGATCGGCACGCCGCGCACCCTCACCGTGAGCAAGTCCGGCGCGCCCGCGCTCGGATCGATCAGCTCGACGCCGTCGAGCCTGTCGTGTGGCCTCGCGTGCACCAGCGCGAGCGCCGAGTTCCTCGACGGCACCCAGGTCGTGTTGACCGCGACGCCCGCCCCCGGCTCCACGTTCACCGGCTGGGGCGGCGCGTGCAGCGGCACCGCCACCACGTGCACCGTGACCATGAACGGCGCGCAGGGCGTCACCGCCGCGTTCGTCGGCGCGCCCGCCGCGGTGGTCACCGGCGGCGACGGCCAGGCCACCCCGATCGGCACGCCGTTCGGAGCCCCGCTCACCGTCACCGTGGTCGACGCGAGCGGCGCGCCGATCCCGAACGTCACCGTCTCGTTCGCCGCGCCCGCCGGCGGCGCCTCGGCGATGCTCGGCGCCACCACGGCGACGACCAACAGCGCCGGCCAGGTCGCGATCACCGCGACCGCGAACCTCACGCCCGGCAGCTACGTCGTGATCGCCACCGTGCCCGGGATCGCGGGGCCGATCGAGCTCGCGCTCTCCAACCTCGGCCCCCCCGCGTCGATCGCGATCGTCGGCGGCAACGCGCAGTCGACCGCGGTGACCACCGCGTTCGCCGCCCCGCTGCTCGTCGTCGTGCGCGACGCCGTGAACCAGCCGCTGCCGAACATCGCGGTCGCGTTCACCGCGCCGGCCTCTGGCCCCTCGGCGGCCCTGCTCGCGACCGCCACCACCGATGCGTTCGGCGTCGCGCTGACCACCGCCACCGCGAACCAGCGCGCCGGCGGCTACCAGGTCACCGCCGCGATCCCCGCCGCGTCGGTCGCGTTCGCGCTCACCAACCTCGCCGGCCCCGCCGCGACCGTCACCGTGATCGGCGGCGGCGGCCAAGAGGCCGAGGTCGGCAGCGCGTTCGGCGATCCGATCGTCGTCGAGGTCCGCGACGCGTTTGGCAACCCGGTGCCCGGCGCGGCGGTCGATTTCGGCGCGCCCGGCAGCGGCCCCACGGCCGGGTTCTCGCCGTCGCCCGCGACCACCGGCCCGGATGGCCGCGCGACGGTCACCGGGACCGCCGGCTCCACGGCCGGCTCGTACGACGTCGCGATCTCGAGCGGCGGCGCGACGCCCG
>JBQCJR010000861.1:0-20396 GCA_051952595.1 Kofleriaceae bacterium
ATGCTGCTCAAGAAGCCGGGCCGCCGCGACCTCGTGCGGATGGCGCCGGACCAGATGTCGTGGATCACCGAGCGCGAGGAGTCGTACTACTTCGTGAAGGTGCTCGACTTCGGGATCGCGAAGGTGCTGGTCCAGGACGAGCTGCTCGCCGAGACGGTGCAGGGCGCGGTGTTCGGGACGCCCGAGTACATGTCGCCCGAGGCCGCGCGCGGCGAGGACGTGGATCACCGCGCCGACGTCTACTCGCTCGGCGTGATCCTGTTCGACATGCTGTGCGGACGGCCGCCGTTCGAGGCGCCGCAATCGAGCGAGGTACTCTCGATGCACATCCACACGCCGCCGCCCTCGCCGCGCGAGTTCGCGCCGCATCGCGAGATCACCGAGATGGCCGAGGCGGTGATCCTGCGCGCGATGCAGAAGGATCCGGCGCGCCGCTACCAGAACATGGCGGAGTTCCGCCACGACCTCGCGAACGCGTACGGCTCGATCTCGTACCGCCGCCACGGTGCCGCGGCGCCCCGCCTGGCGCCGCGCGGCGAGGAAGCGCGCTCGACCAAGCGCCGGCTGACCGAGGAGCTCGACGAGTGGATCACCACCGACGAGTCGGGCCTCTCGGTCGAGCAGGCGCGCATGCTCGCGCTGGTCGAGACGGCGGATCAGGCGTTCACGCCGACGTCGATGTCTCCACAAGAGGCCGAGAAGCTCGCCCACGCGCTCGATCGCGCGCTCGATGATGACGACTAGCGAGCCCACGGTTGTAGGGCAAACCGTGACTTCCCAAACTTTCTATCGCCACCGCGCTTTGTGATACGGTGCGCCCAATGTCTGCCAACCAAGCCAATACATCGGGGAAACTGACGTTGCGGCAGGACGTCCGGTTCAACGGGGTGAAGGTGTTCTCGGCGACGATGGTCGCGGACCGCGACCAGCTCGGAGAGAAGGTCTCCGCGTGGATGCACGAGAACTCCCACCTGAAGGTCACCGATATCGTGGTGACTCAGTCCTCGGACGAAGCGTTTCACTGCATCGCGATCACGGTGTTCTACTGGCAAGACCTGTCGCGGCGCTGATCCGCCTGGTGCGGTAAGCTGCCGCGCGCATGACGCGCATCCTGAACTTCTCGTCGGGGCCGGCGGTGCTGCCCGAGGAGGTCCTGCAGCGAGCCCAGGCGGCGCTGCTCGATCTCGACGGCACCGGGATCGGGATCCTGGAGCACAGCCACCGCGGCGCCGCGTTCGGCCGCGTGCTCGAGCGCACGGAGGCGGCGATCCGCGACGTCGGCCAGATCGGCGACGAGTTCGCGGTGCTGTTCGTCACCTCGGGAGCCACCCATCACTTCGCGATGGTGCCGCGCTCGTTCCTGGGCGCGGATCAGACGGCGGACTACTGCCACACCGGCGTGTGGTCGGGCAAGGCGATCGAGCAAGCGCGCGCGTTCGGCAGCGTGCACGTCGCGTGCACCGGCGAGCCGGAGTTCGCCGAGATCCCGGGGCACTGCACGTGGTCCGGGGCGCCGCGCTACGCGCACTACACCAGCAACGAGACGATCTACGGCACGCAGTGGGCCGCGCCGCCGGTCGCTCCCGCGCCGCTGGTGTGCGACGCCTCGAGCGACATCTTCAGCCGGCCGCTCGTGCTCGATGGCCACGCGCTGATCTACGCGGGAGCCCAGAAGAACCTCGGCCCGTCGGGGATCAGCCTGGTGATCGCGCGCCGCGATTTCCTCGAGACCGGCGCGCGCGACCTGCCGCCGCTCGACCAGTACCGGACCTATGCCACCGAGCGCTCGCTGCACAACACGCCCAACACGTTTGGCATCTACGTGATCGGCGAGGTGGTGGAGTGGATCCGCGCGCAGGGCGGGCTCGCCGCGATGGCCGAGCGCAACCAGCGCAAGGCCGCGCTGCTCTACGACTTCCTCGACCAGAGCCGCGCGTTCTGGCCCCACGCGCGGCCCGGCAGCCGCTCGATGATGAACGTGACGTTCCGCGGCGCGACTCCCGAGCTCGAGGAGACGCTGATCGCGCGCGCCGAGCAGCGCGGGATGAGCGGGCTGCGCGGCCACCGCTCGGTCGGCGGGATGCGCGCCAGCCTGTACAACGCGTTCCCCGAGCACGGGGTCGTGCGGCTGGTCGAGCTGCTCGACGAGATCGAGCGCGAGTACGCGGGCTAGCGGGAAGCCCCGCGTGGCGGTGACCTATACGATAGCGGGACCGCGATGACCGAGGCCGACGTGCCGCAAGGCGAGCTGATCCTCTATCAGACCGAGGACGGGCGCACGCGCATCGAGTGCCGCTTCGAGGGCGATACCGTCTGGCTCACCCAGGCCCTGATGGCGCAACTCTTCGACATCGGTGTTGGAACAGTGAACCATCACCTGAGCGAGATCTACGCCGAGAGAGAGCTCGTGCCGGAGGCAACTATTCGACGCCATCGAATAGTTCGAACCGAGGGGCGCCGCACGGTCGCCCGAGAGATCGAGCACTACAGCCTCGAGGTGATCCTGGCGGTGGGATATCGGGTCCGCGGCCATCGGGGGACTCAGTTCCGCAAATGGGCTACTGCGCGGCTGTCCGAGTACCTGGTCAAGGGCTTCACGATGGACGACGAGCGGCTGAAGAACCCGCCCGGTCCAGGCCAGACCGACTACTTCGATGACCTGCTCGAGCGGGTTCGAGACATCCGCGCGTCCGAGCGGCGCTTCTACCAGAAGATCCTCGACATCTACACGACGAGCGTCGACTACCAGCCCGACACGGAGATCTCTCAGCTGTTCTTCGCGACCGTGCAGAACAAGATGCACTGGGCCGCCCACGGGCACACAGCGGCCGAGATCGTCCACGAGCGCGCCGATGGAGACAAGCCCTTCATGGGCATGCAGACAACTCGGCCGGGCGGAGTGATCCGCAAGACCGACGCCGCGGTCGCGAAGAATTACCTGACCGAACCCGAGCTCCAGGTCCTCCACCGCATCGTGAACCTCTACATCGAGTACGCCGAGCTACAGGCACTCGAGCGACGGCCGATGACGATGCGCGACTGGATCACCAAGCTCGACGACTTCCTCCGGGCGTCGGGGCGGCAACTGCTCGAACACGCGGGCAACATCTCGGCCGAGACCGCGAAGGCCAAGGCCGAGCGCGAGTACGAACGCTACCACGCACTGCAGGACGCCAAGCCTCGCGCCATCGACGCGGAGTTCGAGAGCGCCGCGAAGCAACTCAAGAAACCCGCACCCAAACGCACGAAGAAGGGGCGCGAGAAACCATGAGCGCCGAGTCGAGCGGGCACCGAGCTAACGCTAGGCGAGCTCCGCGCGCACCCGCTCGGCGAGCCAGGTGTAGCGGCGCCGCGCGTCGGCGTTCTTGACCGCGAGCCCGACCGCGCGCTTGCTGCCGACGATCACCACGAGGCGCTTGCCGCGGGTCACCGCGGTGTACAGCAGGCTGCGCTGTAGCATCATGAAGTGCTGGGTCGCGAGGGTCAGCACCACGACCGGGTACTCCGAGCCCTGGCTCTTGTGGATGCTGACCGCGTAGGCGTGCACGAGCTGATCGAGCTCGGCGCGCTCGTAGCTCGCGATCCGGCCGTCGAAGTCGACCCGCAGCAGCGCGTCATCGCCATCGATCGACGCGATCACGCCGATGTCGCCGTTGAACACGTTCTTGTCGTAATCGTTGCGCAGCTGCATCACCTTGTCGCCGCGCCGGAACACCCGCTCGCCGCGGACCATCTCGGTGCCACCACCGCCGCCGGGGTTGAGCCGCTCCTGGAGCGCGCGGTTGAGCGACGCGGTGCCGAGGTCGCCGCGGTGCATCGGCGCGAGCACCTGGACCTCGGTGATCGGATCGAACCCGAACCGCTGCGGGATCCGCTCGGCGACCAGCTCCACGATCGTCGCGCGCGCGGCCTCGGGATCTTCGCGCCCGATGAAGTAGAAATCGGCGGCGGTGCCGGCGGCGGGCGGCTCGAGCACGGGCACGCGGCCCTGGTTGATCTCGTGCGCGGACACCACGATCTTGCTCTCGGCGGCCTGGCGGAAGATCTCGGTCAGCCGGATCACCGTCGCGGCCTCCGAGGCGATCACGTCCGAGAGCACGGCGCCCGCGCCCACCGACGGCAGCTGATCGACGTCGCCGACCAGCACCAGCTGGGCGCTCGGCGGCAGCGCGGCGAGCACCGCGCGGAACAGCTGCGCGTCCACCATCGAGCCCTCGTCGACGACGAGCATGTCGATGTCGAGCGGGTTCTCGCGATCGCGCTGGAACCCGCCCTCGTGCGGCTGGTACTCGAGCAGGCGGTGGATCGTCATCGCCTCGTGCGCGGTGGCCTCGCCGAGCCGCTTGGCGGCGCGCCCGGTGGGTGCGCCGAGCGCGACCCGGCGATGGGCCAGCCGCGCGAGGTGCACGATCGCCTTGACGATCGTCGTCTTGCCGACGCCGGGGCCACCGGTGATCACCACGCACTTGTCGACCAGCGCGGCTTCGACCGCGCGCCGCTGCTGGGCCGCGAGCGTGACCCCGGTGACCGCCTCGAACGCGTGGATCGCGGCGTGCAGATCCAGCCCGAGGCCACGCGCCGGCGTGCGCACCAGCGCGGCGAGCGCGTGCGACGCCTCGACCTCGGCGTCGTGCGCCCACGGCAGCGAGCTGCACGCGCCGCGGTGGCCGAGCGTCTCGCGGACCACCAGCTTGCGCTCCTCGAGCGCGGCGAGCCGCGGCGGCAAGAGGCCCGGCGACACCGCGAGTAGCTCGGCGGCCGTGGCGACCAGCTCGTCGTCCGGCACGTGCATGTGGCCGTCCTCCGAGCTGGTCTCTAGCGCGTGCAAGAGGCCCGCCTCGAGCCGCTCCGGCGCGTCGCGCGCGATCCCGAGCTTGTCGGCGATCGCGTCGGCGGTGCGGAACCCGATCCCCCACACCTCGTGGGCGAGCCGGTACGGGTTCGCGCGCACCACGTTGATCGCGTCCTTGCCGTACTTCTTCACGATCCGCGCCGCGAACGCCGCCGAGACGCCGTGGCCACGCAGGAACACCATCACGTCCTGGACGTGGCGGTGCGCCGCGAACGCCTCGGCGATCCGCGCTGCCCGCGATGCGCCGATCCCCGAGACCTCGGTGAGCCGCTGCGGTGCGCGGTCGATCACCTCGAGCGTCTCCATGCCGAACTTGGCGACCAGCCGGCGCGCCAGCTCCGGGCCGATCCCCGGGATCAGACCGGATGCGAGGAACCGCTCGATCCCGAGCAAGGTCTCCGGCGAGCGCAGCTGGTACGTGGCGACCCGGAACTGCCGCCCGAACTTGCGATCGACCACCCACTGGCCGCGCAGCCGCAGCGGCAGCCCCTCCTGCACGCCCACCAGCTCGCCGACGATCGTGACGTGCTCGTGGCCCGGGGTCACGAACCGCGCGACGGTGAAGCTCGAGTCGCCCTCCGCGCGGAACACGAACCGCTCGATCGTCCCGTCGAGGACTAGCTCGGAGGTCGCGCCCTGCTCGCGATCGGCCACGAGGGCACTATAGAGCCCGCGCGCCGCAACTCACCGCGGCTTGGCGATCTTCTTCTGCGAGCCGTCGACGTAGTCGACCGCGTCCGAGCAGGTCAGGCTCTCGTACGCCATCAGCGAGTCGCGGTCGCTGAACACCTCGGGGCACTCCGCGAGGCAGCGCGTGCGCTCCGGCTCGCCCGCCCCCGACTTGCACGCGACGTAGTGCGCGCACGCGCCCTCGCAGGTGCCGGTGAGCCGCGGGCCGACCAGGCGGTGGACCACGCAGCCCGCGATCAGCGCGGCGATCGCGGCGCCGAGCACCAGGCCACGCACCACCCCGTTCACAGCGACCTCCCGTGGCGGCCCGCTCCCGACGAGAACCGGGTCGCGCCCTGCACCGCCTCGTCGAGAGCGCGCGCGCCGAGCGCCAGCTCCTGGGCGAGCGCCTCGTCGAGCGGCAGGTCGTGCTGGAGGTACGCGCTCATCCGATCCGCGCGCAGCGCCGCCTGGGGCAGCTCGGCGAGCTGGTGCGCCAGCGCCGTGGACTCGGCGCGCGCCTGGCCCTTGGCGACGACGCGGTGGACCAAGCCGATCGCGTGCGCCTCCTGCGCGGTGACCGCGCGGCCGGTCAGGATCAGATCGAGCGCGCGCGACAGGCCGATCAGGCGGGGCAGCCGGATCGTGCCGCCATCGATCAGCGGCACGCCGAACCGGCGGCAGAACACTCCGAGGATCGCGTCGTCCTCGGCCACCCGCAGATCGCACCACAGCGCGAGCTCGAGCCCCCCGGCCACCGCGTGCCCGGCGATCGACGCGATCACCGGCTTGCCGAGCAGCATGCGCGACGGACCCATCGGGCCATCGCCGTCGCGCTCGACGCGGTTCGGGGTGCCCGCGGCCAGCGCCTTCAGATCCGCGCCCGCGCAGAACGTGCCGTGATCGCCGTGCAGCACCGCGACCCGCGCGGTGTCATCGGCATCGAACGCGCGGAACGCATCCGCCAGCGCCTCGGCGGTGTCCCGGTCGACCGCGTTTCGCGCCGCCGGGCGATCGAGGATGACGACGGAGACGGGGCCCTCTCGCTCGGTGCGCACCATGGTCCACGAGTCTAGCCGGAACGTCCGCACCGACCATGCCGGAGCCTGCCACTCGCCGGTCGCTGGCACGCGAGAGCTGCCGGACGCTGCCGGATTCGGACGGACGTGCACCGACGCGCCGGGTGGCGAGTCCCCTACGCTTGCCGAATGCGCCTCGTCCTCGCGATCGCTCTCGCTCTGTGCGCCGCGCCGCGCCGCGCTCCCGCCGATCCGCTGCGCGGCCTCCACCTCGAGGGCTGGTACGGAAAGATCGGGCTCGAGACCGGGGTGGCGTTCGCGCGCGACCGCGGCAACGCGCCGCTGCTCGGCGGCGTGGCCACGCTGGTGCGCTTGAACGAGCACCTCGAGTGGTACGGCCTGCAGGGCGATCTGATGGTCGACTGGAACGGCGATCGCGACGCCGGCGCGCGGTGGAGCTTCGGCCCCGAGGCCGGCGTGTCGCTGTACGGCGTCGACGTCTCGTACTTCGGCGAGCGGATCGGCGGCGACACCCACCACGGCATGCAGGTCCGCGCGAAGCTGACCGCCGGGATCGCGGCGTTCTATGTCCGCGCCGCGTACGTCGCGCGCGGCGGCGACGAGACCTCGCTCGATGCCGGGCTGCAGCTCAAGCTGCCGGTGTGGATCCGGCGCGACCGACGCAGCCTGCGCGACGCCGCCCGCGACGCCGCGATCGCCGCGCGATGATCGCGGGATGATCGCGATAGAGTCAGCCCATGGCTGGGTGCAAGCGAATCGCGGTCCTGACGAGTGGCGGAGATGCTCCCGGCATGAACGCGGCGATCCGCGCGGCGACCCTGGTGGCGCGATCGCTGGGGACCGACGTGGTCGGCATCGAGCGCGGCTACCGCGGGCTGATCGACGAGGAGATCGTGCCGCTCGCGCCCGGTGACGTCGCCGGGATCCTGCGCGAGGGCGGCACGATCCTCGGATCGGCGCGCTGCAAGGACTTCCTGCGGCGCGAGGTGCGCGACCAGGCGCGCGAGAACCTCGCCCGCCACGACATCGACGGCGTGCTGGTGATCGGCGGCAACGGCTCGCTGGCCGGCGCGCGCGCGCTCGGCGACCCGGCGGAGATCGGCGATGGCCGGCCGCTCGTGGTCACCGGCGTGCCCGCCTCGATCGACAACGACATCGGGACGACCGGGCTGTCGATCGGCGTCGACACCGCGATGAACACGATCGTCGAGGCGTGCGACAAGATCGCCGATACGGCGACCGCACACGACCGGGTGTTCATCGTCGAGGTGATGGGCCGCGACTGCGGCTACCTCGCGATGACCTCGGCGATCGCCGTGGGCGCCGACCTCGCGCTGTTCCCCGAGGCGGGCAAGCCCGAGGCGGAGATCATCGATCAGGTCGTCGATACCGTGCTCGCGGTGCGCAGCCGCACGCACCACCACCATCGCGCGCGCCGCGTGATCATCATCAAGGCCGAGGGCGTCTCGATCCCGGTGGAGCGGCTCAAGGCGCTGGTCGATGCGCGGCTGCGCGAGCGGGCTCCGGATGCCAGGCCCTCGGGGATCGAGACCCGGGTCACCGTGCTCGGCCACGTGGTGCGCGGCGGGCGGCCCTCGGCGTTCGACCGCCTGCTCGCCAGCCGGCTCGCGAACGTGGCGGTCCGCGCGCTGGTCGCCGGGATCGGCCACAAGATGGCGGCGTGGATGCCAACGGCGGAGCTACCGCCCGAGGTCGGGTACCGCTCGCCGGCGGATCCGTACTGCTGGCTGGTCGAGCTGTCCGCCGCGCTCGCCGAGACCGAGAGCCTGCTCTCCGGGCGCAGCCCACTCGCGCGCTGGCGCGCTGGCGCGTTCGACGCGATCGAGGACGCGCTGTTGCTGTAGGGGATGCGCCGCTCCGGATGCGCGCTCGGGATCGTGCCTACCTGCCCGAGCGGTTCTGGATCGAAGCGCGCGAACAGGCCTCGCGCAGCTGCTCCACGGATCTCGTGCGACAGCGCTCACCGAGCGCCGCCGCTACAGATCCGAGATCTTCCGCACCGACGGCGCGAGACCCCCTCACGGCAGAAAGCGGCTGTAGGCCGTTCCACCTACGATCGGGTGGAGACCGCCGCTGGCGCCGGGGGCGCGGACCTTGCAATGCTGCGGTGCCTCCGCGCGAACCGGTGAACGAAGCATGGCAACGAGCACTGCCCCCGAACCGATCCCCGCTGCGAGCTGCCACCGCGTTCACTTCTACGAGAGCGACGACGAGCTGCTCGACCGCGTCTGCGAGCTGGTGACCGACGGCCTGGCCACGAACGAGCCGGTCCTGGTCCTCGCGACCGAGGCCCACCGAGGCGGCCTGCGCTCCCGGATCTCGGCCCGTGGCTTCGACGTCGAGGCGGCGATCCGGGATCGCAGGCTCGCGCTGGTGGACGCCGAGCGCACCCTGGCGCGGCTCCTGGTGGACGGCCGGCCGGATCGCGAGCGGTTCCACGCCGTGCTGGGCGAGCTGATCGATCCGCTGATCGGGCCGCTGGCGACCGGCAAGCACCGGATGCGCGCGTACGGCGAGATGGTGGACGTGCTGTGGCGCGCCGGCAGCACGAGCGCCGCGGTGCGGCTCGAGGAGCTGTGGAACGAGCTGCTCGCGGATCGCGAGATCGAGCTGTTGTGCGCCTACACCATGGCGAGCTTCTACCGATCGGTCGACGCGACCGGGATCGCGGCGCTCTGCGGGCAACACGACCACGTGATCCCCGCCCGCAGCCGGCAGGACGACGTGCGCGCACTCTCGGCGGAGATCGCGCGGCGCAACGAGGTCGAGGCCGAGCTGCGCGCCGCCAATCGCGCGCTGCTCCGCTCCGAGGAGGCCGAGCGGATCCGCGCCGAGGAGGCCGCGCGGCTCCAGGAGGTCACCGCGCGGCTCGCCGAGGCGATGAACCTCGACGACGTGTGCGCGACGATCCTCGAGGTCGGCGCGGCGATCGTCGGCGCCCAGGGCTGCGCGATCTACCTCGCCGATCCGGCCGGGCGGTTCCGGGTGCGTGGCGCGCGCGACCTACCCGGCAGCTGGCCGGAGATGCCGCTCGAGGCGCCGCTGCCGCTCGCCCGCGCGCTCGCCCGGCGCGCCCCGGAGTGGCACGAGTCGTACGAGTCGCTGCTCGCGGAGTTCCCGGAGATCGCCGCGGCGGCGATCCCACGCGAGCACCTCCAGGCGCTGATCGCGCTGCCGCTGATCCACGGCTCCCGGATGTTCGGGGCGTTCGTCGCGGTGTTCTCCGCGCCGCGCACGTTCGACCGCGCGCACCGCGAGTGGCTCGATCGCTGCGCGTCGCAGTGCGCGATCGCGATCGAGCGCGCGCGGCTGTACGAGGCCGAGCAGCAGGCGCGCGCCGAGGCCCAGATGCTGTTCCGGATCGCCGAGTCGCTCAACGAGACCCAGCTCGATCTCGACACCATCCTCCAGCGAGTCACCGACGCGGCCACCCAGCTGGTCGGCGCGAGCTACGGCGCATTCTTCTACAACGATCCCGACGACGGCGACGGCGCGTACAAGCTGTACACCCTGTCCGGCGCGCCGCGCGAGTCGCTCGCCAGGCTCGCGAACACCGGCGTGTTGCGCGGCTGGTTCGATGACCGCGGCGTGGTCCGGTCCGACGACATCACGCGCGATCCCCGCGACGGCCAGCTGCCACCGCACCTCCGGATGCTTCCGGGGCACCTCCCGATGGTCAGCTGTCTCGCGGTGCCGGTCGCGGCGCGCGATGGCGCGGTGATCGGCGGCCTGCTGTTCGGCCACCCCGAGCCGGGGCGGTTCACCGAGCAGCACGAGCGGATGATCAAGGCGCTCGCGGCGAGCGCCGCGGTGGCGATCGAGAACGCGCAGCTGTTCAACGCCACCCGGGCCGGCGAGCAGGCCCAGCGCCAGCTGGTCCGCGAGCTGAGCGAGACCGTGCGGCTCAACGAGCTGTTCGGTGGGATCCTCGCGCACGACCTGCGCAACCCGCTCGGCGCGATCAGCGCGGGCGCCGAGCTGCTGCTCGCGCGCGCCGCCGATCCATCGGCCGCGGAGCTCCGCCCGGTCCACCGGATCCTGTCGAGCACCCGCCGGATGGCCCGGATGATCGATCAGATGCTCGACTTCACCCGGATCCGGATGGGCGCCGGGTTGCCGCTCGAGCCGCAGCGCTGCGATCTGCGCGCGGTGCTCGCGCACGTGATCGACGAGCTGCGCGACGGCCACCCCGGCCACGCGATCCGGCTCGAGCTCACCGGCGATGCGACCAGCGACGCGTGGGACGAGGACCGGCTGGGCCAGGCGTTCTCGAACCTGATCGGCAACGCCGCGCACCACGGCGCGCCGGACAGCGGGATCGACGTCTCCGTCGAGGCCGGCGCGTCGGACCACGTCGAGATCCGGATCCACAACGACGGCGCGATCCCGCCCGAGCTGGTGCCGAACCTGTTCGAGCCGATGACCGGCGGCCAGCGCCGCCGCGACGGCTCGCGCGGGCTCGGGCTCGGGCTGTTCATCACCCACGAGATCGTGCGCGCGCACGGCGGCCGCGTCGACGTGCACTCCACCCCCGCCGATGGCACGACGATGATCGTCACCCTGCCCCGCACGCGCCCCGGCGCGAGCGAGGTGGCCGCGCCGCCGCCCGTGGCGACGCCCCCGCGCCGCCCCGCCGCCGAGCCCCACGGCATCGCGCTGCTCCGCGCGAACGAGCAGCGGCTCCAGCTCGCGATCGACCACGTCCACGACTACGCGATCTTCCTGCTCGACGCCGAGGGCCGGGTCGAGACCTGGGGCCAGGGCGCGCAGCGAACCAAGGGCTATACCTCCGAGGAGATCGTCGGCCGCTCGATCGCCACGTTCTACACCCCGGAGGACCGCGCGGCCGGCCACCCCGACGCGCTGCTCGCGCGGGCGCGGCTCGACGGCCGGGTCGTGGACCAGGGCTGGCGGCTGCGCAAGGACGGCACCCGGTTCTGGGCCGACGTCGTGATCACTGCGCTGCACGACGAGGCCGGCGAGCTGTGTGGCTACGCCAAGATCACCCGCGATCTGACCGAGCGCCGGGTCGCCGAGGAGCAGCTGCGGCGCAGCCAGGAGCGGTTCCGGCTGATGATCGAGGCGGTCCACGACTACGCGATCTTCATGCTCGACGAGCGCGGGCGGATCATGACCTGGAACCCGGGCGCCGAGCGGATCCTCGGGTTCTCCGCCGCCGAGATCCGCGGCGCCCATGTCGCGCGGTTCGATCCGGACGACGAGCACCGAGGCCACGACCTGGCCGCCGCGGCGCGCGACGGGCGGTACGAGGCCGAGGCCTGGCGGGTCCGCAAGGATGGCTCGCGGCTGTGGGCCAGCGTCGTGCTCACCGCGCTGCGCGGCCCCGACGGCGAGCTGACCGGGTTCGTCCAGGTCACCCGCGACCTCACCGACCAGCGCAAGCTCGAGGAGGAGCGGCTGCGCTCCGCTCAGGCGCAGGAGGGGATCCGGCTGCGCGACGAGTTCCTCTCGATCGTCTCGCACGAGCTGAAGACCCCGCTCGCCGGCCTGCAGCTCCAGCTCGACAGCCTGCTCGAGCAGCTCGCCGTGACCGGCGGCGATGGCAAGCTGCTCGAGAAGCTGCACCGCGCGGCGAACAGCAGCGAGCGGCTCGGCCGGCTGATCGATAGCGTGCTCGACGTGTCGCGCATGGCGACCGGGCGGTTCGTGCTGGCCCCCGAGCCGCTCGATCTCGGCGAGATGGTCGACGCGATCGCCGACAGCTTCCGGAGCGCCGCCGCCAAGGCGGGCTGCGCGCTGTCGCTCGAGCTCGAGGCGCCGCTCGTCGGCGCGTGGGACCGGCTGCGCCTCGGCCAGGCGATCACCCACCTGCTGGCGAACGCGATCAAGTACGCCGCCGGCTCGCGGATCGAGGTCGCGCTGTCGCGCGACGGCGGCGACGCGGTGCTCGAGATCCGCGACCACGGGCCCGGGATCGACGAGCGCAAGCTCGGCCAGATCTTCGAGCGGTTCGAGCGCGCGGCCTCGATCCGCAACTACGGCGGGCTGGGCATCGGGCTGTACGTGGTGCGCGAGATCGTCGAGGCGCACGGCGGCACGGTCGCCGCGAGCAACACCGGCCACGGCGCGCGGTTCGCGATCCGGCTGCCGCTCGAGCCTCCGCTCGGTCCCCCGGCCGCGGGAGCCACGGCGTGATCCCGCGGGTCCTCGTGGTCGAGGACGACGAGCTGATCCGCGACAGCCTGCTCGAGCTGCTCGAGCAACACGGGGTGGCCGCCGAGGGCGCGGCGAACGGACGCGAGGCGCTCGACCAGCTGGCCGCGGCGACCACCCTGCCCGCGCTGATCGTGCTCGACCTGATGATGCCGGTGATGGACGGGCGCGAGTTCCGCGCCGCGCAGCTGCGCGATCCGGCGCTCGCCGGGATCCCGGTGGTCGTGATCTCGGCGTACCGCGATCTGGCCGAGCTCGAGCACGAGCTCCAGCCCGTCGGCCTGCTGGGCAAGCCGCTCAAGCTGGCCGAGCTGCTGGCGATCATCCGCCAGCACTGCCCGCGCTGACCACCGCGCTCGCGGCGCCAGCGGCGCGCGCTGCGAGTTTCCCCGGTCAAGAAGTGTGAACCGCTCCGATGGCCGGGGTTCACGTGCTTAACTCGAGGTCCGTGACCGACGCCTCGCTGCCTTCGATCAAGGTGCTGCTCGTCGAGGACGACGCGCGGCTCGCCCAGCTGACCGCGCGCTACCTCGAGAGCCACGGCGTGCTGGTCACGGTCGCCAACGATGGCATCGAGGGCCAGACCGAGGCGCTGCGCCGCCAGTACGACTGCATCGTGCTCGATCTGATGCTGCCGGGGCGCGATGGCATCGAGATCACCCGCGAGCTCCGCGCGCGCACCGACGTGCCGATCCTGATGGTCACCGCGCGCACCGAGGAGGCCGATCGCGTGCTCGGGCTCGAGGTCGGCGCCGACGACTACGTGTCCAAGCCGTTCTCGCCGCGCGAGTTGCTCGCCCGGATCCGCGCCACGGTGCGCCGGGTGCGCGGCCAGGCCGGGCCGGCCAAGCAGACGATCCAGGTCGGCGGGCTGATGCTCGATCCGCAGCGAATGACCGTCACGCTCGACGGCAAGCCGGTCGACCTCACGGCGTACGAGTTCTCGATCCTGCGCGCGCTCGCCCAGCGCCCCGGCCACGTGCTGTCGCGCGAGCAGCTGCTCGATCTCGCGAAGGGCTCGGCGGAGCTGTCGTTCGATCGCTCGATCGACGTCCACGTGTCGCGGCTGCGCGCCAAGCTCGGCGACGACAGCCGCAACCCCAAGATCCTGAAGACCGTGCGCGGCGTCGGCTACCTGCTCGCGGGCGGCGAGTGATGCCGGCCGGCTCCGGCAAGCCCCGCCCGGCGCGCCGCCGCCTGGTGCTGCGGGTCTATGCCTTCACGGTCGTGCTGTCGATCGCGATCTCGGCGGCGCTGATCGTCCTGCCGCGCTACACCCGCGGCGCGCGCTACCTCGAGCCACAGGCCGCCCTGCTCCAGTACAACGTCGAGCGGTGGTCGGCCAAGGACGCGTCGAAGATCACCGAGATCATGCAGCGCCTGGTGCCGCGGCTGCGCGGCAAGCTGTCGCTGTTCGACGTCCAGGGCAACCTGGTGCGGACCACCGTGGACCCGCCGCTCACGCCGCCCACCGAGCGCGAGCGCGAGACCCTGCGCACCGAGAAGTGGGCGCTCTCGACCGGCCGGATCGTGGTGCGCAGCGATGACGGCACGCTGATCGGCGTGTACGCGCCGAACCGCCCCGGCTTTCCGTGGAGCTACGTGTTCCCGATCGGCGCGGCGATCCTGGTCTTCGTCGGCGCGGCCTCGATCTGGTTCTCGCGCCGGCTCGCCCGCCCGCTCGATCAGCTCGCGATGGCCGCGCGCCGGTTCGGCGGGGGCGACACCACCGCGCGCGCCCGGCTCGACCGGCTCGACGAGCTCGGCGACGTGGGGCGCGCGTTCGACGAGATGGCGGATCGCACCGCCGGCGTGATGGCCGCCCAGCGCCAGCTGATGGCCGACGTGTCGCACGAGCTGCGCACCCCGCTCGCCCGGATCCGCGTCGCGCTCGAGCTGGCCGCCGAGGATCCCGTGGCCGCCAAGGATCTGCTCGCCGACGTCGGCACCGATCTCGACGAGATCGACCAGCTGATGGGCGACATCCTGACCACCGCGCGGCTCGATACGGATCACGCGCCGCTCGCCCGCCGCCCCGCGCGGGTGGCCGAGCTCGCCGAGAAGGCCGCCCAGCGGTTCGCGGCGCGCCACCCCACGCGCACCCTCGAGACCGCGGTGTCGGCCTCGTGCGGCGACCGCGAGCTCGAGTGTGATCCGCTGCTGCTCCGCCGGGCGATCGACAACCTGCTCGACAACGCCGCGAAGTACTCGGACGCCGGCACGCCGGTGCGGTTCGTGGTCCACGAGCGGGGCGTGCCCCCCCGCGCCCGAATCGCGTTCGAGATCGTGGATCGAGGCATCGGGATGTCCGCGGAGGAGCTCGAGCGCGCGTTCACGCCGTTCTGGCGCGCCGATGGCAGCCGCACCCGCAAGACGGGCGGGGTCGGGCTCGGCCTCGCCCTCGCCCCCCGGATCGCCCGCGCCCACGGGGGCGCCGTCACGCTCGCGTCCGCGCCCGGCAAGGGCACGACCGCACAGCTCGACGTCCCGCAGCAACCTAAGCTGCCGGAATAGTTATGCAACAAACTGCAATACGCGGGCAATGGCGGGTTCGCAGCGGGGTATCAATCTAGCCATCGTGCAGGTCAAACGTTGGATTCCGAAGATCGTGGCGCTCGCGCTGGTGGCGGGAGGCGTCGCGTTTCTCGCGATCAAGAAACCGTGGGCGGAGGGCGAGAAGCCGATCTCGTTCCAGACCGTCACCGTCGGTAAGGGCGCGATCGCCGCGCAGGTCACCGCGAACGGCACGCTGTCGGCGCGCAGCACGGTGCAGGTCGGCGCGCAGGTGTCCGGCCGCGTCGTCGAGCTGCACGCCGACTTCAACGACCAGGTCAAGAAGGGCCAGGTGATCGCCAAGCTCGACGAGCTGGTGCTCAAGGCGATGATCGACCAGGCGCAGGCCTCGTACGACCTCGCGGTCGCCAACCAGAAGAAGGCCCAGGTCTCGGTGATGGACGCCGAGCGCCAGCTCAAGCGCCAGCAGACCCTGAAGGACCAGCAGCTGATCGCCGGCGCCACCGTCGAGACCGCCGAGGTCGCGCGCGACACCGCGATCGCGTCGCTCGCGGCGGCCCGCGCGCAGGTCAGCCAGGCCGCGGCGAACCTCAAGCAGGCGCGCACCAACTTCACCTACGCGACGATCATCTCGCCGGTCGACGGCGTGGTGCTGTCGCGCGCGGTCGACGTGGGCCAGACCGTGGCCGCGTCGCTGCAGGCGCCGGTGCTGTTCACGATCGCCGAGGACCTGTCGCGGATGCAGATCAACACCGCGGTCGCCGAGGCCGACGTCGGCCGGCTCGCCGAGGGCATGAAGGCGACGTTCACCGTCGACGCGTTCCCCGGCAAGACGTTCGAGGGGCTGGTGCGCCAGGTCCGCAACTCGCCGACCACCACGTCCGGCGTCGTGACCTATGACGCGGTGATCGACGTCGAGAACCAGGACAAGTCGCTGCGCCCCGGCATGACCGCGACCGTGACGTTCGTGCTCGCGCAGGTCGCGGACGCGATCAAGATCCCGAACGCCGCGCTGCGGTTCAAGCCGAGCCGCGAGCAGATCATGGCGCTGCGCGAGAAGTTCGGCGGCGCCGGCGGTCGCGGCTCGGGCGCGCGCGGCAACCGTGGCGCCGAGGGCGGTGGCGCCGGTGGTCCGGGCGGCCCCGGCGGCATGGGCGGCCCCGGCGGCATGGGGGGGCCCGGTGGCATGGGTGGGCCCGGCGGCGCCGGCGGGGCGAACCGGCTCGGCGACAAGCGCATGGTGTTCAAGCTCGAGGACGGACGGCCGAAGATGGTGATCATCAAGCCGGGCCTGACCGATGGCTCGGCGACCGAGATGGTCGAGGGCGATCTCAAGCCGGGCGACCAGCTGATCACCGAGATCTCCGGCCTGTCATCCACCCCCACGCGCCGCGTCGGAGCGTTCTGATGTCCGCGCCCCTGATCGACATGCGCGGGATCCAGCGCACGTACGTGATGGGCGACAACCTCGTCCACGCGCTGCGCGGCGTCGATCTGCGGATCGAGCACGGCGAGTCGGTGGCCATCATGGGCACCTCGGGCTCCGGCAAGTCCACGATGATGAACATCATGGGCTGCCTCGATCAGCCCACGAAGGGCCAGTACCTGCTGAACGGCAAGGACGTCGCGCAGCTGTCGCGGGCGCAGCTCGCCGACGTGCGCGGCCGGATGATCGGGTTCGTGTTCCAGAGCTTCAACCTGCTGTCGCGCACCACGGCGCTCGAGAACGTGGAGATGCCGCTGATGTACCAGGGCGTGCCGGCGCGCGAGCGCCACCAGCGCGCGATGGCCGCGCTCGAGCGGGTCGGCCTGGTCAAGCGCGAGGACCACCACCCGAACCAGCTCTCGGGCGGCCAGCAGCAGCGCGTCGCGATCGCGCGCGCGCTGGTCACCGAGGCCCCGGTGATCATGGCCGACGAGCCGACCGGCAACCTCGACACCCGGACCTCGTACGAGGTGATGGCGATCCTCCAGGGACTGGTCGTCCAGGGCAAGACGGTGATCCTGGTGACCCACGAATCGGACATCGCCGCGTACGCCGCGCGCGTGGTCACGCTGCGCGACGGCCAGATCATCGGCGACCGCCGGCAGACCCCGCTGATCGCCACCGAGGTCCAGGCGCAGTACGCGGCCGCCGAGGCCGCGCGCGTCGCGGCCGGAGGAGGCACGCCGTGAACCCGTTCACCACGCTCAAGCTCGCGCTGCGCGCGCTGTGGCGCAACAAGGTCCGCTCGCTGCTCACCATGCTCGGCATCGTGTTCGGCATCGGCGCGGTGATCGCGATGGTCGCCGGCGGCCAGGGCGCGCAGCAGTCGGTCAAGGACGTGTTCCAGAGCCTCGGCACGAACGTGCTGATCGTGACCAACGGCTCGCAGCGCAGCTTCGGCGCCGCGGGCGGCGCGGGCACGCGCGCGTCGCTCACCTGGGACGACGTCAAGGCGCTCGAGGCCGAGGTCTCGACGATCAAGTGGATCGCGCCGATGCTCCAGACCCGCACCCAGGTGGCGTCCGAGGAGGCGAACTGGAACACCAGCGTGATCGGCACGACCTCGGTGTGGTTCAAGATCCGCAACTGGGACGCCGCGCAGGGCGCGGTGTTCGACGAGGACACCGGCAACAGCAACGCCAAGGTCGCGGTGATCGGCCAGACCGTCGCGAGCTCGCTGTTCGGCGGCGGCAACCCGATCGGCCAGACCGTGCGGATCAACGGCCAGCCCTACGAGGTCGTCGGCGTGCTCGCGTCCAAGGGCCAGGGCCCGATGGGCGACAACGACGACACGATGGTCATCCCGATCAACACGTACCAGCAGAAGATCGATCGCGGGCTCGCGAAGTACATCCGCGGCCAGCTGCTGGTCTCGATGGTCCAGGACGATCAGGCCGAGACCACGATCTCGAAGATCACCGGGCTGCTCCGCGATCGCCACAAGCTCGACAGCGCCGACGAGGACGACTTCCGGATCCGCAACCCCGCCGAGTTCGCCAAGGCGCAGGAGGATTCGACCAAGCGGATCGCGACGCTGCTCGCGATCGTGGCGGCGGTGTCGCTGTTCGTCGGCGGGATCGGCGTCATGAACATCATGCTGGTCAGCGTGATCGAGCGGACGCGCGAGATCGGCATCCGCATGGCGGTCGGCGCCAAGCCGGCGAACGTGATGACCCAGTTCCTGGTCGAATCGCTCGTGCTCGCCACGATCGGCGGCCTGCTCGGGCTCGCGCTCGGCGCCGGCGCCGCCAAGTACATGGCCGGCTATTTCGGCTGGAAGTTCTTCTTCCCGGCGGCCACCGCCGGGGTCGCGTTCGCGGTCGCGGGCGGCGTCGGGGTGGTGTTCGGTCTGTATCCGGCGATCCGCGCCTCGCGGCTCGATCCGATCACGGCACTGAGGTACGAGACATGACGTCCATCTTCCGCACCAGTTTGCATGTCGCCCTGGGGCTCGCGCTGCTCGGCGGCCCCGCCCTCGCCCAGCCCACCCCATCGCCGGAGCGTCCAGCGACGGGCGGCGGCGCGCGCGAGACCATCACGCTCGAGCGCGCGGTCGAGATCGCGATGCAGCAGCAGCCGCAGCTCCGCCAGAACGTCGCGGCGGTCGAGGCCGCGCAGGGCCGGATCGACCAGGCCAAGGTGACCCTGCGGCCCACGGTGTCGCTGAACGGCTCGGTCGCCGTTGGCTCGTCGCCGCAGCGGCCGTGCGCCGATGACCTGTCGCGGGTCTGCGCCGGGTTCTTCGATCCGGCGACCTCGACGGCGCTCAGCGCCCAGGCCAGCTGGCGGATCTACGACTTCGGCCAGACCGCGGCGAACGTGCGCGCCGCCGAGCTCAACGCCGAGGCCACCGCCGCGGCGGTCGATACCGCGGTGCTCGACGTGCGGACGCGCGTCGAGGTCGCGTACCTCGAGGCGGTCGCCCGCCAGCGGCTCGTCGGGGTCGCCGAGGCCACCGTGCAGAGCGAGGACCTGCACCTCGAACAGGCGCGCAAGTTCGTCGCCGCGCAGGCCAAGGATCCGATCGAGGTCGCGCAGGCCCAGGCGCGCGCCGCCAACGCGCGGTCGTCGCTCGCCCAGGCCCAGAGCTCGAACGCGATCGCGCTCGCGAACCTGCGCGCCGCGATCGGCTGGCTCGACGCCGCGCGCTCGCCGGTGCCGGACCCGACCTGGCCGGTGCCGCCGCAGCAGGAGCCTCCCGCGCTGGTCTCGCTGGTCGAGGCCGCGCGCAGCGAGCGCCCGGAGATCGCCCAGCTCGACAAGCAGATCGCCGCGGCCGGGGCCAGCCTCGACGCCGCGATCGCGCAGCGCCGGCCGGTGCTGTCGGCGACCGCGTCGACCCAGTGGGCGCCCAACTCGCAGGACTGGGGCCGCGATCCGACGTGGACCGCCGGGCTCAGCCTGCAGTGGAACCTGTTCGACGGCGGCCGCTCGCAGGCCGATCGCCGGGTCGCCCGCGCGAACGTCACCTCGGCGCAGGCCCAGCGCGACGCGCTGCTGGTCTCGCTGACCTCCGAGCTCGAGCTCTCGCGCGCCCAGATCGACGCCAACCGCGGCAACGTGGCGGCCTCGCAGGAGGCGGTCACCGCCGCGCGCGCCCAGCTCCAGCTCGCCGAGGCGCGCTACGCGCAGGGCCTCGGCAGCCAGATCGAGCTGACCGACGCGCAGTTCGCGGTGACCACCGCCGAGGGCAACCTGGTCACCGCCGAGTGGCAGCTCGCCAACGCGTGGACCCAGCTGCGGCGCGCGCTCGGCCAGCGCTGACCGCGGCCGGCGGCGCTCAGCAGCCGTCGTCGAACAGCTCGCTGAGCTCTCGGTCGAAGCCGTGGCCGATGTCGAAGTACCACGTCGGCTTGCCGCCGACGCCGCTGCGGAAGCCGAGCTGGGCGACCGCGTCGGCCGGCGCGCGCTTGGCGAGGGCGCGCTTCCACACGCCCGCGGCGGTGCACGCAGGCACGGAGATCGGGACGTTGCGGCCGCAATCGAAGCCCGGGACCGGACGGATCTGCACGCCCTCCGGCGTGGCCTCGACCCGGAGCTCGCAGTTCCACTGGACCGGGACGCCGCGCGGGACCTTGGGATCGCGCTGGCTGCGCGCCGGGGAGAAGAACCGCAGGGCGAGGGTGCCGTGCGGCGACGC
>JBQCJR010000862.1:0-3360 GCA_051952595.1 Kofleriaceae bacterium
ACCGACGACGCGGGCTTGCACCCGACCTGGCGGCGCGCCTCCTCGGCGATCCGCGGCGGCTTGCTCTCGCGCTCCTGCTTGAGCAGCGCGTTGTAGTCCTTGCAGTCGCCGCTGTTGACCTTGCGCAGCCGGGTCACCAGCTCCTCGATCGCCGCCTTCTCGGCCTGCTCGTACTTGCTCTTCATCTTGTCGTAGTGGACCGAGTCCGACCAGATCTGCTCGAGCTCCTTCTTGGCGTTCTTCAGGTTGCCCTGGGAGAGCGCGGTCTCGAGCCCGCGGATCCGAGGCTCGGAGCGGGTCTCGCCGTCGGACTTGTCCTGGAACTTGCGCGCCTCGGCGGCGTTGAGCGGCCGCAGCTTGTCGGCGCAGTTGCGCAGGCTGGCCCAGTCCTCGGCGGACTGCGCCTCGAGGCACTGGATCCGGATGCGCTCCTTGTCGTCGTCGTTCGACTTGGCCATCGTGCCGACGCCGGCATCGATCTCCTCGACGACGGGCGCGGCATCGGGGGTCTGGACGGCGACCAACGCGGCATCGGCCGCGACCGGATCGACGCCGCTCGCGATGGGCGGGTTGCGCTTGTCGTCGCCGCCACCGCCGCCCTTGGCGACCATGAACGTGATCACGCCGCCGACCACCACGAGCCCGACCAGCGCGACCAGGAGCATCGTGCGCTTGCCGCCGGTCTCGGGGACGTCGGTGACCACCGCGTCGCGCGCGAACACGAAGTCCTCGCCGGGCTCGACGAAGCGCAGCCGGACGTGGCCGAGATCGACCACGTCGCCGCGCCGGAGCTCGACCTTGCCGTAGTCCTGGCCGTTGACCCGCACGCCGTTGGACGACTGCAGGTCGCTGATGGTGTAGCGCCCGGTCTCGGGCTCGCGGACCAGCTTGGCGTGGTTGCGGCTGATCGATCGATGGTTGATGACGATGTCGTTCTCGTCGGTGCGGCCGATGATCATCTGCGGCCGCGACAGCTCGAACTCCCTGCCGGCGAAGTTCGACGACAGCACGACGAGCTTGCCGTACCCGAGCGGCGCGGTGAGCGCGGCGACCGCGGCGGCGGAGGCGATCGGCCGGCCCTGCGGGTCGGTGTCGGCGCCCGCCACCATCGTGCGGTTCGGGGCCATCGCGGGCGGCGCGGCCGGGATGCCCATCGGCTGGGTCGGCGCGACCGCGGGGATCACGTCGGTCGGCGCGATGTGCTCGAGGCGCTCGATCGGCATCGTGCGCGCGTCATCGACCTGCTCGACCCCTTCGGCCTTCAGGTAGAGCTTGTAGTCGCCGATCTGGACCTGGTCGCTGACCCGCAGCGAGACTCGCTCGGCGATCCGGGCGTTGTTGACCCGGATCCCGTTGTACGAGCCCAGATCCTCGATCTGGACCTCACCGTTGTTGCGCAGGATGCGCGCGTGCCGGCGAGACACGTTCCGCTCGGTGAGGCGGATCGTGTTCCCTTCCTTCCGGCCGATCGTGATCTCGTCACGGATCAGAGGGACAATTGTCGTCTTGCCCTCGTCATCCTGGATCACCAGCTTGAACATCGGTTGCGTCCCCGCGGTTCCGTCAGCGTGGCCGTCGACGAATCCGCCAACGTTCACGTTTCATTGGTTGTATCAGTCCAAGCTTCGTGAAAACAACTGCCCGGCGGACTACTTGTTCCGACCACTTGCCCCGCTGGTGAGCGCCTGGCGAGCCAGCTTTACTGCCGCGGCGAGCTGTGGATCTTCGTCGTCCGATTCGTCGATTGTGGCACCACTCGTGGGGCTCGCGCCACCCTTGCCGCCCTGCCCCGCCACGATCTCGACCGGGGCGAACGCCTCGACGCGCACGTCCGGCACCAAGCCCTTGGATTCCAGCGAGTTGCCCTTGGGTGTATAGAAGCGCGCGGTGGTCAATTTGAGGCCGGCTCCGTCGACGAGATCGAAGAAGGTCTGCACGGTGCCCTTGCCGTAGGTCGGGAGCCCGACGAGCTTCGCGCGGCCGTGGTCGCGGAGGGCGGCGGCGAGGATCTCCGCCGCCGAGGCGGTGCCCTGGTCGACGATCGCGATCACCGGCACGGCGGTCGCGAGGCCGCCCTTGTGGGCGGTCTGGGTCTCGACGCTGCCCTGGCGGCCACGGATCGTCACGATCGTCCCGGAGTCCAGGAACAGGTCGGCGACCGCGATCGATTGATCGACCAGCCCGCCGGGATCGTTGCGGAGATCGAGGACGAGCACGTCCAGGGCGTGCTGCTTGCGGAGCTCGCCGAGCGCCGCGGCGGTGTCGGCCGAGGTCGCCTCGGCGAACCGCGAGATCGAGAGGTAGCCGATCCCGCGCTCGAGCACGCGCTGGCGCACGGTTGGCTGCTTGACCTGAGCGCGGATCAGGGTGATCGGCCGCGGGTCCTTCCAGCCTGCGCGCTGCACGGTGACCACGACCCGGGTCCCCGACGCGCCGCGCAACCGGGTCTCCCACGCGGTGGCGTTCGCGAGCTCGCGGCCGTGCTCGGCGGTCGGCGCGCCATCGACCGCGACCACCCGGTCATCGAGCTGGAGGCCGGCGACCTCGGCGGGCGAGCGCGGGACGATCGCGTCGATCGTCGGGTACGGGGGCAGGCCGGGGCGCGCTTCGTCGAACGTGCCGGGCGCCAGCGTGACCCCGACGCCGCCGAACTCGCCCTCGGTGTCCTGGCGCACGTGCTGGTAGCGCGTCGGCGGCAGGAACGACGAGTACTGGTCGAGGTTGTGGAGCATGCCGCGCGCGGCGTCGTACAGCAGCTTGGTCTCGTCGATCGGATCGACGTAGCTGTTCTGCACGGTGGCGAGCGCCTGCGCGAACGCATCGAGGGCCTTGAACCGCGCGACGTCGCGGGGCACGGCGCTGGCGACGACGGCGCTCGCGACGACTGCTCCCGCGGCGAACGCGGCGAGGTGAGAGGCGCGGGACACGGAGGCAGCTTACCGCGAGCCGGCGAACAGCGGCTCGGGATCGATCGGGAGCCCGCCGGGGCCGATCGCGACCCGCACCTCGATATAGACCCGGTGGCGCGCCGCGCGGCCGAGCCGATCGCCGCGCGCGACCGGCGCGCCGACGGGCACGGCGAGCTCGCCGAGCTTGGCGATCACCGTGAGATAGCCGCCGTGATCGAGGATCACGCCGCTCTCGAGCCCGCGGATCGGCCCGGCGTAGCGCACCGTGCCATCGGCGGGAGCAGAGACCGGCGCGCGCGCGTCGACCTCGAGATCGATGCCGCGGCGGGCCAGCGTGGTGCTCGAGCGCTCGTGCTCGATCGTGCCGAACCGCCGCGCGATCGGCCCGCGGACGACCCGCGCGAGCTCGCCCGGGAGCGCGATCGACGGGACCTTCGCGGCATCGGCGGAG
>JBQCJR010000863.1:0-2562 GCA_051952595.1 Kofleriaceae bacterium
CTCGCCGGTCGACCGGCTCTGCTCGGGCGACATGTAGCGCGGCGTGCCGAACACCGTGTTGAGCGCGGTGTGGCCGTGGTTGCCGAGCTTGGCGAGCCCGAAGTCGAGCACCTTGACGCGCTCGCCGGTGGGGCTGGCCGGATCCGGAACGAGGTGGATGTTGTCGGGCTTGAGGTCGCGGTGCAGGACGTCGGCGCGGTGGGCGGCCTCGAGGGCGCACGCGACCTGGCGCGCGATCTCGACGGCGGTCGCGGGCGCGAGCCGGCCGGAGCGCGCGAGCCGGCTGGCCAGGCTCTCGCCGCCCAGCAGCTCCATCGCGATGAACGCGACGATCCCGCTGCCGGCCGGCGCGCACCCGGCGTCGAGCACGGTGACCACGCCGGGGTGTGCGATCCGGGCGGTGGCCCGCGCTTCTCGGAGGAACCGCTGGAGGATGTCGGGGTTCGAGGCGAACGCCGGATCGAGCAGCTTCAGCGCCACCGGGCGATCGAGGTCCGGGTCGTGCGCGACGTAGACCAGCCCGAACGTGCCTCGGCCGAGCCGCGCGCGCAGCTCGTACTTGCCGACCTGCGCGACGCCGCGAACAGCACGGAACGACACGATGAGGGTGCGAAATGCACGGCGCGTGCCTCACCTCCACCTCGATGCTGCGCGGAGTTGCGCGCGATCGTGTGAGGTCCGTGGTCACCAAACCAGGGACACCTCTATCCGGCCCGGTGGTAGGTAACGTGGATGAAATACAACAACCTGGGTTCGTCGGGCGTGCGGGTGTCCTCGTTGTGCCTCGGCGCGATGACGTTCGGCGAGGCCGACGAGCGGTCGTTCATGCACGGGGTGGGCTCCGACGAGGCGACCGCCCACGCGGTGCTCGACCACGCGCTCGCGGCCGGGATCAACTTCATCGACACCGCCGACGTCTACGGCCAGGACGGGCTGTCCGAGCGCGTGCTCGGCAACTGGATCGCCGCGCGGGGCAGCCGCGACCAGATCGTGCTCGCGACGAAGTTCCGGTTCACGATGGGCGACGGCCCGAACCGCAGCGGCGCGTCGCGCTACCGGATCGTGAAGTGCTGCGAGGACTCGCTGCGCCGGCTGCGCACCGACCGGATCGACCTCTACCAGATCCACATGCAGGACATCACGGTGCCGGAGGAGGAGACCCTGCGCGCGCTCGATGACCTGGTGAGCGCGGGCAAGATCCTGTACGCGGGTTGCTCGAACTACGCCGCGTACCGGCTGATGGACAGCCTGTGGCGGGCGCGCAACCACGGCTGGTCGCCGTACGTCACGCTCCAGGCGCAGTACAGCCTGCTGGTGCGCGACCTCGAGCGCGAGCACGTGCCGCTGTGCCGGGAGGAGGGGCTGGGCATCCTGCCGTGGTCGCCGCTCGCCGGCGGGTTCCTGAGCGGCAAGTTCCAGCGCGACCAGCCGCCGAGCGCGACCAGCCGGCTCGGCGCCAAGCCGGAGCGGTTCGCGCGCTACGACCTGGAGCGCAACTGGAAGATCCTCGACGCGGTGCGCGCGGTGGCGGGCGAGCTCGGCTCGACTCCCGCGGCGGTCAGCATCGCGTGGCTGCTCGCCAAGCCGCAGGTCAGCTCGGTGATCTTCGGCGCCCGGACGATCGAGCAGCTCGACGCGAACCTCGCGGCGGCGGACCTGGTGCTGTCCCCGGCGCAGCTCGGCGCGCTCGACGAGGCGTCGGCGTTCGACCTCGGCTATCCGTACACGTTCATCCGCAACACCCAGGCGACCTGGTAGCCGCGCTACGGCGCGAGCTGGTCCTCGCCGATCCCGTAGCGCGTGCACACCTTCGCGACCACCTGGTGGCGCGTGTCCTCGCTCAGCCGCAGATAGAGCTGGCGAGCGCGCGGCAGGTCCTTCGCGGCGCACGCCGCCACGAGCGCGCGCATCGCGATGTCCGGGTCCGGAGCACACGCGATCGACTTCTCGAACAGCGCGAGCGCCTGGGCGTTGTTGCCGTCGGAGAACGCCTCCTTGCCGGCGTCGGCGAGCTCCCGCGCGTCGCACGCCCCGGTGGCCGGACGGGCGACGAGCAGCCGGCCCGGATCGCAGCGGACCAGCCGGCGCGCGGCCTCGGAGACGCGCTGGCGACCGGCGGACGCCTCCAGGCGGAGCAGGCCGGCGTAGTCGCGGCAGTCGCTGCCGCTCGCCGAGCGCAGCCGGCGGACCAGCGCGTCGATCGCGACCGCCTCGGCGCGCGCGACCTGCTGCCGGGCGGGCTCGAACGACGCCGAGTCCGGGGAGAGCTGCTCGAGCTCGAGCCTCGCCCGATCGAGCGCGCGGTCGCGCAGCGCGGCCTCGATCGCCGCGACCTGGGCGACGCTGCGCAGCTCGATCGCGGCCTGCTCGGCGAGCGGGCCGGCGGCGTCGGGATCGAGGGCGCGCAGCTGCTCGGCGCACGCGGCGAGCGCGGGCCAGTCGTGGTCGCGCTGGTGGGCGGCGCAGGCGTCGCGCAGCGCGGCGGCCTCGTTCGCGGGCGCGGGCGGCGGCGTGGTCGGCGTGGTCGGCGGCGTGGTCGCTTCGGGCCGCGGGGCGGTCGCC
>JBQCJR010000864.1:0-9779 GCA_051952595.1 Kofleriaceae bacterium
TGGGACCCGGAGCGCCGCGCCAAGCGCCAGGCCGAGCGCGCCGCCCAGAAGCCGATGAACGCCCCGCACGGCGCCCCCGGCGAAGCCTCGGCCGCCGAGCCCGCGGTCGACGCGCCGAAGGAGTAGCCGCACCGCGGCAGCCGGCCGCAGCGGACGGGTCCGGCGTTGAATCGATCCCCGCCGCGCAGCGACGGCCGGACGCGTAGCGGACGGGGGCGGGCGAAGCCCGTCCGGATCCATCGACGCCGGCAGGCGTTGAATATCCCGCTCGTGGATCCGTCAGGGAGATCACAGTCGAAACCAATTCGGGATCGGCGGTGTCCCTCGGAGTATGTTCGGTGCACCAACGGTCCTAGAACTTCGGAGGCCACGATGACTCGCCTGACGTCCGCTTCGTTCCTCGCCGTCGCCCTGCTGGCGGGTGGCATTGCCTCCGCCGAGATCTCCAAGGGCGTGATCAACTCGTTCCGCGGTCAGCTCGTGATCAGCAAGACCGAGCTGCCCGAGGGCAAGAACGACAAGGACACGATCTCCAAGATCAAGGCGGCCCGGGTGAGCGAGCTGTCCGGCGAGGAGAACGACGATGTCACGTCGTGGCAGTTCCACTACACGGCGTTCCTCAACAAGACCGGGTCGAGCTCGCTGAAGATGGAGTTCTACCGCGACGGCAAGACCTACGCGGCGGACAAGCGGCTCGACGGCGTGGACCCGAAGAGCGCGGTGCTCACCGGCGACATCTCGATCAACGAGGACGAGGGGCTCGCCAAGGGCAAGTCGTACGTGGTGAAGCTGGTCAACGACAAGAACGTCGTGGTGTCCAGCACGCCGCTCGTCATGAAGTGACGCGCGCGTAGAACGCCGCGATCCGATCGACGACGTACTCGGCCGCCCCGTGCGCAAGCGCGGGATGGATCGGCAGGCCGAGCAGCTCGCCGCACGCCCGCTCGGCGATCGGCAGCGAGCCGGGGCGATAGCCAAGCGCCGCGAAGCACGGCTGGAGGTGCAGCGGCTCGGGGTAGTAGATCTCCGTGCCGATGCCGGCGTCCGCGAGGAAGCTACGCAGCGCGTCGCGCCGCGGCGCGCGGATCGAGAACTGGTGGTAGGTGTGCGCTGGATGGTCGGCCGGGAGTCGCAGCTCCGGCGGGAGCTTCGCCGCGGCGAACAGCGCCCGGTAGCGAGCGGCGTGGGCGCGCCGCATCGCGTTCCAGCCGGCGAGGTGCGGCAGCTTGGCGCGCAGCACCGCCGCCTGGAGCGCGTCGAGGCGGAAGTTCCCGCCCACGGCGACGTGGTGGTACTTGGGACGCGCGCCATGGGTGCGCAGCAGGCGCAGCCGATCCGCGAGCCCGGGGTCGTCGGTGACCACGGCGCCGGCGTCGCCGAGCGCGCCGAGGTTCTTGGTCGGAAAGAACGACAGCGCCGCGGCGATCCCGCGCAGCGGGGTCTCGATCAGGGTGTGGGCCGCGTCCTCGATCACCGGGATCG
Source organism: Kofleriaceae bacterium (assembly GCA_051952595.1). GTDB lineage: Bacteria > Myxococcota_A > Polyangia > Haliangiales > Haliangiaceae > JABFXX01. Next base: position 1,483 of record JBQCJR010000864.1, read on the forward strand.
GTGCGGCGGGGAGCTCGGCGGGGTGCCCGTGCAGGTGCACCGAGATCACCGCGCGGGTGCGCTCGCCACACGCGGCGAGCACGCGATCCGGCGCGAGGCACAGCGTGGCGTCGTCGATGTCGGCGAACACCACCCGCGCGCCGAGCCGCGCGACCGCGCCGGCGGTCGCGAAGAAGGTCAGCGGCGTGGTGACCACCTCGTCGCCAGGGCCGAGCTCGAGCGCCATCGCGATGGCGAGCAGCGCGTCGGTGCCCGAGCTGGTGCCGATCGCGTGGCGGCGACCGCCGGCCGCGGCCAGCTCGCGCTCGAACGCCTCGACCTCGGGCCCGCCGATGAATCCGCCTGCGTCGAGCACGCGCGCGAGCGCGCGATCGATCTCGGGTCGGATCGCGGCGATCTCGGCGCGCATATCGAACAGCGGGACCTTCACCCGGCGGGCGTACCACGGCACGCCGCTTGACATCGGGGGCGCCGCGACCCAAGGTTGGTCCCATGGTGCGTCTCCTCCTGTCCAGCGTACGCCGCGTCGCGCAAGTCCGCGCGCCGCGGCTGGACGGTGAGGGAGCGCTCGTCGGCTGAGCGCTCACCGCGCCTCCTGATGTCCGCCGCGCCGAGGCGCGCCATGTCGGCGTCTGCCCGGCCCTCAAACACCCGCCGCTGACCGGCCGGAGGTTCTCTCAACATGCGTACCGTACGCGACCAGATCGTCATCACCGACCACGACCTCCAGCGGCTGCAGCCGCTCGTCGACTCCGCTGCGAACGAGTCGCTCGAGGCAGAGCTCCAGCGCGCGATCGTCGTGGGGCGCCGCCAGGTCTCACCCGACGTCGTCACGATGAACAGCGACGTGGAGTACGAGGACGCCGTGACCGGCGTCCGGCGCAAGGTGCGCGTGGTGTTCCCCAAGGACGCCGATCCGAGCCGCGGCTGGGTCTCGGTGCTCGCGCCGATCGGGAGCGCCCTGCTCGGCCTGCGGGTCGGTCAGCAGATCGAGTGGAAGATGCCGACCGGATCGAAGCGGATCACCGTGGTGGCGATCCCGTACCAGCCCGAGGCCGCGGGGAACTTCGACTGAGCCGCGACTGAGCCGCGACTGAGCGGCGCCCGAGGGCGCCCGAACGCCGGGTGACTAGCGCGCCGGCGCGTGCTCGTCAGCCGGCGAGCAGCTGCCGCACCGCCGCGACCACCGCCCCGGGGTGGATCCCGAAGTTCTCGAGCAGCAGCTCGCCCGGCGCCGAGGCGCCGAACCGATCGATGCCGATCGCGATCCCGCGATCGCCGACGTGCTCGCGCCACCCGAAGGTGACACCAGCCTCGATCGACACGCGGTGGTGGAGCGCCGCGGGCAGCACCTGCTCGCGGTACGCCGCGGGCTGCGCGGCGAACAGCTCCCAGCACGGCATCGAGACCACCCGGGCCGAGATGCCGTCGCGGGCGAGCGCCTCGCGCGCGGCCAGCGCGACCGAGATCTCCGAGCCGGTCGCGATCAGGATCGCGTCGGTGCCGTCGGCGAGCACGTACGCGCCGCGCTCGGCGCCCGGGGCGCCCGGCGGGGTCACCGTCGGCAGGTCCTGGCGCGACAGCACCAGCGCCGTCGGGCCATCGGTGCGGGTCATCGCGTAGCGCCACGCGGCCACCGTCTCGTGGGCGTCCGCCGGGCGAAACACCGCCAGGTTCGGCATCGCGCGCAGCGACATCAGGTGCTCGATCGGCTGGTGGGTCGGGCCGTCCTCGCCGAGGCCCACCGAGTCGTGCGTCCACACGTAGGTCACCGGCTGCTTGTTGAGCGCGGCGAGCCGGACGGCCGGACGCATGTAGTCGGAGAACACGAAGAACGTCGACACGAACGGCCGGAGCCCGCCGTGGTAGAGCATGCCGTTCGCCATCGAGCCCATCGCGTGCTCGCGGATGCCGAACCGCAGGTTGCGGCCACCGCCGCTGCGATCGAAGTCGCCGCCGGGGACGATCGTCTTGGTGGAGCCGCCGAGGTCGGCATCGCCGCCGACCAGCCACGGCACCTTCGCGGCGAGCTTGCCGAGGATCTTGCCCGAGGCGTTGCGGGTCGCGACCGCGCCGGTGAACGCCATCGCGCTCAGGTCGGCCTCCCAGCCGGCGGGCAGCTCGCCGTCGAGCGCGAGCTCCAGCTCGAGCGCGAGCTCGGGGAACGCGAGCTTGTACGCGGCGAGCTTGTCGCGCCACGCGGCGTGGGCGGCGGCGCCGCGCGCGATCGCCTGGCCGAGGTGGTCGGAGACCGCGCCGGGCACGTGGAACTGTGCCTCGGGATCCCAGCCGAGCGCGCGCTTGGTCGCGGCGACCTCGGCGTCGCCGAGCGGCGAGCCGTGCGCCGAGGCGGTGCCGGCCTTCTTCGGCGAGCCGTAGCCGATCGTCGTGCGGATCACGATGATCGACGGCCGCGTGGTATCGGCCTTGGCCTCGCGGATCGCGCGATCGATCGCCTCGAGATCGTGGTCGCCGTCGTCGACCCGCAGCACCTGCCAGCCACACGCCGCGTAGCGCGCGCCGACGTCCTCGCTCATCGACAGCGAGAGCGGCCCATCGAGGGTGATCTCGTTCGCGTCGTAGAGGTAGATCAGCTTGCCGAGGCCGAGGTGGCCCGCGATGCTGGCGGCCTCACACGCGACGCCCTCCATGACGTCGCCATCGGAGACCAGCGCGTAGGTGTAGTGGTCGACGATCGCGTGGCCGGAGCGGTTGAAGTAGTGCGCCAGGTAGCGCTCCGCGAACGCCATCCCGACCGCGTTCGCGGCGCCCTGCCCCAGCGGGCCGGTGGTCGCCTCGACGCCGGGAGTGTCGTGCCACTCGGGGTGGCCGGGGGTCTTGCTGCCCCACTGCCGGAACTGCTTGAGCTCGTCGAGCGAGACCTCGTAGCCGGTGAGGTGGAGCAGCGCGTAGAGCAGCATCGAGCCGTGGCCGGCCGACAGCACGAACCGATCGCGATCGAACCACTTGGGCGACCGCGGATCGTGCTTGAGATGGTCGTGCCACAGCTTGTACGCGAATGGCGCGCAGCCGAGCGGCAGGCCGGGGTGCCCGGAGTTTGCCTTCTGGATGGCGTCGATCGCGAGCGTGCGGATCGTGTTGATCGCGAGCAGGGAAACGTCGGTCGTCATCGGCGGGGCGACCCTAGCATGGCCGGTCGGAGAGATCGCCGGCCGTCCGGCCGGCGGTGGGGAGCTCGCCGGCCGTCCGGCCGGCGCTGGGGAGCTCGCCGACGCTCTGGTGGTCCGCGAGATCAGCGCGATCTCCGCCCTCCGCGCGCTCTGCGCGCTCCGGGCGCTCCACGCGCCTCGGTCGGGCCGGGATCTCGATCCCGGTCTGCACGCCAGCTGCGTCGATCACCGAAGGAACCGGCAGACCGTCGATCTGGTGATCGTGGGTCTCGCCGTCGGTGAGCTGCGCGGCCAGCTTGCGGTACAGCGCGCTGGTCTGACACAGCTCGTCGTGCGTACCCTCGGCGACGATCCGGCCGCGGTCCATGACCAGGATCCGGTCGGCGTCGCGCACGGTCGACAGCCGGTGGGCGATCACGAACGTGGTCCGGCCGACCCACAGGCGGTGGATCGCATCGACGATCCGGTTCTCGGAGATCGTGTCGAGCGACGACGTGGGCTCGTCGAGGATCAGGATCGGAGCGTCCTTGAGGAACGCGCGCGCGATGCTGAGCCGCTGACGCTGACCACCCGACAGCCCTGCCCCGGCCTCGCCGAGCTCGGTGTCGTAGCCGTTCGGCAGCGCCACGATGAAGTCGTGGGCGTGGGCCGCACGAGCGGCGCGCTCGATCTCCTCGTCGGTGGCGTCGAGCCGGCCGTAGCGGAGGTTATCGCGCACGGTTCCCGACATCAGCACCGCGTCCTGGAGGACGATCGAGGTCTGCTGGCGGAGCGAGGACAGCTCGTACTGGTCGATCGGCAGGTCGTCGATCGTGATCACGCCGCGCTTGGCGTCGAAGAACCGGACCAGCATGCTGGCCAGGGTCGACTTGCCGGCGCCCGAGGGGCCGACCAGCGCGATCACCTCGCCGGGCCGTGCGGTCAGATGGACGCCGTCGAGCACCGGCTTGTCGCCGTAGCTGAACGCGACGTCGTCGAAGCGGATCTCGCCGCGGATCCGGTCTGCGGAGACCGGGTGCGGGCTCGTGGCCTCGGGAGTCGCGGCGAACGCGGCGCGGACGCGGCGCGCGCTGGCGAGCGCCTGCTGCAGGCTACCGGTGGTGCCGGCGATCGCCGACAGCGGGCCGTACACGAAGCCGACGTACGCGAGCACGAGCAGCAGCGTCCCGACGGTCAGTCGACCCTCGAGCACCGAGATGCCACCCACGAGGACGATCAGGCTGGATCCGGCGACGGTCAGCACGCCGTTCACGATCGTGAACACGGAGTTCTGGCAGCCGACGTTGATCCACGCACGCGCGGCATCGCCGGCGATCTGCGAGACCCTCGCCTGCTCGTGATCCTCGCGCGCGTTGCTCTTGATCAGCCGGATCGAGGTGATGTTCTCGAACAGCCGAGAGCTGAACCGCGAGTCGGTGTGGCGGGCGTGGTCGGCGCGCGGCGCCATGCGGCGAGCGTAGAACCGCAGCCAGACGTAGAGCGGCGGCACGATCGCGAGCGCGAGCAGCGCGAGCGGCAGGTCGATGGTCAGCAGGACGCCGAACATCGCCACCAGGGTGAGCACCGAGAACGTAAGCGGGAACACGCCACGCAGCACCAGCTGCTCGACGCAGCGGGTATCCGCCTCGAGTCGCTGGACCACGTCACCGGTCGGCGTCGCGGTGTGGTGCTGGAGCGTGAGCGCCTGGACGTGCGCGTACAGCTGGTCGCGAAGATCGCGGATCATCCGCTGACCGATCGCGACCGAGAGCCGGCCGTGGAACATCATCACGAGCTGATGCGAGAGCTGCATCGCGAGCCCGAGCAGGACGAACGTGATCAGCAGCGTCGTGCGATCCGTGCCGAGGCCGACCGCGGTCATGCCGCGTGCGATCGTGCCCTGGAAGACCGCGCCGCCGAGCGCGTGGTCGACGACGATCGCGAACGCCCATGGGGACAGGACGCGGAGCACGATCTCGAAAGCTGACAGAAAAGCGAGCATCGCGACGCTTCGGCGGTAGGGCCGGCCGAACGACCAGGCCCACCGGAAGATCGAGTCCGTGCGCGGACGCGCGACGCCGAACGGGGTGGACGAGGAAAAGGACGAAGACGTGTGAGTTGCGGTGTTGACTGGCAACGATGAACCGAATGCGTTGGTGAGCGGTGAAACGAATGACCGGGGTAACACAGCCTCGTTTCGTGGCCACCGAAAAGTGTGTCGCAACCGCACGTTACGCGTTTCGCTGAGCCAAACCGGCTCAGAGGAACCACGTGATGACGAGGCAGACCGTGGCGGTGAACGTCAGCGCGGTGGTCGCCCAGCCGGCGAGGTTGAGCGCGCGGCCGTTCACGCGATCGCCCATCACCTCGCGGCGGTTGGTCGCGAGCATGATGATGAGCAGCAGCGGCGGGGTCGAGAATCCCTGGATCACCGCGGCGACCACCAGCGCGCGCATCGGGTTGATCCCGATCAGGTTGAGCGCGACGCCGAGCGCGGTGAAAGCGATGATGATCGCGTAGAACCGGCGCGCCTCGTGGAACCGCGCGTACAGGCCGTGCTTCCAGCCGAGCGTCTGGCACAGGTCGTACGACGCGCCGGCGGTCATCACGGGCACGGCGAGGAAGCCGACCGCGACGATGCCGAGCGCGAACAACAGGCCCGCGGCGCGCCCGGCGAGCGGCGTGAGCGCGGCGGCCGCGGCGGCGGCGCTGTCGATCTGGTGGTGACCGGCGCGGAACAGCGTGGACGCGGTCGCGAGGATCACGAAGTACATGATCACGTTCGAGAACCCGGTGCCGACCAGGATGTCGCGCTGGGATCGCCGCAGCTCGGCGCGGGTGGCGCCGCGGCGCTGCGCCAGCTCGGTGTGCCCGTGCTCGATCTCCTCCTCCACCTCCTCGTTCGATTGCCAGGTGTAGAGATACGCCGACAGCGTCGTTCCGATCACCGCGACCAGCAGGGTGAGGAACTCGCGATCGAAGCGCAGCGTGGGGATCAGCGTGCCGGCGACCACCTCGCGCAGATCCGGCTCGGCGAGCAGCGCCGAGCCGATGTACGCGCACAGCACGAGCGCGAGCCAGCGAAACACGTTGCGGATCAGCCGGTACGAGCCGAAGATCTGGAGCGCCAGGATCGCGAGCGCGACCGCGACCACCAGCGGGACGAACGGCACCGGGATCAGCAGCTGGATCGCGGCGGCCATCCCGCCGAGATCCGCGGCGGCCTCGATCGCGTTGCCGAGCAACACGCCGATCAGCGTCGGATACAGCACCCACCGCGGGTAGTGGTCGCGGATCACGTCGAACAGGCCCTTGCCGGAGACCTGGCCGAGCTTCGACGACAGGTAGACGACGGTGAACATCATCGGGAACGTCGCCGGAGCGGTCCACAGGAACGACGCGCCGAGCGCCGCGCCCGCGCTCGCGTACGTGCCGATCGCGGACGGATCATCGTCCGCCGCACCGGTCACCAGGCCGAGCCCGAGCGCGCGCGCGGTGGGCTCGCGCTCGGGCTCCGGAGCTTGGCTGGCCGGTGGGCTGCTCACCCCACGCGCGAGTGCAATGTGCGAACCGCGAGAGGCGGCGTGCCGGGCCGGACCATCGGCGCTACGAAGTCTCTCGATGACGACGGCGATGGCGAACGCGACGGCGGCGGCGGCGTTGAACCTGAGCTGGATCACCGAGCACCTGGCGATCGGCGGCAGCTTCACGAGCGATCGCGTCGAGGAGCTGGCCGGCGGGCAGCGGATCGCGGCGGTGATCGACGTGCGTCACGAGGCGCGCGACGACGACGCCCTGCTCCACCGCCACGGGATCGAGTTCCTCCACCTGCCGACGATCGACCACCGCGCGATCAGCCCGTCGATGATCCGCGAGGGCGTCGCGTTCGCGGTGGCGCACCTCGAGGCCGCGCGGCGGGTATTGATCCACTGCGAGCACGGGATCGGGCGTTCGGCGCTGCTCGCGCTGTGCGTGCTGGTCGCGCGCGGCCACGCGCCGCTCGACGCGCTCGAGCTGGCCAAGGGCCGGCGCGCGCTGGTGTGTCCGAACACGATGCAGTTCGAGGCGTGGGCCGGGTGGATGCGCGAGTGTGGACACGTCCCGCCACCGTTCGGCGCGTTCGCGTCGATCGCGTACCGCGATCACTGATGCTGGTGTTCGGCGACCACGTGCGGCGCTGCGATCCGCGCGGCGCGCTCGACGAGCTGGACGCCCGGCTGGCGGAGCTCGCGGCGCTCCCCGCGGGGCTCGCCCGCCACGCGGCGCTGGTCGGCGCGTTCGTCGACGCCAGCGAGCTCGCCCAGGGGCTGGCCGACGTCGAGCTCGCGCGCACCGGGCGCGACGCGCGGAGCTCACACGTCGACGCCTCGATCGACGTGCTGGTCGAGCTCGCGCGCGCGATCGCCCGATCGTGGGCGCAGCGGTTCGCGCCGGTCGCCCCGCTCGGGGCGCGGGCTGGGCTGCGCGAGCTGGCCGAGGCGGCGCTGCCGGACCAGGTCGAGCTGCGGCGGGCCGAGGGTTACGCGTTCTATGCGCTGTACCCCGAGGCGTACCTGGCGGCGGCGCGCCGCGCGATCGCCGAGGCGCCGGGGCCTCGCCAGGTGATCGGGATCCGCAGCATCGGCACCGGGCTCGCCGCGGTGGTCGCGGCGGCGACCGGCGCGCCCGCTCCGGCGACCGTGCGGCCGCGCGGCGATCCGCTGCGCCGCGAGCTGGCGGTGGCGCCGAGCCTGGTCGCGGAGTGGACCACGGGCGCCCGCATGCTCGCGATCGTGGACGAGGGACCGGGGCTCTCGGGCAGCTCGTTCGGCGCGGTCGCGGATCTGCTCGAGCACCACGGGGTGGCGCGCGAGCGGCTCGAGATGTACCCCGGCCACGCCGGCGATCTCGGCCCGCTCGCGAGCACGCGCCACCGCGCGCGCTGGCAACACGTCCGCCGCCACCCCGCCGATGCGGATGCGGTGCTGCTCGATCCGGACGCCGGGCTCGCGCAGTGGCTGGTCGACCTGGTGGGTCCGCTCGATCGGCCGCTCGAGGATCTGTCCGCCGGGGCGTGGCGCACCAAGCAGTGCGTGCACCCCGCGGCGTGGCCGCCGTGCATCGCGCAGCAGGAGCGGCGCAAGTTCCTGGTCCGCGCGAGCGGCGCGACCTGGATCGCCCGGTTCGCGGGGCTCGGCCGCGACGGCG
>JBQCJR010000865.1:0-12522 GCA_051952595.1 Kofleriaceae bacterium
ATCTCGCCCGCCGCCCCGCCAGCTCCGGTGACTCCCTCGCCGCCGCGGCGTCGCTGTTCGCCCCGCGCGGCGCGGTCGTCGACCAGCTCGCGCCGGTGCTCGAGCGCGCGCTCGAGCGCCTCGACCAGGAGCCGCATGGCCGCGCCGCCTAGACGGGCGCTGCCTCGGCTGGTCGCGGTCGCCGGTGGCAAGGGCGGCGTCGGCAAGAGCACGATCGCGGCGAACCTCGCGATCGCGGTCGGCCGGCTGGGCCGCCGGGTCGCGCTGGTCGACGCGGATCTCGGCGCGGCGAACCTGCACACGATGCTCGGCGTGCTGCACCCCGCGGGCGGCCTCGCCGACTTCCTCGATCACCGCGTCGAGGCGCTCGAGCAGACCGCGGTCTCGATCGCGCCGAACGTCGCGCTCGTGCCGGGCACATCGCGCCCCGGCGCGGCGAACCTCGCCTCGGCGCAGAAGCTGCGGCTGCTCCGCGCGATCGCGCGGCTCGACGCCGAGTGCGTCGTGCTCGACGTCGGGGCCGGGACGTCGTTCACCGTGGTCGATCTGGTCGCGGCGTCGGACCTCAAGCTGTTCGTGTTGACTCCGCAGCTGCCGTCGCTGCACAACGCGTACGCGCTGCTCAAGGCGTGTGTGCACCGGGTGGTCCGCCGGCTGTCGGCCGACGAGGTCCAGCACAGCCTGATCGACGCGGCGCTCGCCAACGAGCACAAGGCGCGCACGATCCCGCAGCTGCTCGCGGTGATCCGCCCGCTGGACGGCGCGCTCGCCGATCGGATCGTGGATACGCTGCTGCGGTTCGGCGCCGGGCGGGTCGGCAACCAGCTGGGTGGCGACGGCGACGCCCAGGCGCTCGGCCGGATGTCGCCGCTGATCCACGATCACCTGCTCGTGCACGCGCCGGTGATCGCCGCGATCCGCCGCTCGGCCGCGCTCGCGGGCGGCCTGCGCGCCGGCGCGAACACGATCGCCGAGCGCGACGACACCGCGGCGGCGTTCCGCGGGCTCGCGCGCGCGATGATGGACTGCGATCTGACGCGGCTGCGTGGCGAGGCGCGCGTGGCGGCGCAGCAGACGATGCCGCTGTGGATCACCCGCGAGATCGACGAGACCGCGGCGGGGACGTAGGGCGCCGGGTCGGCGCGGGTCACAGCCCTTCGTCGAGCGCGTCCGGCGCGGCGTCGGGGAGGTCGTCGCCGAGATCGCCGTCGGGCGTGCTGGGGAACCGTGGCGCGTCGATGTCGGCGTCGAGCTCGGCGCCGTCGGTCCCGGCGTCGCTCGCGCGCATGCTGCACGTGCCGTCGGCGGCGCAGTAGCCGGTGAGGCAGTCGGTGTGGCGCGCACACGGCGCACCGAGGCCGCGGTCGCAGCCGGACAGGCCCAGCGCCCCGAGCAGGCCGAGCGCGGCGATCAGAGGTCGTGCACGTCTTCGCATGGCGCCGTGGCCTCGCAAGCCACGTGCCGCGACGGAGCGAATGGATCCGGGCAGTTGGCGCGGGCGTGGTGAGCGCGCGACGTCAAGATCCACGGCGCGCGAGGGAGACCGCGCGGCGCAGCGTGGCGAGCTCGATGCGCTCGATCGTCCCGTCCTGCCAGGTGCCGCGGTCGAGCACGCGCTGGCCGCGCAGATCGCGCACGGCGTGGCCGTCGATCACGCGAAACGCGCCCTGGATCCCGCCGAGCACGCGGTGGTGGCCACGCGCGTCGCGGCGCAGGAACACCACGACCTCGGTGCCGGGCGCGAGCTGCGCCTCGCCATCGACCCACAGCCCGCGGTCGCCGCGCTCGCCGCCGCGGCGCCGGATCGAGATCGCGCGTGGGCACGCACCGGCGAGGCACTCGTCGACGACGAGCGTGGCGTCGGTCGAGAGCGGCGAGTCCGCGGCGGGCGTCGTGGCGATCACCTTGCCGCGCGCGATCACCACCGCGGTCGCGCCGAGCTCGGCGAGCTCGAGGCGGCGCAGGGTCGCCGCGTGGGTCGGCGCGGGGGCGGAGGTCACCAGGATCGCCGCTGCGACGAGCCCTCCCGCCGCGCGACGCCGGCGGAGGGCGATCGCGCCGAGCAGGATCGCGAACGCCGAGCCGGCGCCACTGCCACTGCCGCTGGCCGTGCAGCCGCCCGCGGCCTCGTCGGCGTCGGGCTCGTTGGTGGAGGTGCGATACAGCGCATCGATCCCGCTGCGGTCGTCCTCGCTGAGGTCGCGCTTGCCGATCTCGCACGCGTCGCCGGTCGCGAACATCGTGGCGTCGGGGTGGCCGATCGAGTGCGCGAGGCCGAGCAGGTGGCCGAGCTCGTGGGCGAGCGCGCTCTCGAGGTCGTACTCGTCGCGGCAGCCGGTCATCGTGGTGGTCCACGCGAAGTCCACGGCATCGAGCACGATGTCGGCGCCGCGGATCTCGCCATCGGAGGCGCGGTACGACACGAAGGTGAGCGCGAGCACGCCGGGCTCGCGATCCGGATCACCGGGATCGATCGCCCAGCGGATCTGGTCGCTGCCGTCGCTGCCGTCGTGCGGCGCCGCGGGTGCAGCGGACGGGGCGGCCGCGAGGTCGATCCCCGTGCCGTCGAGCGCCGCGCGCCAGGTCGCGATCGCCGCGGCCGTGGCCTCGGCGGCGGCGTCGGGGTCGACCGCGGCCGGGTGTGGCTCGTAGGCCATCGCGAGCGCGATCGCGCCGGCGGGCCAGTGCAGCGGTGCGCCGCTCGACGTCTTCTTGGTCTCGTACGCCGAGGCGGAGGTGGGTGCAACGGCGACGAGCACGCCGAGCGCGAGCGCGGCGCGGAGGGAGCGGGACATCGCCCAGCGAGTCGGCCGCCCGCGGATGGTTTCGAGTGGCTCCAGATCTTCGTGGCGCGGCCGAAGCAGGGACCAACGCGCGCTCGCCACGAGCGCCAGGAGGACGCAGTGTTCAGGTTCAGCTCGTTGACTCGCAAGATGTGGCCGGCCGTCGTGCTGGCTGGGTGTGCCTCGGAACCCGAGCCGGTCGATCCGGTGAACGAGGAGTACGAGGGCATCGAGGAGGCGTCCGAGGGACTCGCCGACCTGAGCCTGCAGTGTTCGTTCGTCGCGTCGAGCGGCGTGGCGACGCTCGCGCTCAACACCGGAGACGTCGCGCTGGTCGCCAAGGCGAGCAGCGGCGCGATCGTGGTCAACGGCTTCCCGTGCGGCGCGGCGACCGGCACCACGCTGAAGAAGCTGGTGGTCACCGGCAGCGCGGGCGCGGAGACCTTGATCATCGATCACATGGGTGGCCTGTTCGCGCCTGGCGTGGCCGCGGGCGTCGGGATCGACGTGGATCTCGGCGGCGGCACCGACGCGCTCAAGATTCGGGGCAGCAAGCTCGCCGATAGCTACGTGTTCGGCGCCACCGGGATCACGTTCAACAGCGATTCGTTCAAGGACATCGCGTACGCGAACGTCGAAGAGTTCGTGGTCACGATGAGCGACGGCAACGATACGTTCTCGGGCGCCGGCAGCGCGGCCACCGGCGCGGCGTTCCCGACCTCCGTCATCGTGTACGGCGGCGCCGGCAACGACACGCTACGCGGTGGCGCCGGCAACGACGTGTTGCACGGCGGCGACGGCGACGACGTGTTCACCACCGGCGCGACCGCCGATGGCGACGACGTCCTGAACGGCAACGCCGGCACCGACACCGCCGACTACTCCACGCGCACCGCCGCGCTGACGATCACGATCGATGCGGTGGCGGACGACGGCGAGTCCGGCGAGGCCGATCGCGTCTCGACCGACATCGAGGTGGTCAAGGGCGGCTCGGGCAACGACACGATCACCGGCAGCGCCGGGCCCGACACCCTGTACGGCGGCCCCGGCGACGACACGTTGATCGGCGGGCGCGGCAACGACGTGCTCTACGGCGACGCCGGCAACGACGTGTTCGACGAGGGTCCCGCGACCAGCGGCGCCGACGTGATCAACGGTGGCGCCGGGATCGACCGCGTGTCGTACGCCCAGCGCACCAACCCCGTCGTGGTCAACATCGGCAACGTGCTCGCCGACGACGGCGAGACCATGGAGAACGACAAGATCCTCGGCGACGTCGAGAACGTCACCGGCGGCTCCGGCAACGACACCATCGTCGGCTCGGCGGCGAACAACGTGCTCGACGGCGGCCCCGGCAACGACACGATCAGCGGCGGCCTCGGCAACGACGTGCTCGAGGGCGGCGCCGGCAACGACGTGCTCAACGGCAACGAGGGCGACGACACGTTCGACGAGGGCAGCGCGGACAGCGGCCTCGACACCATGAACGGCGGCCCCGGGATCGACACCGTCGACTACTCCGCGCGCACCAACGCCCTGGTGGTCGTGATGGACGGCCTCACCGGCAGCGGCGAGCCCGGCGAGGGCGACCTGATCAAGACCGACGTCGAGAACCTGATCGGCGGCGCCGGGGACGACCACATCACCGGGAACGCCGCCGACAACCAGCTCGAGGGCGGCCCCGGAGTGGACACGATCTTCGGCATGGCCGGCGACGACGTGATCGACGGCAACGCCGGCGCGGACGTGATCGATTGCGGCCCCGGGGACGCAGATATCCTGCTCGACACGACCACGGACGGCAATGAAGTGAACTGCGAGCTGTAGCGCGCAGCGCCCGGTGGGACAGGGGCGCGCCGGACGCGCCGCGCTCTCCTCTGCGCGAAGAGCTCAGTAGCTGAGATTCACGATCTCCTTGCAGTTCTCGTAGTGCTTGTTGTCGTCCGCGATCGACTGTTCGTGGCTCGCGCGCTCGTCCACGTAGTGCCTCACCAGTCTGTCGACGTAGTACGGAATGTCTTTGCCATTGTTCTGGTTGAAGCGCTCCAACTCGCGCTCGACGTTCCGGACCTCTTCGATCGCCCTCTCGAATTCACGCTGGAGCTCGCTGTCATTCGGATTGGCGTCGCGCTTCTCCTTGGCTTCGTTGCGCCGTCGCTCGGCTTCAGTGAGCTTCTCGAGCAGAACCTGGCGTCGCTTCGTGGCGTTCTCGCCCGCCGCTCTGGTCAATGGAATCGTGTCCTGGAACCAGGTCTGGACCGCCTCGCGTGCCTTGTTGCACCCGTCGGCGTAGGGAAGCGCCGCCTTCGCGAGCTCCTTTCGGTCGTCGAGCTCGCGCCTCAGGTCGCGGATCTTCTCCTCCATCTGTGGCTTGTCCGACTCGTTCATCGACTTCAGACGCTCTTGCGCCTCCTTGTACTTCTCGAGCGTACGTTTCTGTTCGGAGAGCTCGCAGCGCAGCCGCTTGTCGACACAGAAGGACTTCTTCTCTGCCGAGAGGTCGTGGCATCGATCGCGTCGATCTCGGAACACGATGCTGGCGCATCCCCTCAGTCCGGAGTGCGTCTCGAAGTTGTACTCATCGTCCGCCCACGCGCGCGCCGAATGCAACGCCATGACTGCCAGCACCCCGACCACGACCTGTTGCATCACCCTCATCTGCCCTCCTCACGACGGTAGGTGTTTCCAGTAGCTCTCGAATGCAGCGGTCATCACCGCTTCCATCGGCTCGCGCGAGGTCAACGACGAGACCACGTCGCGAATGACGCTGCGCTGATCCGCGGTCAGCTGTGCGACGCGGTCGTCGAAGATTCGCAGGTTGACGCGATCGCCGTAGCGCTTCAGCTCGCCGGCGACGGTGAACGGCACTTCGTTGAACGCGCGATGCTCGACGAGGTACAGGAGATAGGCCGGAAGCAGGAGCGCGAACGTCGCATTGCCGGCGTAGCGGAGAGCGCCGTGGTGGCGCTCCAGCACGGCAGCCGTCAACTCGGGCCACGATTTGCCCAGCACATCCGCGCGCCAGGCCTCGGCCTCGTCGTAGTTGCCCCACCGCTCGGAAGGCGCTTCGAGATCCGTACGCTCGATGGATCGTGCTGGAAAGCTCTCGATCAACGCCGAGCGGAGATCCTGTGAGTCCGTCATGTGCTCCTCGACGGAATCGCGCGGACCGCCTCGGTCCTCCAACCCGCCTCCGACCACGCTGTCACCGGTGGTGCTTGGTGTCAATCGGCCGCGAGGACGCTCTCGATGACGCGGCGGGGGCCGTCCCCGTCGACGGTCGCGAGGGCTCGCTCGCGGAACGTCAGTCGTGCGCCGTCGTCGACGAGGAAGGCGTGCAGCTCGTCGCGACGCGCTTGCTCGTCGCGCGCCCACCACGCGCCGCCTCCGGCGATCAGCCCTGCTGCGTGCTGCGAGGCAGCGGGCCTTGTCTGGTCATCCACGATTGCCCACGCCAGGGCCGGGCAGCCGAGATACGCGAGCTCGCCGAGCGTGCCGCCGGCGGAGCACACCGCGGCGTGTGCGGACGCGAACAGCGCCCCGGGATCGTCAGGTGCGTGATAGCGCTCGACGACATGGCCGGCGGCCACGATGCGTTCGAGCGCCGGGCTCAACGTCGCAGCATCGCGGTAACCCGGCCCGGTGATCACGAGGACCTCGAGCGGGCGAGCATTGGACGCCCCGGGGAGCATGGCGAGAGTTCTCGCCGTCGCACCGGCGGGATCGCTGCCGCCGAAGGTGATCGCGACGCGTAGTCGCTCGCCGCGCCGCGGACCTCGCGCGCACGCGCCGCGTGGATGGCGCCGGAGCTCGCGGCGCAACAGCGCGTATCGCCGGCCGAGCAACGCGCGCCCGGCGGCGCGATATCCGGCCGCCAGATCTGGCGCATGGAAGTTGTGGTTGACCACGGTCGAGACGGCGAGCGGCAGGTCGCCGCCATCGTCGACGACGATCGTGTGGACCCGCCCGGACATCGCCTCGAGCTCGGCGCGCGCCGCGCGCGCGATGTGCGGGCCATCGACCACCACCGCCGCGACCGCGGGATCATTCGCGGCGCGCGCCAGATCTTCGGTGCGCCACGCGCCGATCTGCGCCGCGATCCCGCGGGCGGCGGCCCATCGCGAGAGCTCGCCGCTCTCGCCGCCGAACAGCGCCACCGCCTCGAATCCGCGCGCCTCGGTCTCCTCGATCAGCGCGCAGATCCGCGCGACGTGGCCGAACCCGAGCGCGTGCGACGCGTCGGCGCGGAACACCACGCGGCGGCGGGTCACGCGACGCGCTCGACCATCGCGCGCGTGGCGTCGAGATCGAGCCGCGGCTCGGCGCGATCGCTCGAGTACACGAAGTCGTCCGGCAGCGGCGTGCCGGGGCGCAGACCCGGCGCGATCTGGTGGAACTGGAACTCCGGCCACACCACCATCACGTCGCCGAGATCGCTGGTGCGGCGCGCCTCCTCGATCGAGATCAGGGTCTCGTGCAGCTTCTCGCCGGGCCGGATGCCGACCGAGCGCCGCGGCACGCCGGGCGCGACCGCCTCGGCGAGCGTCTCGATGTCCGAGGTCGGCAGCTTCGGGATGAAGATCTCGCCGCCGGTCATCAGCTCGAGGCCGCGCAGCACCAGCGCGACCGCCTCGGGCATCTCGATCCAGAACCGGGTCATCCGCGCGTCGGTGATCGTCAGCTGGCCGCCCTGCTTCTGCGACCGGAACAGCGGGATCACGCTGCCGGCCGAGCCCATCACGTTGCCGTAGCGGACCAGCGAGAACCGCGTCCACCGATCGCCGGCGTACGCGTTCGCCGCGGTGAGCAGCTTCTCCATGCACAGCTTGGTCGCGCCGTACAGGTTCGCCGGCGACACGGCCTTGTCGGTCGACAGCGCCAGCACCTTGCCGACGCCACACGCCATCGCCGCCTCGATCAGGTTGCGCGCGCCGTTGACGTTGGTCTGCACCGCCTCGATCGGGTTGTACTCGCAGATCGGCACGTGCTTCATCGCGGCGGCGTGGACCACGATGTCCACGTCGCGCAGCGCGGTGTGCAGGCGATCGCGATCGCGAATGTCGCCGACGAAGTAGCGCAGCCGGCGATCGTCGCACCGGCGCGCCATCTCGTAGTGCTTCTGCTCGTCGCGCGAGAACACGATGATCTTCTCGGCGCGCGATTCGAGCGCCTTGTGCACGAACGCCCGGCCGAACGAGCCGGTGCCTCCGGTGACCAGCACGACCTGGCCGTCGAGCACCGAGGTCGAGGCAGACTGCGAGAGCGAGCGCGGCGGGAGCTTCATCGAGATCCTCCGGAGAGATCGAGCGCGCGGCGCAGCTCCTCGACGACGCGGGAGGCGTCGGCGGGCGACAGCGCCGGGTAGAGCGGCAGCGACAGGGTGCGGGCGTAGTAGCGATCGGCGCCGGGGCGCGGCCGTTCGCCCTCCCCCGGGCAGCGGGCGGCGTGCAGCCGGTGCTGGAGCAGCGGGATGTAGTGGACCTGGGTCGAGATCCCGGCCGCGGACAGCCGGCGCATCACCTCGGCGCGGGTCGTTCCGAACCGCGCGAAGTCGATCGCGACCGTGAACAGGTGATAGGCCGACTCGCGATCTGGCGACTCGGCCGAGGGCTCGACGCCGCCGTCGGCGCCGAACGTGCGCGCGAGCTCGCGGCGGTAGTGTGCGGCGAGCCCGCGGCGATCGCGGAGGAACCCATCGAGCCGGGCGAGCTGCGCGATCCCCAGCGCACACGCCAGGTCGGAGAGCCGGTAGTTCCAGCCCAGCTCCTGGACCTCGTAGACCCACGGGCCGTCGGGCGGCGCATCGAACCGCGCGGCGTCGCGCTCGATGCCGTGCTGGCGCAGCCGATCGATCCGCTGCTTGATCCGCGGATCCCGCGCGATCACCGCGCCGCCCTCGCCGGTCGTGATGTGCTTGACCGGGTGGAAGCTGAACACCACGGCATCGGACTCGCGGCTGCCGATCCGCGCGCCGCGGTAGGTCGCGCCCAGCGCGTGGCAGGCGTCCTCGATCAGGGCCACACCGGCGCGCCGCGCGATCGCGGTGAGCTCGTCGAGATCCGCCGGCAGGCCGCCCAGGTGGACCGGTACGATCGCGCGGGTGCGCGGGCCGATCAGCGCCTCCACCGAGCCCGGATCGAGGTTGCCGGTGCGTGGATCGACGTCCGCGATCCGGACCGTCGCGCCCACGTAGTACGCCGCGGCCGCCGTGGCCGAGAACGTGATCGGCGTGGTGATGATCTCGTCGCCCTCGCCGATGCCGAGCGCGGCGTACGCCAGGTGCAGCGCCGCCGTACCACTCGAGCACACGCTCGCGTGCGCAGCGCCCAGCCAGCGCGCGAGCTCGAGCTCGAACCGGGCGACCAGCGGCCCACAGGTGAGCAGAGGTGCGCGCAGCGCGTCGACCACCGCGGCCACGTCGGCGTCGTCGATGGTCTGGCGTCCGTAGGGCAGCGGGGGCATCACAGGCGCTCCACTGCGAGCGACGGGCCAGCGAACCGCCCGTCCGTTCGCCTACTTGGGCGGCCGTCCGCCGCCCGGCGTCGGCGGCGCTGACGATCGATCGTCAGAGCGCCGTCGGCGGGGCGTATCGGCGGAGCTTGCCGGTCGCGATCCGCTGCGCGCCGATCCGCTGCTGCGCCCCGGCCAGCGCGTCGTGCCAGGCGCGTCGGCGATCCTCCAGCGCGCGCACCAGCCCGCGCTCCTCGTCGGTGGCGACCCTCAGCGGCGCCGTCAGCTCGTCGAGCACCGCCTGGCGCTGCGCGTGGATCTGCGTCCACGCCGCGATCAGCGCGTCGGCGTCGGGCTCGTCGGCCGCGGGCGGCGGCATCGGCGTGGCGTCGAGCAGGCGGATCAGCACCCCACGCGCTGTCATCGCGCGTGGGCCTCGCGGAACGAGGCCGCGAGCTCGGACATGATCCGGGTCGCCCGATCCAGCGGCTCGGTCGCGAGCGCGATGTTCGCCTGGGTCACGCAGTGCCCGACGAAGTCGTACAGCGCCGCCAGGTTCGCGCACAGCTCCGGCGCCGCGTCGTGGTCGAGCGCCGCCGCCAGCTCGCCGACGATCCGCAGCGCGTGGTCCAGCGCGCTCGCCTTGCCCGCGATGTCGCGGCGGGCGAGCGCCGCGCGCGCGGTGTCGAGGTCCTGGAGGAAGCGCTCGAACAACCGATCGAGCACCTGGGATTTCGGCGCCGAGGCGAGGTCGACCTGGCGATACGCGTGCGCAGCGCGGGCGTGCATGAAGGCTCCTAGAAGACGAGCATCGAGGTGAGATAGGACGACTGGCTCTTGAGGTTGGACATCGCCTGCTCGAGCGCGCCGAACTGCTGCTCGAGCCGGCTCTGCAGCGCATCGGCGTTGCGGCCGATGCGGTCGATCTGGGTCTGCAGCGCCTTGTGGCGATCCGTGATCGACTGGGTCTTGGCGGCGAGGATCCCTTTGCCCGCGCGGGTGTACTGGTCGGTCAGGTCGGTGACCGCCGTCGCGAGCTTGCCGGTGACGAACATCTTCTCGACCGCCCGCGGATCCGCGGCGAGCGTCTTGGTCAGCTTGGCCGAGTCGAGCGTCATCGCGCCCGTCTTGTCGCGGCTGATCCCGATGTCCGCCAGGGACGCACCGCCGTACGCCTTCGAGAACAGGTTGGCCAGCCCGCCCTGGAGCTGGCGCAGCGTGGAATCGCCGAACAGGGTGTTGGTGCCCTTCTGCGTTCCGGTGTAGTCGAGTTGCACGTGCAACGCGCTGTTGATCGAGTTGTACGCCTTGACGAACGCCTCGAGCTTGTCGGTCAGCGCCTTGCGATCCAGATCCACCGTCACCGTGGCCGGCGGATCGGTCGCGGCGTGCGCCGCGTTCGCGGTGATCGTCACGCCGGCGATCGCGTCGTCGATCACGTTGCTGCCGCGGGTGATCGAGATCCCGTCGATCTCGACGATCGCGTCGCGCGCCGCGATCCGGACGTTCGCCGGATCCGCCAGCCCGAGGCCATCGCCGGTCTCGCTGAACGTCGCGGCGCGCGCCGTGCCCGTCGCCTTCGCGGTGGTGACCAGGCGGTGCTCCGCGCCATCGAACACCACCGACGCCGAGACCCCGGCGTCCGCCGCGTTGATCCGGTTCGCGATGTCCGCGAGCGAGTCCGAGCTGGTCCACTCGATCTTCTTGTTCGCGCCGCTCGCCGAGATCGTGACGCTGCCCGCGCCGAGCGTGCCCGGGCCCGCCGTGGCGAACCCACGCGAGCTGGTGACCTGCGCGCGCGCGAGCTGGACCACGCGCAGCTCGTGCGGCGCGACGGCCGCGGAGGACGACGCCGCGACCGAGACCTTGGTATCGCTCGACACCGCCGTGCGCGGCTGGAGCTCGGAGGCGAGATCCATGCCCTTGGCGACGGTGCCCAGCGACGCGAGCGCCGTCGACAGGCTGCCGACGATGCTCTTGTGGGTGTTGAGATCCGACTGTCGCTTGACCAGCGCGTCCGCCGAGCGGCGCTCGGTGGCCACCAGCTGATCGATCAGCGCGCCGGTATCGAGCCCGCTCGATAGCCCGGTGAACGTGATGCCGCCCATCGTCGGATCCTAGGGGCCGCGGCCTACTGGAGCAGCGACAGCGCCGCCTGCGGCAGCTGGTTCGACTGCGACAGCACCGCGAGGCCGGCCTGGCTGAGGATCTGCGACTTGGTCAGGTTCGCGGTCTCCGACGCCACGTCGACGTCGCGGATCCGCGAGTTCGCGGCCGACAGGTTCTCGTGCGACGAGCTCAGGTTGCTGATCGTCACCTGCATCCGGTTCTGGGTCGCGCCGATCTTGGCGCGCGAGTGCGACAGCTGCTGGATCGCCTTGTCGAACACGCCGATCGCCGCCTGCGCGTTGGCTGCGGTCGACAGGCTCGCCGACGCGATGTGCATCGACGTCGAGCCGAGCGTCGACGTGGTCAGCCGGGTGATGCTCATCGACAGCCGGTCGTTCGCCGAGTTGTGGATGCCGACCTGGAACGTCAGGCCCGCCGACGCGCTGCCATCGAGCAGCTTCTGGCCGTTGAAGTCGGTGACCTGGCCGATCCGATCGATCTCCTGGCCGAGCTGCTGGAACTCGGTGTGGATGTAGCCGCGCTCCGTCGCGCCGAGCGTCGAGTTCGCCGACTGCACCGCGAGCTCGCGCATGCGCGACACGATGCCCTGCATCTCGTTCATCGAGCCTTCAGCGACCTGCGACATCGAGATCGCGTCGTTCGCGTTGCGCTGCGCCTGCGACAGGCTGCGGATGTTCGCCTTGAGGCTCTCCGAGATCCCGAGGCCCGCGGCGTCGTCGCCGGCCTTGTTGATGCGCTGGCCAGACGACAGCTTGCCGATCGACTGGGCGAGCGACGCCTGCGTCGAGGCGAGGTTGCGCTGCGCGTTGAGAGAGGGAACGTTGGTCAACACTGAAATCGCCATGATGTGCTCCTCGCGGACCGATCGGTCCGTCGCTGGCGGGCATCCTCCTCGGCGCCGCCCGGTTGTCGTTGCGACCGTTTCGGTCTTCGGTCTCGCTGGTTGGTTCGCCCGATCTCGCGGCCGTTACAGGGGCGGAGATCGATTCAGCCGGCCTGCGAGCCGACCAGCGCGAGCACGTGCGCGGTCACCGCGCGCGACACCTCGAGCGCCTGGCTCGCCTTCGCGAGCCGGGTCGCCGCGCCGTTCGCGTCGGCCTCGACGGTGTTCGAGATCGAGCGCGTCAGGTTCTCGGCGAGCTCGCCGTGCGCCGCGATC